>CAZPTF010000001.1:0-61468 GCA_964589015.1 uncultured Anaerolineae bacterium
GAGACCGGGCTTCGGAAGGCCTGTCCTGTCCGCAAATGGGGCTTCATGAGCCCGAACCTCCCGGATTGACCCGCTTTTCGGTGCAAGGGTCGTTTGCCCCAATGGCGGGCTCGGTTTTTTAACAAGGCTCCGTACGCGGGGTCCCGCGGCGAGGGCCGTATTCACACTCAAAACCCCACCCTCAAAATGACATCTACCAGAATCGAACTCTCATTCAACAAGATCAACCGGCTTTCGGACCTGGCAGACCTGGCTGAGGTGCTTTTTCCATGCAATCGCAACCACCAGCACGCGTTCCTTGTCGTCTGGCTGGCCATCAAATGGGCCGACCACGGCATAGTGCCTAACTTGGCCGAGGTCGCCCATGAACACGCCATCTCCCGCCGCACCCTGGAGCGCATCCGAGCGAAGATGAGAAGGATGGGCTTGATCGACCATGTCTCACGGTTCAACGCGAAGCACGGTTATCGGGAGGGATGGGTGCTATCGGGCCGATTTGAGTCTGGACTCCGGATGCTGGCGCAGAAGGCTGAGTCCCTGCGATACGATTCCGCCGCGGCCAAGGACAAGGAGAGCCTCTTGATCCAGCTCGCGGAGGCGCGCAAATCCGTGCTCACACAACCGCGGACAGAGCAACAGCCATAAGGTGTCCAACCTGTACTTCATCGAGAGTTCACTTCGTATCTCCGCCTCTGACTAGGTGCTGTTATCACGACAAGGTCTTCTGCAGGAAGGCACGCAGAAGTGTCCTGCGGGACTTTCCTCAGTTCGCCAGGGCTGCGATCTCTGTCTCATATAGCGGGCGATCGTAGATCCGCAATTCATCGAGCCACCCAGCATAGCCTGCATTCGGATTGTAGATCGGCTCGCCAGCCGACCCACCGATTCTTGTTTGCACGGGAGTCGTTTCAGGCCTTACTCGAAACGGGGCCGACGCGACTGGCCGTCCGTCGAGATACGCTTTTACGACCATTCCATCTTTCCGACGAATGAAAGCGACATGATGCCATGTTCCGTCCACGACCAAGTGGCCAGGGATGGCTGCTTGCACGTTGCCCTCACCGCTCTGATACAGTAGTAAGACCGCGGGCGATTGCCCAACAGACACGATGAGCGATTCAGAGTCGTTTCCTGGAGTACGCGCATTGTTGGGGGCCCAGGAGTGAATGATGTAGTTCCCGGTATCCGTCGACTTCATCCAGAATGCGATGGTGTAGTCTTTGGCGCCCAGCACAAGAGGACGCGTGAGCGTTACTGAGTCACGAGCACCGTCGAACTTCGCGGCCCACCCGACACGTCCACTGCCAAATCTCAGACCATTGCTGGCGATCCCGTGATTCTGGGTCGCACTCGAGTCACGTACATCACCTTCGAAGCGGTAATGGACGATCATTCCCTCGTCCAGGCGGGCGGGCAGACCGGCAGTTCTGCCGTCCGACGGAGCTCTGAGGTAAGTCCGTAACTCGTCTACCCAGCAGGTTGCAAGGACAGCGGCACATAGCACCGTTGCCATCACTACGACGAGTCGCTTTCGACGTCTTCGTATCCCGCGGCCAATGGCTACGACGTCGTCGTATATTGGCGATGCTGGGTATCGCTCCAAAAACACCCGAACAGCCCGCAGGTTCGGTGACGCCTGAAGCTGTTCCCAGGCCTGTTGCTCTCCCGGGTAGCGCAGATCGTAGATCCGGCGGTTTGCTTCGTCCTTATATTTGAGCAACGGGCCTTCGCGGATGTAGCGCTCATACTGCTCAATCGTGTGCAACTTAGTGGCCGTGGCCCAGGCCCTCTCCTCGCGAAGCTCGCGGAGGCGCCGCTCGGCAGCCTTCGTTTCCAGCCGCAGCGGAGATTCTCGCAGGTACCCCTCGTAGGCCTCGATCGTGTCTGCCTCCCGGGCCTCCTGCCAGAGCCTCGCCTCCCGCTTCTCCGTGGCGATGCGGGCGTCGATCAGCTCCATCAGCTTCTGACTCGCCACCTCCCGGTACGTCCCCAGGCCCTCCGCCTTCAGGTACCGATCGTACGATGCCTCCGTGTTCTCGCGGCACGCCTCCTCCCACAACAACCGGTCTGCCGCCAACCGCCGCGCCCGGTCCGACAGTCGCAGCAGCACGCTCGCCTGAACTCCCGCCACACGATCCGCATGTCCGGCCGTCCATTCCTCGTGCAGGTGCCGAATCTCCTGCGGCGTGGCCGGCTCCGCCTTCCGACCGCAATACCAGTCCACCAGGTGCCGCAGCACCCGCTGGTCATCTCCCTGCCACACCGGACCCGACTCACGCAGCTCAGCGGTTCCCATCTGGTCCGGATGCCGCACCGCCTGCCCCAACTCCTGGGCGGAACTCCACCGCTCATCCGAATCCTGGGCCATCGCCCGAGCGATGACAAGATCCAGAGCCCTGGAGACATCCGAACGGATCTCGCTCAACGACCGGTAGGTCCCCCGCGGCTGACGACCCGCCAGCATCTCGTAGAACATCACCCCCAGCGAATACAGGTCCGCTCGGCGGTCCACCTCCTCCCCGGTCTCCTGCTCCGGTGCCATGTAGAATGGGGTCCCCAGCGTCCCAGACGTCACGTACACCCGATCCGTTCCCAACGCCCGGGCGATCCCGAAGTCCGTCAGCTTGATAAGGCCCAGATCCCCGCTCACCAGCACGTTCTCCGGCTTCACGTCCCGGTGGATGGTCATCTCATGGGCATACGCCAAGGCACTACACAGGGCTTGGGCAATCTGCTGGAACTCCTCCAGCGTCACCGGCCGCTGGGCCCGACGACGCCCGTTCAGCCAGTCCCGGAGCGTCTGGCCCGCCACGTACTCCATGGTGAAGAAGTGCAGCTGGCGAGCGCGGTCTTCCTCGTACTCGTACACCCGCACAATGTGGGGGTGCGCCAGCATCTGGCTGGTGATCACCTCGTCCCGGAACCGGGCCAGGACTTCCGGCCGGTGCGCCAGGTGCGAGGCGATCACCTTCATGGCCCGGTCCGCCCCCAGCTTGGTGTCACGCACTTTGTAGACTTGGCCCATCCCGCCCTGACCCAGCACGGCCAGCACCTCGAACCGATCGGCAATCAGCGACCCCACCTCCAGCGGTCCGCCGACACTCGGACCCTGCTCGCCCACTGGCACACCGTCCCGGATCGTCACCCCGAACCCCGGCGTCGACGGCGGGGCCAGCATACGCGCGTCGCTCAAGGTCGGCACGTCCTGGACTTCGGGTACACGCGGCACTTTGACGCCCCCATTGCTCGACCCCAAACCGCTACCCAGGTGTCTGTTCTGCCCATCTGATTCATCTTCGAGTTGACGGGCGGTTGCCCCACGACGCGAACTCAGTCGTTCCTTACTGTCGCCCAGGATTTCTCGTTCGATGGCGGCCGCTTCCTCCGCAGCGAGAAGCAGCGACTCCTGCGCGGCCGCAAGGTGGCTCAAATCCTCATCAGAAATCGCTCCGTTACTCTGAATCTGCATGACGAATTCACGATACTTCGCGTGAGAATCGCTCTTCATCACTTCTGTGTCCTTCATCAGCCTCGATCTATCCAACTGGCCGGAGTCAAGCCAGTCCTAAAGCGGCAGCTCCGCCTGACAGGAGCGATGAATGACAGAATCTCACATCGCCACCAGGCAGAGCGAAGTGGAAGACGACGCTCAACTATTGCCTGCACTCACCATTACCAGGATTCGAGCATGCATCTCAGGAGCTCTACTCGTTATTGCATTTCCGAAATCAATCCGGCACAAACCACGCCAGCCAACACCAATGCAGCAAGGTTGAACAAGACCGGCCCAGCAGCGCTTCGCACCCGTTTCTGCCTTCGGACTGAAATGATGAGCGCGCCGGCGAATAATGAGGCCGCCAACGCTGGTATCCAGGAGTTTCCCGGCGACAGGTAGGACACGCCAGAGCCCTTCCAGTCAAACTGGTAGACTCCAGCGCTGATCATGGCCAGGATCAGCCACGCACCCGGTAACGCGAACATCGCGCGTCCTCTCGATGTGTTCACTCCACCTGTCACCAGAAACGATGCGAGTCCAATGGCCGATACAATCAATAGAAGAACAATCGCGCCGCGGTAGCTGGCCCAGTCGGATGGAAGCTTAAGCTCCACCGCCAATTCGCGGGCAGCGTACACGGCAGCGCCCGCGACCGCACCGAACCACACAATGCTGAAGGCTGCCCCTGCGATTTCTCGCCCCCAGCCTCGCGGCTTGCTTATGCCGCCAGTGGCTCGCAAGAGGAGTCGTGATACGGCAACACCAACACCAAGCGCTACACCACCGAGGATCCAGCTGCTGGGATCCTCCAACCGTGGCATCACGAAGAATACGAAGCAGGCGAAAACGACGACTCCCTTGGATATCAATCGCTGATACGGTTGGTCCCCGTGTGTGGCGATGCTGACTTGTCCATGGATTGGCAGGAGAAACACGAATCCCGCGAAGATGCCGGCAAGGAACGTGGCTACAGAAAGCACTGTAACCCTCGCCACCAGCAGTGCCGTTCTGAGATCCTCCTGTCCGACATGTTGAATCCCTTCTGGACTATGCGCGCTATCTAGTAGAAGGCCATGAGCGGCAGGATCGAATCGATCGAACATCTGACGAACCACTGGAACGGCAATGCGGCTGCCCTCAGTCGCAAGTGTCTCTGCGAGGTAGCCAGCCAATGGCAACAGGAATACCCATGCGATGACAATTGGCCACACGCGTAAGTACTCACGCCACTGTTTTGCGTGAACAATCAACGTTCCAACGGCCGCAAGCCCTCCGCCCAACATCAGCATCTTGGGGATCACACGCCAATCCCACCAGGTGAATCCGGTTTCCCGACGCATCATCACCAAGGCGGCGGCTCCAAACGCCAATGCATGACAGCCAATGATCCACGCACGCCGCCCTGGAAGCACGGGTGCAGCCGCCCGCGCATGCAGAACTCCCAATGCGAAACCCAGTACAGCCCACGTTAACGTAACCACATACGTCGTCGAGAGGAGCGGCGATATACCTGCCGTCACGAAGAAGACAACCGAAAACCAGGCAGCTGCCCAATACGCCCGCTTCGGCCAGCGTTGACGCGTCTCTTCGGCGAGCGATCGATAGTACTCCTCCCTCCTTTCACGACATTTCTCTGGCTCGCGCTGCAGCGCCGACGACACTTGGCCCGCAACTTCCCAGGCTGCCATTGCGTCGGCCCACTTGTGGGCCTGCTCGGAGGTTTCTGCAATCCGCTTCTGTTCCTCTACCAGGTTAAGCGCCGCGCTCTCGAATTCCGCATTGGCCGGCAACAGTTCGCGCAACTCCGCGAGTTCTGCAGGGCTCCACTCTCCACGATCCCATTTGCAGAGGAGGGCGGGCAACCTTTCAATCGCGTGTCCGACTGCTTCCGTCGCGGCAGCAAGGTCGGCAGGGGCCTCGTGCCCGGTCCAGGTCGCCGCCTCGTCCAGCAGTCGCTTCGCGTCTTGGTATTCCGCCAACCGCCCATATTTCCTGCATCGAAGAGATTCCACAATCTCTTCCACCGCACTACAGAATCGCCTCCGTACCGTGACACCATCCGTAAGCTCTCCTCGCGTCCACTCCTCGTGCGTGAAGACAGATGATGCGATGACGCTGAGGCGTGACCAGGAAGCCAAGTCTCGGCTCTCTCGAGCCTGCTCCAAGTCTCGTCTGAGTTCTTGGCGGAACTGGCTCTCCAGCTCTTGAAACGTGGTGGGAATCTCCTTGTCTTCTGCCGCGATACCAGCCTCTTCCGTCGCGCCTCTTTGAGGAAGCATCCAACGAAGCTTTTCGAGCAGACTTGTGTCCCATGCCCGTGCCAGGATTGAACTTCGGATGTCCGAAACCAGCCTGCTTCTTTCGGCGATACGAGCGTCAAGTCGGCAAACGAGCTCTGCGGCCTTTGTGATTTGCGACTCGTGAGCTCCCGAGTCCTCGCCTAGATCGCCCAACATGTGTTTGGCAGTTGCGAACGCCTTCTGTGACGCGGCACTCTCGGCGTTGCGCAAACACTCTTGTGCGGACCGGTACGCGCCGAGGTTCACACCGCAATGACCGCAGTGAGAAACGCCTCGACGCGTTTCCTCTCCACAATGAGGGCACGGGTGGAGACTCCCCTCCCCGCACTTCTCACAATGCCTCTTGTCATCGCGATTGAACTGGCCACAGTCGAGGCAACGCCAATACCCTGCAGGTGTTTCCATCTCAGCATCGTACACGGGTCCGGACACGTGAGACGTCTGGAGGGCCAGACGCAAATCGGCCGCATGCTGATAGCGTTGCTCGGGGTCCTTCTTGAGCGCCTTGATCAAGACGGGTCTCAGGCCAGGGGGCACTTCGCTCTCACGAAAGAACTCAGCGCTCTCGCCACTGAGACAGAACCAAATCGTAGCCGCCAGTCCATAGATGTCGGCGCGGTGGTCGACCGTCGACGCATCTCGTTCCTGTTCCGGCGCCCCAAAACCAAACGAGCGCATCTGCGCCCCTGGGAGCGTGAGGAGCTTGTTGCTCTCATTTGTCTCGCGGGCCAGGCCAAAGTCGACGAGTCGAGGTTCCAGATCCTCATCCAGCAGAACATTGGCAGGCTTGACATCACGGTGGATTATGCCGCGATCGTGAGCGTATTTCAGGGCACCGGACAACTTGATGCCGAACTCGATGACTCGTTCCGGCGCCATTGGGCCGTTGAACCGAACATAGTGGAACAAATCCAGCGGCGGATTCGGAAACCGTTCCGTCCACCCTTCCGGATTGGCCGCCTCAGACTGCGGGGGGCCGGGCACGTACTCCATCACAATAAAGGGGCCCGCGTCGTCCTCACCTCGCTCAAACACATGAACAATATGGTGATGCGAAAGCCTCGCGATCGTCTCGGCCTCGACATTGAACCTTTCCCGTGCCTGTCTGTCTGCAAGGAGTTCCCGCGATAATCGTTTCAGCGCTACCCAGCGTCCGCGCAGATTCATATCCCGGGCAAGATAGACCTGGCCCATCCCCCCTCCACCGATGCGGCAGCAAATCTCATACCGGTCAGCCCCAGCCGGTCTCGCTGGACCTCCGTCCGGAATCGTCACCGCGAAGTCACCTGGGGAACCACCGATCAGCGGACGAGCCGCCACGTCTGCGATCGTGGGGACCGGTTCATCCGTGCTGGCCGTTCGCCGTCCTCCCAAGGGCGGTTTGTCCTCTGTCACGACTTGTCCTCGCTTTCCTCGCCCGCCTGGTTGGGTTCTCTCTCGCGACTGTCCACGTCCTTCGGCGGCGGAGGTGGGGAGAGCTGTAGGAGGTGCCCGCCACCAGCCACGATCTGAGGCCTTGTGGCCTCGGCTCGCTTGGCCATGACATTTCCGAACTGCTTGACAGCCTCATCCATTAACCGCCCGATTTGACGACGATCCTGCCCCAAGACCTGCACTAGACGCTCCTCGAACTGTGCACGCATGGTGAGCATTTCTTGGAGGCCTGCGGCACGCTTCATCTCCACCAACACGGGACCCAACTGTGGATTCGACTGGAGCATGATCGCAAGCACTGAATCGCCTGTCAGCCCCAGCTCAGCGACCGTCCGTGCCCACTCCACCTGACGCCGCAGTGCAGCGTCCTGTTGTTGGTTCTGCAGTTCAAGCAGGCCCCGGATTTTGTCCTGCTGCAACTGCTGACGTCTTCTTGTCTTCTCCTCCTCGATATGGATATTCAGCTGCTCGTCCGCCTCCAGTTGGGTGCGTTCGTGATCGCGAAGCTCAGCATCACGTTCGGTGCTGCGTCGTTGCGCTTCCAGACCGGCCATGTCTCGCGCTTCGTCTGTCTTCGCTGTTTCGGAAATCTCATGCTGCTTCAGATCCTCCTCCGTAGAAGCAGCATCACGTAGGTCACCGGCAGCGATCCCCCGACGCTTCTTGGCAATACCAACCTGCTCCTGCAGATCGTCCACGGCCACTCGATCGGCCACCGTTTGGCCTCGGCGAAAGCGAAGTCGCTCATACTCAGGACAGTTGAACTGGAATGCGACCACCTGATCGATGGAGATGCCGTACAAATCCAGCGAGTGGGCCATCGCCCTTGCGATGTCTTCCTTGACGCGGTCTCTGACTTCAGTTGTGTCATAGAGCGCCTGTGCTGTTTCGTTCCGGATCGCCGCGCGAACTGCCATCTCGAACTCATTCCGCAGACGACCGAAGAGATCGGCGATCTTGAAGTCGAAAGCCAATCCGCCGGCGCGCTCCACTTCGCGGCGGAGGCCTTTATTGGCAAAAAAGCGTCCGAGAAGCCAGCTCCGTTCGTGCTTCTGCAACGTCGACCACGCTTTCTGTTCATGATCGCGGAAACGCTCGTGCGACATGATGAGGTTCACCTCCAGCCGGACGGGGTCTTCACATTGAAGTCGCAGCTGCACTTCCACTCCACCCAGAAGATCATCCGACGTTCGGAGATTCTGGGAAGAGAGCGCAGCTCGCATAGCAGTTCTCCAATGGGCAAGCGACACCGTGGCTTCTTCGCGATACTGCGTATCTTCGGCAAGTTGCGTCAGTGCTTCCTCCAACTGCTTACTCATCTTGATAGTAGATGGGCTGCCTTCCTTTCCCTTCTCCACGAGCCTGTACTCGGCCAGAGTATCCGCGTCCGGAAGCACGAATGTCGCCAAGAAGGGCGCGGCAGGCACTTCGCAGATCGTCACCAGGCCGCCGCGCAGCGATCCGAGGAATGCATTCAACACTCCGCCTTTGGTACCGCGACGAGTGAGACTGTACAGGCCCGGCTCGACGAACAACGGCTCCCTGCCGTCGGCGCACACAACTGCTCTGCGGCCAGATGGAACAACCAAGCGTCTCTCACCAGGAAGGAAGCCAGCGGGCAATGAAGGGTGAACGGACACGCGAGCGATTTCGATCTTCTGGTCCTGAGCCGCACTTGTCGCCCTCGCAATCGTGGCGAGGATTGTCTCTTTATCTTCACTCGCCGACTTTGGCTTAGCCAATTCGACTCCGCAATAAATGCAGACTTGACCCTCCTTCGGAGTCTGCCTCTTGCAACGCGGGCACTCTTCCTTTTCCATCGGACACTTCCTCATAAAGCCAAATTGTTCTTCGCAAACTCCAGCAGATCCAACGGTGCTGTCACCGGCCACCAGCACATGCTTGAGCCATCACGCAGTCCCATCGACTTGCCGGCGTCAAGCTTCGCCCACGGCCCACCGTTGTCAGCATTCCAGAGGGCGAGTTGGCCAGAGCGATCGCGCCCCCAGAAGAACCACAACGCACGTCTTGGCGACGCGCAAGGGGCAAGATCCGTTGGTATCGCCCCACTGACAAAGAGGTAGGCAAGGTTGTGAAGGCCTGGGTCCTGACGAACCAACCAGACAGCATGGACTTCGCCCTTCTGACCGCGTAGACGCACCTGAAACCTCACGACGTTCGCGAGATGAATCTCATCTCCATCCGCCAGCACGTTTCGCTTGCCTCGTTCAAGTCGGTCTTCATTCACCCAAATCCCATTCGTGCTCTGATCTTCAATCCATGCACGTCCATTCTCTATGCAGATCAGCCCATGACAACGAGAAATGCGACCCTCCTGGTACGGGTCGGGACTGTAGGGCCGCAAGAGCCATCGCACCGTTGGCACGCCGCCACGCCCAAGCCCGCAAATGCGCGCGTGGGAAACCAGCGCGGTACGGGGGGATTCGTCGGGCGGGCGGAGATGCGCGACAGCATCAAACTCGCAGACGTCCCCACACGCATCCAACGGCGCGACGGGCGGTTCAGCTTGATCGTGCGGCGCAGTCAGCTTGAGCCGCCGATTGAACGGCACGTCCTCCTGGAGATGAACCAACTGCCATCGTTCCCCGATTTCACTTAATGATTCATCCGGCGGCAGCCCCAGTAAGCCTGGCTGGCCAGGAGCATTCCCCATGATGATGACATCACCTCCCGCTTCGATGTGACCTCGACCCCTTGCATCCTCCGGATCGTCCACACGCAAAACGCAAGATCCCTGATAGCGACCGATCGGAACGCGTCGTCCATCCGTCAACTCAACGAGGAGCCTCAAGACATCTGCACCGGCCGTATGTGGAATAAATCTGAGCGGCTGGGTTTCGCAGACCTGAAGGGGATCGATGGAAGCGACGATATCCCGAGGTGCCTCGAAGAGACCCGCCTCCGCAGCAATGCGAACCCGGACGGGCAGCGGCAGGTGGCGGTTTGTCAGGCGAAGCCTTAGCAGGCCGTGTCGTCCCTTTTGCAGGCGAGGGCTGGGTTCACATTCGAGCAAGACGGGCGCTCCCCCTTGACCCATCTCCCCGTGCACCCCTGGGGACGTCAACCCTTGTAGTCCGTCCACGATTGCGGCCGACGGACTTGCCAATACCGATGGCAGCGATGCCGAAACGCCCTCAAACCGCAGTCGCATCGCATCATCCAGCTCTCCTTCGACTGCAGCCACCTTGGGTACATACTGACTCGGCTCGTCACCCATGGCGTCCAACATGCGGACCGGGTCCATTGCACGCTCATCGCAGTGGGCAGCTTCCTGCACCGTACCGCGTTCGAGATCCCCTTGCAGGTCCTGGTCTTCGACAGCCGGCGCTGCTGCCTCGTCAATCCGCGGTGCTTCTTGAATTGCAGTCCGACAATATGGGCAGAACGCAGCCTCCTGCGGAAGGAGGCAACCACACGCCTGGTTTGTGCATGAAACTAGCGCAACGCCGCACCCAGGGCACTCAACAGCATCCCCGGGCAGAGGAACTCCACACATGAGGCACTTGCCGCGTTCCATTACCCTCGTCTACACCTCTCTTTGCCTGCTCTCAGCTGCAAATGGACCCGCGTCAGTAGCCTGGGCAAACCTTCGAACGAGGCATTCGGCCGCAAACACCAATCTCGCTCCAACCTGATCGGACCGAAGACCGGCGAATTTCGGATACCGTCCACACACACGCAGTGCTTCTGTGGAGCGGCACGCCCAATTGCCTCCGCGAACCACCAGGCTTCCCTCAAGCGGACGTGGTGCGCTGATGTACTTCGCGTCTGAATCCAGGGGCGCAAACCGACTGGAAGTCCATTCCGCAACGTTCCCGAGAACGTCGATGAGTCCCCATGCATTTGCGCGGCACAACTCGGGCAATTGGGGCCCGCTCGAGTCAAAAACTGCGCAGTTTCCTGCGCACGCGCCGTCCTTCCACCAGTAGTTCGACCCAGTCCCCGCTCTCGCCATGTACTCCCACTCTGCCTCTGTTGGCAACCGGTAATCAACTTCCTCGCGAAGTTGCAGCCACGCGCATATCCACTCCACGTCACATGCGCTCACGTACACACACGGAGCCGTCTGTGGAGGAGGCTTGGCACGTAGCAATTGTGCAAATGAACGGTCGCGTGCAAGCGAGCGAACGGCCGCATTGGAGTCACTGGCGGCCGCCCGCAGGAACATCGACACAACATGATTCGTAATAGGGAAGGTCGCCGCGTACATGGGCTCGCTTATGGACACCAACTGCTGTGGTCGTTCATCAGTGGTTCCCGCCTCCTCTTCATTCGCAGCCCCCATCCAGAAGCGGCCGGGGGGAATGAGTGAGAACACGATGCCAAGGTGATCAGTCCACGTCAGTGGGAGTCCCAGCAATTCAGCGCATCTCGCTCTCTCCTCACAGGCAACTCTCGGAGAGTCGATCAGTTTCGTCTCGACTCGTGCAGCCTCAGAACTCGATTTGCCAAACCCATCCAGTCCATGCTGACGCTTCTGACCATCCAAGGCAGACACGTCGCCGCCCATCGCACGCACCTGCAGCAACACTGTCTCGATTAGCGGTAGCAGGTCGTCCGTGCTCTGCGCCCTTTGGCTGAGGGAGGCCGTGGCACGTGTATAGACCTCGTCACATGACGCCGCCAGCCCGATTTGAACAGTAGATGGCAGTTCATCGCGCCCGGCGGGCAACCTGCCCGTAAGTAGCTGAAACCATATCACTCCAAACGAGTAAATGTCGCATCGATGGTCACCGCCTTCGCCTTGCAGCAACTCGGGCGGCATGTACGCAAGCGTCCCGCGGAGCGAAGAAGAGTCCGATCTGTTCAGTGAAATCGACTGAAGAACAGACTGCTGTGCGGCATGCGTGCATTTCCCAAGACCGAAGTCAGCAAGCTTGACTCGACCTTCTTCGTCAAGCAGAACATTCTGTGGCTTGACGTCGTAGTGTATCACTCCATGTTCGTGCGCATATCCAAGAGCGCTCAGGAGTTGTTTGGCAATACGGGCCGAAGTCTCGACGGGAAGGCCAGCCTGGGGAATGAAGTCCGAAAGCGTTGTTCCTTGTATGAACTCCATTGCCAGGTATGGGGGATCGGAGAAGGGATCGGCGTCAAAGAGTGCGACGATGTTAGGGTGGCTCAGCAATTCTACAGCGAGTGCTTCGCTCTGCAGCAACCGAATGAAGACTGACTCGGTGGGAATTTTGACCGCAGCGAGGCGATGGTCAAACAGGTGGTGGTTTGCGCGCCAGACTTCCCCGAAGGTGCCTCGCCCGACGCGGTGCTGCAACACCCACGAGCCAAGTCTTGTTCCGCGGCCCCACAGAGCATTTACTGTTCCGTCTGCCGACATCTGTCTCGTCTTACCGACACCGCCACGTGCGGCGATCGTATTCAACGTAAGCCGTGTTCGGGCTCCCGAACCCTAGAAAACGCTTCCACTCTACCAACAATGCCGAAGCCGGACAAAAAGAACCTGTACGGCCCTTCCCATACCGGCAAGTGCTGCGCAAGTACTGCGTTATCAGTACGTTGAACGGGCAGTCGTCTTCTCCCAGTAGCTCTTATCCTCCAAGCCCGCGTGCTCTCCTTGCCGGTCGTCCACGGGAGACCGGACCGTCGTCCTCAGGGGGCTGACCTTCATGCAAGGCGTTCAGCTGAACACGGAAACCTCCGGTAGTCGTGCCTCGCGATCGCTGTGGCGGCAGACCCTCACGTGCAAGGTGCCCGATACGCAGCTGCCCTCGTCGTCGGCGGTGTCCCGATGGCTGCGGGATGGACGTGATTGCTTTTCCTCTTCCGCCTCCCGGCGACACCGCCACCTCAAATCTACCCGAAATACCCCTCAGCACCCAAGTTCGATTGCCGCCGGTTTGCAGATCGTGAAGCGGCATCCGTAGAAATACGTACTCGCCGTCTCGTGGGCGCTGCCCAGGACTGCGCCCAGGAGTGATGACGCGAAGCGTCTCCGGGTCTGTTTGGGAAAGACGCAAATTCGCAGAGTGACCGTGGGGACCGGATGGTACGTGGAAGCGTGCCAACAAGTCCGATAACAGGTGGCGCGATCCGCGCCCCGGCGCACGCGAGCGGCGGCATGCAGCAGGCCGGAGCCGATGGGGCGGAGTCATACGTCATAATCTCTTGCGGGCGGGCTAGTTAAGACCCGGCCCTCGGTACTCCTGATCAGCATGGCGGCATTCGAGTTGACGTTGAGTCTCGATGGCGCGGAATTTGACGTGGCGGATGAGCTGGTCAGTGGTGGACCGGCTCTGGGGAGCCCCGACGCACCGTAACCCTTATAAACCCCGGCGCATTCACCACTGTTCAATCCTCACACGAGCGCACGCAATGTGCCCACGGCGATGCGTCCTTCGGGACCTCGCCTGAGGATCTTTCACGTGACAGCGCTCCGGCCCCGGCCGATGGCCATCATGAAGCGGATCCTCGACGAGAATTCGGGATTGGCAACACGCCAGCCCATGATTTCAGTAGATCGTTCTCTGTTCATACATCAAGTACCACTTCTCGACGAGCAAGCTCACCAAGCCTCGCGGGGCGTTCTCACAAGTAAGTCCTGCCAATCGCAACGTCATCGCGGCGTCACCAGTGTCTATCAGGCGTCGGGTACGCTGCAGTTGCTGGCCGTGGCTTTCCTGGGTCTCTTGAAGCAGGAGCAACACCATGGGTCCTTACGATCCGCTGCAGGCCTCGATGGCTCGCTACCGCAAACGCAAGGTGCTCTCGCTGTACGGCGTCACCCCGGGGCTGGAGTACAACCGCGCACACGGAGGCTATCGATCGCCGGGCGAGGAGTGCTTCTTGGGATCGCCGGCGCCTCCCGGGTCAACCGAATACGACCCACATCCAGGCTTCTTCGATCCACCGCGGCCGGAATACGATCCGCCGCAGTACGCCGCCGAGCAAGGCGGCCACTTCTGGACACCTCAACCCCGACGGTTCCGCCCGCAGCAGGGACCCCTCATCGAGGAAGAGCCTCAGCCCACGTACGACGACATGCTGCGGGTTCAGGCGATGATGGATGCCATCCAGGCCGAGCGGGAGCTGGAGGCAGCCGCAGACGCAAGCCCGAATCCCTCACCCGACACGGAACTCACCGACAGAATGGCAGACTTCAACGAAGCAACTCCCCACGGCGACGTTTTCAGCGTCGCTGATGATCGGGAAGCTGCCCTCCTGGCCGAGGAGCCTCTCAACGAGTCCGCATCTCCGATGGACCTGGAACAGCTTGTCGCCAGCGCAGAAATGCCTGAACCGCCGCTGCCGCCGCCGGCCGAGGAAGATCCGTTCGAAGATCCCCTGTTTCGGCAGATGATGGATCCGTTCGGCCCGATGCCCATGTAGATGCCTGGAATGCGTGCGCGGCTGGCTGGGCTCCACGGCCAATACGCCACCTGGCTCCCTCAACCATCAGGCAGCCGGGCGCACTGCGTCCGGCCATTCCACTCACGTACCACTGACATCTAATGAAAAACGACCCGATGCGCGTGCATCGGGCAAATAGTGTGACGACACCATGCATGCTGTGACATGGTGTCGTCTGAACCCCATGAGGAGGATGTGAACATGGAGACAATTCGAGCAAGCGTGAATTCGAGGCTGCTGACCAAGGCGAGCCGACTGTTCACTGGCACGCTGGCCGGCAGGATCATCGAGATCCTGCAGAACGCCCGGCGGGCGGGGGCGAGCATGGTGGAGATCACCAACAAAAACGGAGAAGTCACGGTCCAGGACAACGGCCAGGGCATAGCGGACTTCCGCAAACTCCTCGACCTGGGCGGCTCCGGCTGGGAGGAATCCTTCGAGCAGAGCGAAGACCCGGCGGGCGTCGGGCTGTTCTGCCTGGCGCCCCGGGCGGTGTGCATCCGGTCGCTGGGCGGTGTCGCCTGTATCGCGGGCGACGGCTGGACCGGCGCACCCGTGACCGTTCGGCCGGCCCCGGAGCCGATCCACGGCACGCGACTGCAATTTCAGGACGAGCCGTGGGACGACGCCACGGTGGAGCCGCTCGCGGTCTTTACGGGGATGGACGTCACGGTTGACGGCCAGGCGTGTGCCAAGAAGCCGTTCGTTTCGGAACAGGCGGCGCACTATCCCGAACTGGGCTGTCGGATTGAGGTTCGCGAAGTACACGCCCTTGAGCCCTGGCAGGAGCGGGTCCTATCCCCCCTCAGCTACGGCGACTGCGTGCTGGTCAACTTCCACGGCCAGACGCTGAGCCTGAACTATCGCCCTGTGGCCGAGCGCGGCCTGCGGTACCTGGTCGACCTGGACGGGCAGCCCACGGGCATCCGGCTCATGCTGCCCGCGCGCACGCGCATCGTGGAGAACCAGGCGTTCGACCAGCTCAAGGCGGCACTGGAGCGAGAGGCCTACCGCTACCTCCAGAAGCGCGGTCACCATCGGCTGCCCTACAAGCAGTATCTGCGGGCCCGTGAGCTCGGCATCGAGATACCGGAAGCCACGCCGACGTTTCAGGTGGGGCTGCTTGGATGCTGTGATCCGCCGGAACCGATCGAAGTGAAGATGCCCGATGGGTTCCCGCTGGCGCGGTGCTACCGGTTCGATCCAAACTTCCCCGGTGGAGCCGAGGCAGACGAGGCCAATGCCCATCTCCTGGCCGCACTGGGACGCTTTGAGGAGCCGTTTGTTCCGGTGAGCATCCACAAGGACTACGACGGCTATTCCTGGTCGCAGCTGCCGACGATTGAGAGGGTTGAGGTGCACGCCGGCAAGGGCCTGCACGATTCGTGGATCTGGTCCGGGACGATCGATTGCGTGAAGTCCCTCAGAATCACGGCTCACACGAGTGACGGGAAGGCGTTCTCGTCTGCGGTCTGCATGGCCAAGGAATCGCCCACAAAGGCCGAGGTGACCTCGGCAGAGGATCACGTGCTGGTGACGCCGGAAGCGGAGCATCGGGTTGACACAGAGCAGATCTGGTATCACCTCGGCGGCTGGTGGAACGAGGGCGACACTTACGATACGCAGTTGTCGCAGTTCAGCGAAGAGCTGGACCGCTTCTGGCTGAACCTGAGAGGCCCGGACGAGCAGCTCCGGCTGAGCATCCTCGCGGCGCTGGACTCTATTGAGTCCGAGTGGGCGGCCGTCCTCGTCACTCGAGACGGCTGCGTAGAAATCGAGTACGCGGACCGTTCCACGAAGACCATTCAACCCCCCACCGCAATCTCCACGGAGTAGTGAATCCAGGATCACGTGTTTCAGGTGGGTTGCCTTCCTGTGCCGGGACCCCGCGCGCGTCCCGAGCCGGAACCGGGCATCCGCCAAGAGAAGAACGGAGGTGATATGCATGTCTGAAGCACTGAAGAAGGTTGATTGGGACCTGCTGCACCAGCAGAAGCTCGCCTTGTTGAAGATGCTGGAGCGGCAGCGAAAGGGCTCGCCGGAAGCGGAGGCGATATCCGGGATCATCCATCTACTGGACGCGATCCAGGACGAGGCGGCTGATGCCGGGACGTGGTCATTCCCCGGGGAAAACGAGACGAAGGAGGTGCCGCATGGTCAGGAATGAAATCTGGGCTGGCGTCGTTCCTAGCATCCTCTACGAGGCCTACCCGGACCAGGACCTGCTGCCGATCGAGCCGCCCCGCCCTGGCGAGACCATCGGTGAGTTCAAGCTGCGCGCCGAGGACGCCGGCGACACTCTCTTCCTCTTCCTCTGCCGCGAGGCGGACGACGAGATCGATGTCGAGGAGTACCTCGCGCGGCTGGATCGCGCCATTCGGGACATCGAATGCGTGCGAGCTGCATTCCGGGCCCGATGCGTCACACCGATTCCCAGGACTTGAAGTCCAGACGTTACCTACTGTGATGGCACGCCCAGCGTATGAGGCGTGCCATCTCAGGCACGAATTGGAGGTGTAATCATGGCATGGAGACCGAGTGAGTATCTGTTGGAAGGTGAGCTGGACAACACCACGCCCGGCAAGGTCACGGGCTGGATGCGGTTCGCCGGTCTGAACAACAAGGTGACCTTTGATCTGAAGGGTAACTTCCACCGTGACATCCGCGGCGCGAAGATCCGGCTGACCGGCCCTGGATCGCAGAACGACGTAGAAGCCGAGGGCTACATGGCGGGCTTCTGCTGTCAGCAGGTTGGGAACGTCGGCGACATCACCGCCGGCCGGGAGCCGCGCGACTACTTGGCCTACCCGTACATCGAGTGGTACTCCAAGGAGAATGGCCGGGTGGTCGTTGAGCTGGACCCGGAGCAGGTCGAGGTCATCGGCCGGCCGATTCCGGCCCTTGAAAGCGACCCGATCTCGCGCGAGCAGCAGGCGCAGAACATGGCCAACTTCCTCGCGGAGTTGAGCCGGAAAGCGGGCGTTCCCGCCATCGCGCCCGGCCAGCGGCTCGTGTCGGATCCAGCCTTCACGCATTGGGTGGTGGCCGAGGGGCATGTGGTTGGTGAGGCCCGCGAGGTCCAGGCGGAGAAGAACGGCACGTGCTTCGCGTACGTCCGGCTCTTCAACATGCCCGAGATGGCCGAGTACGGCACCGTCGAGGGTAAGCATCTTCGCGAGAAGACAAAGGTCTTGGTAGCTGGCCACACGAATGCCGATGGTTTCGCGGAGGGGGTGCAGCCATGAACCAGGCCGACGCGCTTGTCATGGTAATCGGCGGGGTGGCCCATGTTCTTGTCCGAACGCCGCGTATCACCGTTGAGGTCCGCGACTACGACGTGGACGGCTGCGACGATAACAAACTTTGGACGGACGAGAACGGCGACCGCTGCGTGCGGTACTTCGTCACACACGACATCAACCCGCCTGCCAATCCGAATGGGTCTGCCGACACAGTGAACACACCAATGGTCGGCGACTGATTCCCGCAACTGAGCAGTAGCTTGTTTTTGTGAGCCGGTGCGTTGCCGGGGTGGTCCCGCTGCGCGCCGGCTCAGTGTTTTTCGGCTCAATTGAGCCAAGGAGGTATTCCGATGTCCGTTTCATCAACACAGACTCGTACGGCCTGCGTCACCGTGACCCGGGCCAGCCTGATCCTCGCATTGGATCGCGCCCGCCAGGTCGTTCCATCACGTTTTCCGAAGCCGATTCTCACCTGTGTGCGGCTGGAGGCCTCGGAAGACCTGCTGCGGATCCAGGCCACGGACGGGGAACTGTCGCTCTTCACGCACGTTCCCGCCGAGGGTGAACTCCCAGCTTGCGTGGTTCCCTGCACGGAACTCGCCCGGCGCCTCAAAACGTCCAGGCAAGGTGAGTGCAGCCTGACGCTGTCAGAGGATGGGCAGCAGCTCATCCTGAATGGCGGGCGCGTGGAACACGCACTCCGCACCCTGCCGCCTGAGGAGTTCCCGGTGGTCCCGGTCCAGTACGAAGGCGACGCCATCGAGGCGAACGCCGCCGAGCTGGTACGGGCCCTCAAGGTCACCGGCGTCGGCGTGGCCCGTGAGCCCGGCCGGTACGCCCTGGATGCTGTCCTGCTCGAATCCGGCGAGGAGGGCACACGGCTGGTGGCCACAGACGGCCGGCGCCTGGTCACGGTGGAGCTCCGCGAGGCTGACGAACTGGACGGCAAAGCTCTGCTTCCGCAGCGGTTCTGCCGTCTCATCGAGAAGTTCACGGCCCGTGCCGCGGATTTCCTGGTCCTGGCTGTCCAGCGCCGGCCGGACGAAAAGGGCGAGACACTCCCCGGGCGCATTTTCGCGGCAGGCCCGGACTGGCTGCTCTCGGGATTTGAAAGCGAGGGACGTTTCCCAGTTTACCGGGATGTGGTGCCGCGGAATCACTCCCGGTTCGCGATCAATCGTACGGCCTTGCTCGAAACACTCCAGGAAGTGGCGCTGGCCGTGCACGAGGAAAGCCGGATGGTGCGCGTGGACCTGTACGCCGATCGTGTGCGGCTGATGGCGCAGGCTCCCGAGGTCGGGATGTCCGAGGCCGGCCTGCCGGCCGAGTTCCTGGGGGGCTCGGATCCCGAGATCCACACGGCGTTCAACCCGCATTTCCTGATGGATGCGATCAAGACGATCGAGAGCGACGAGATCGTGATCGACGTGGCCCAAAACGGCTACGGCTCGGACCGCAAGGTTTTCGCAAAGGCTGCACTGTTATACGCCCGACATGACCCGAGCGTGCGCTGGGTCATCATGCCGATCAACCCGGGCCTCGAACCCACGCGGGAGAATCTCGGCTCAAATTACCCCGAAAATCTTAAAGATGAGGCCGCAGACGCCGCCTGATTCGGCGGCAGGAAGGAAAGACTCTGATGCGACTCCAAGACCCATTCTGCCCCGATTGCGGTGAGCCGGCCAATGGGACGGTCGAGCGCCTTACCGGTCGGGCGGATTTCAACCAGGAGCCCGGCCCGGGCGTCGACGTCGATTACGGCGGCTGGACCGAGATCTGGTGGGACGACCAGCGCACCATCCTGGAGCACGAAGGCGAGCCGGAAGGCCCGGACAACCGGCCACTGGTCTGCTGTCCCAACGGCCACATCTGGCCGACCGTGATCGAGCGGTAGCCTCACCGCACTCTCCCCTTTTGCAGAGATGGCCAGAACAGCCGTTTCGGCAGTCTGAAGCTCCGAACCCTGGCACCGCGTTCCCATCGTCACCCGCCGCGGCGGAATTGACGCGGCACTCATCATCCGGGTCCGTGGATGCCAGCCTCACATTGGTAATCCGGGCGTCCCGCTGCGCCAGCAAGTAATCGATGTGCCAGTGCAGTCGCACGGCGCCGCGCACGTGTCGTAGCACGCGTGCTCGCAAGCTTCGCGAGGCACGCCCGGTGTAGATATACGTGCCCGCGGCAAAGTGGATCACGCCGAGGGCGCCCACTTTCACCCTGATGGGCCGACGCAGCTCGATCCACAGCTGATACACGCCCGCATCCGGCCACGCGTCGAGTGCGGGTGTGAACGTCGGCCCTACATGGTCTTTCAAACTGCGTTTCACGTAACCATCGTACCCCAATCACAGGAGTAACCCAATGAACGAGTCCTTTCGACAGACTTTGACCGACTACATCCTCTCCGGCCACGCGTACCTGCACGCGCACACCCCGGAAAAAACCCGCTTCGTGCAGGAACTCAAGGAAGTCGCCGCAGAACTGCCCCCCGATGGCCGCCCGATCTTCGTCTGGTCGCCCGCAACTGGATGGCAGGACACCGAAGGGAAGCCCGCCAAGACCGAATCCGGCGCCGAACTCGGGCCCCCGAATCCCCAGATGGCGCCCCAGCAGATCCTGGAGCTGCCGGAGGAAGCTCTGTTTGTGCTCAAGGACTTCGGCTGCTACATGCAGTCTCGGACGTTTGCCTATTTTGACATTGTGCTCGCGTGGCTCAGCGAAATCCGGGACGTCCTGGCCCACACCGGCCGGACCGTGCTCTTCGTCGGCGTGGATTTTGAGATTCCGCCGGCGCTGCAGCACGATGTGACCACGATCGAGTTCAAGCTGCCGAATGATGCGGCCATCGAAAAAGCCGTGCGTTTCGTCAGCGAGGACCACTCGATCGACGAAGATGCGATGCCGTGCATTGTGAGGGCCTGCCGGGGCATGACCCAGCAGCAGGTCGAGGACCGCACTGCCCTGGCGTTGAGGAAGTTCAAGCAGCTTGGCCAGGACGCGGCCCGGCTCATTTTGAACGAGAAAGCCGAGGTCATCCGCAGGACAGGGCTGCTGGACTACCGGGATCCTCCGGCCGGCGGCCTGGACCTGATCGGCGGCTGGGACAACGTCAAGAAGCACGTGCAACTCGATAAGCCGTGCTTCACGACCGAGGCCCGGCAGTTCGGCATCGAGTTCCCAAGGGGCCTGCTGCTGGTCGGCATCTCCGGCGGCGGCAAGACTCAGATGAGCCTCTGCATCGCAAGCTTTTTGAATCTGCCGCTCATCCAGCTGGATGTCGGCAGCCTCATGAGCAAGTGGGTGGGTGAGTCCGAACGCAACATGCGCGAGGCCATCCGCCTTCTCGAAGGCCTCGGCTCGTGCGTGCTCCAATTGGACGAAATCGAAAAGGGCTTCGGCGGCGTGGGCGGCGAGTTGGACGGCGGGGCTGCCCAGCGGAGCTTCGGCATCTTCCTCAAGTGGCTCTCCGACCGCTCGTGCCCCGTGTACGTGGTCGCAACCGCGAACAACATCAAGGCCTTGCCGGTGGAGTTCACCCGCAAAGGCCGGTTCGACGAGCTGTACGGGGTGTACCTTCCCACTCATGCCGAGCGCCAGGAGATCTTCGGCATCCACCTGCGGCTGCGGAAGCGCGAGCCGGAGCAGTTCGACCTGGAAGCCCTGGCCCGCAAGACCGAGGGCTACACCGGCGCCGACATCAAGGAAGTGGTACAGCTCGGCCTGAAGCTGGCGTTCCACGCCGGCGCCGACTTAGCCATCGATCACCTCCTCGCCGCCGTTCCCGAGATCCGGCCACTGTCGAAGACCGACCCCGAGTCGGTCACCGAAGTCACCAAGTGGCTCGACAGCCACACCAAGCCGGCCGGCAACGGCCACAGCTCACCCCAGCCGATCAATCCCGGCGAGCCGGGACTGAAGCGGCGCGTGACCGTCTGATTCCAGTTCACGGTTCAACAACCTGTAACCCCTTTTTTGAGAACGGAGGAAACACCATGACTACTCTCATTGCGCCTGCATCGCAGGCAAATGCCGCCACGAACAACGGCGACACACCCATCAACCTGTTCCAGCTCGGATGCCTGTTTGTCATCCGGGCCTCGTACTGGTCCTGCCGCATCGGCAACGAGCCGCAGGACTTCAACCTCTCCAGCTCCGAGATCGAGAGCCGGGCGATTGCCTCGTTCGGCTCCAAGGAACTCATCGACCCGGAGAAAGGCCGGAAGGTCTTCCAGCAGATCGAGAAGAAGGCAAGGCATGAGCTGAGCAAGTACTCCCAGCCGTTCGCTGCAGCCAATGCGCACTTCGTGCCCTGGGACCATGTTCCGGAGCTGATCGACAAGCTCGATTGCCTCAAGGAGGAGTTCGAGGAAGCGGTCGGAGACTTCCTGGCGGAGTACCCATACCTGCGGGCCGAGTGGCAGTCCGCCCACCCGGAGGTGCCCGATGCAGCCTATCCCGGTGCCTCGGACCTGCGCACCAAGTTCCGGCTCGAGTGGCACACCTTCAAGGTGGCCGGGGCTGCATCCGCCATGGCCGTGGATGACATCGAGGCTGAGCTGGCCGGCCGGCAGATGCGGGCGGAGCAGCTCGACCAGATGAAGCAGAGCCTGCAGGCCGAATGCCAGCAGTTCGCGGCCGACTACGTCATGGCGTTCCGCAAGGAAGTCGCGACGTTCTGCGACCAGGTGATCGATGCGAACGGCAAGGTGCACGGCAAGACCCTGCAGGCTATCCGCCGGAAGATCGAGCACTTCCATGCCATGAACATCTTCAATGACTCGGACACCGCCGCGCAGCTCAACGAGCTGAAGATCCAGCTCTTCGGCCTCACCGGCGAGACGCTCAAGGAGCAGCCGGACCTGGCGGAGAAGCTCAGCCAGGCGTGCGCGGTGCTCAAGCAGGAGCTGCTGGACCCGAACGCCATTTCGTCCCTGACCGGTCGGTTGAAGCGACGGGTGGTGCTGGACTGATTGGGGAAGAACCGGGCGGGCGGGGCGACGCAGTTCCGCTCGCTCGGCTTCCGGGTTTTCAGAACAAAGATCGGAGGTGTGCAGATGAACCAGGAGATTCTGATTGTGATGGAGGGCGGCCTGATCCAGGAGGTCTACGACATCCCGGCCGGCGTCGTGATTCGCGTGAAGGACTACGACGTCGAGGGATGCGACCGGCAGAGGCTGAAGCAGGACCCCGATGGAGAACTGTTCTACGAGTCGGTCTGGACACACGAGGACTCGTGCGGACCGGCGAACGAGCAGGATTGACCCCCAACCTACAGACCCTCAAGAACAAGAAGGAGGTATACCGTGTCACACTACGTGGAATGCAGGCCCGGGTTCAAGGACCGGGAAGCCCTGATCGCCGCCCTTGTGGCAGTGGGGTTTGAATGCAGCCAGATCGAGATCCATGAGGAAGCTGTCTCACTGTACGGCTACCAGGGCGATGAACGGCCTCTGAAGGCCCACGTTGTCATCCGCCGGGAGAATGTCGGTCCCGCCGCCAATGACGTTGGCTGGGAACGGCAGGAGGACGGCACCTTCCGAGCCTGGATCAGCGATTACGACGGCCGGCATCGCTTCAATCCCGCGATGCAGAACCGGATCAAGCAGGAGTACGCGTTTCAGGCTGTCGCGCGGCAGCAGCGTGCCCTGGGTCGCACAATCCAGCGCCGCGAACTGGAAAACGGTGAGATCGAGGTGGTGATCGGTGGGTATCGCTGATCATCGCTGCCCATCCCGCCAACAAAGAGAGGAGAAGACAACCATGCATCAGAAACACATTCGGATGATTATCCGTTCGGACGGATCATGCACGGTCGATGCGATGAACTTCACCGACGCAACCTGCACGCAAGCCACGCAGCAGATTCTGGCGGCCCTCGGCGCCCTGGTTACGGAGGATCGGCTCAAGCCCGAGGCCCAGCGCCTGCCCCCGCAGGCCAATCCACGAATGGAGGGCGCCCGATGATCAAGCTTCGAATCACTCCCGATGGCCGCATCCGAGGCCTGTGGGAGGACTCGCTGGATCTCCACGAACTGGGTGCGCTGCGCGTGCGCCGGGCCAGTCACGTGGAGTATGACAACGACCGGCAGTGTTGGTGCGTCCGCAGCGCGACGCCAAAGAGGCGGCTCGACCATTGGCTGCACCGTCTGCTGGGGCGACCGGCCAGGCAGGTGCTGCATCAAACTACCACGCGTGCATCCGCGCTGGCGTGGGAACATGACCACTTCGGACCCGATGGACGGGGCTGGAACTCGTTTCCAGAGTAGCATCCCTCCTGAGCGTTCCCATCCTTTCTCAGTTTCACTTCTCTTTCGCGGCCGGCTTTCTGGCCGCGATTCCCTCACGACGTAGCGAGAGCTATGGAGTGTTGTTCTGGAAATGCGGGCCGGTTGGTCCGATTGGGTGCGAATAGGCTGGCGGTGGGGATATGTCGCTGGCGATGGACTCACCCGCCAATCGCACGGTAACTCGCGCTCGGTCAAACGGTTATGGCCACTTGGGTTCGGACTCTTGAAACTGGACAAAGTCGAGCTTAAGGTGACAGCTGATCGTCGGTTTGCCGCCTACGGACGAATCGCCCCGCAGCCTGATAGAGGTCCGACACAGGCTGTCATATCGACGAATTACCATTTCAATGTGCCGCATGCCATTCCCAGAGGATCTTGGCGGAGTGCGGCGAGCAAATGTGTGAGGGTTTACGGAGACACGTGCATGAGATCAACTGCCGAAAAAGCCCTGCTGCTTCTAACCGCCATTCTTGCCGCCACGGCGTGCGTGATTTCGCTGATTACGTATGTGCGAGTCGGCTCGGTTCAACTTCATTCCCCAACCGCCCCTTCAATTGACCAGCAGCTAGCAGACTTCAAGAAGCTCGCGTCCTCCCTTCACGATCAATCCGTTCAGATTTCGAGCCTTGCGGGTGGCTCGAACGCACAGCAGACTCTCGAGTTGCTCCAAGCGATTGAAGCGTCTGAACGACGCCTAAACGACCCGAAGAGCTGGCCCCAAGACCCGGACCAAGCCGTACGTTTTCGGAGCGAGCTGGACGAATTGCTCAATCGGACACCGCCGCTGCTGCGAACAGCGCTCGCCGATCGCTTCGATCCCCTCCTCTGGTCTGCACAGGCATTCCTGCTCCTCAACACTGCGAACGTACCCTCGGACCCTGACGACGACTCGCTGGAGGAAGAAGTCAGGTTGTTGACCGAAGTTGTGCCCAACGGTGTGCCGCATCGGTTGGTGGGGCGCTTCAAGACATCCGCTGAGCAGATCGTTGGGAGTTCCGCGGTTCAAAGAAAGCGGATCGCGATTGAGTCTGCTCAAGCCGTTCTTCTGGATGGAGGCGATGCCTCGCTAGCCTGGCTGCATCTCGGCCCGTTTGAAGAAGGCGACGAAGAAATCGCAAAGCTCCGCGGGGAACTGAGAGAACGTGAGATCATCGACACATGCAAGTCTTTAGCAAGCCGCATTGATCGAGCTCGACCGATATCCGACCCGCTGGTGAAGCAGATGGTTGCTTCCGACATCCATACGACCGCCATCACTTTCAAGGCCGACGCGTTTCTTGACGATACTGGAGCCGCACTCTCTGAATCCACGTTGCAGGAAATCGACAACGTGATTCGGGCAACCACACTACTGCTGGAGGAGTGCAGCGACGACAATTCCCGACGCAATGCAGCGCGACATCGCGAGTATCAACGCTGGGCACTTCAGCAGATTCGCGATTTTGACGGATGGTACTACGATAATGCAGTGAAGGAGATCGAACAGGCGTTCGCATCCTTTGACGAGGCTGATACGGAGTTCATGTGGTACCTGCTCTACGAGTTTCCAGATGTCATGAACTTCCTCTCGACAAAGACCGGTGTCGATCTCACATGTCCTGTTCTTACGGTCGAAGAACAACGCAAGATCTATGCCGCTGTACACAGATCGGTGCGTCCGGGTTGGAATCACGCCGACGCACTCGCCTATCGCACCACGCGCGAAGCGATGGTCAAATACCTATTGCCCATCGAGGAATCGTTGCTCGACCCGCCCGTGAGAAGCCTCTTCGACAAGGCGTTTCAAAGGGGGTGGACAAAGATCGAGGAGAGTAACGACCAGCTTCACGTGGCAAAGCGGACCGCCGAAGTAGCGAAAGAGACGCCACTCTCGATTGCCCGAACGCGCTCAGATCCTTACGAGCAGTGGGCGCTGGGGCAGATCCAGAGCTTCAAAGAGGAGTTTGATGCTCGCAAACAGACCGCCAAGCGCATCTACGAACTCATGACGACGAATGAGCGTGAGACCCTGAACTCCGGAGAAATAGGGTGGTACTCGGGAGTCCACGACATGATCGAGTCAACAGGCTGCGTTCATAATCCGGCCGGCGATTACCTCCGTAAGGCGCTGATCGACGCCGTTAAGGCAAAATGGGACGAACGTCAATTCGTCACAGAGGCTTCCTTTAGGATCGTACGCGACGCGATGGTCAAGTATCTCATTCCCGTGGATACCGCATTTGTCGGGGAGCGAACAGCGGCGTTCCATCGGGGTGAGTGGTGCCGCGGTTGGAATGAGCTCAGAGGCCGCGGCGAACAATCATGCGTCAAAGAATCGGCCAAAGGCGTCAAGAAGGTCACACGCGACCAGTTGAGAAACTCGGAGGCACAATGATGCGAACCTCCCGAATCACAATCATCAGCCTGGCGGCTGCCGCTGGGTTGGCCGCACCGGTTCACGCGCAACCCACAGCCAGCGTGGCTCCGAAGTATGGCAGCCCGTACACCGAAATCAAATCCTGGTACGTACGCTCGGCCACTGCTGATCCGGGCAGTGATCCGGCGACAGAACGACTTCGTAAGGTGGTCAGGGCACGATACGGCCAACGGGGGCTCGACTGCATCTTCAATAACTTCACCGGCAAGGGTGCCATCGATCCCGCGATTCCCGGAGTGCAGAAGAATATCCTCCTGGTCGCATCAAGCAACAAGAACGTAAGCCAAGGTGCGGTCCGGACACAGCTGTATGCTAACCATATTCATAATGACCCGCGCTTCCGTCTCCTCGCCATCAACGAAACCGCGAGAACGCCGTTGGGTAATACCGACAAGGACATTCGTTTCCTTGATCGGCGCACCGGAACCACCCTTCGGATTGAATCCAAAGAAGTCGGTCTAAAGTGCCAAGCTAGCGATGCACGCCGGCTGAGAGCACAGATTGACAAGATCGCATGGGAATATCGCCGCAGCGGAGAACTCGGCGCGATCATCAATCGCAACAAGCTTCTCCCAGGGATCAGACTATACGCAGCAACGAGAGACGTGCCCGTGTATGAGTGTGTGGTTACCGGCAAGACAACTCTCCGCAAGGGGAGAATCCACGTTTCGGATGTGCTGGACGACCTTGCCCGCAGTGCCCGCGTCAGGGGGAGGGTAAGAATGCTGGCGGGAGGGCCAAGCGCGGGATTAGGGGCTTTGCTATTGGTCCAAAACGCGCCTGCAGCGTACAAGAGTCTGGTTCTCTCGCTGGACGCGACAACGCGAACAAATCAAACCGTGGTCAACCTAGGCAAGTCGGGATCTCTTGCGCTCTCAGGAGCAGCCATGACCGCTGCGGGAATCAGCGACTTGAGCACCGCAACTACGACGAACGCTACCGTACGGGGGTTGCTAACAAAGGTATCGCGCCGTGGCGGCGCCATCGCAGTCGTTGGGTTCCTCGGCGCGGAGGGATTCATGGTGTATGAATACGCTTTCGGGGAAGTTACGAAACGCGAGTTTGTTACGTCCCAGGCCGGTCTGCTGAGCGGTGTCGGTGGCAGCGTCGCAGGCGCTTGGCTGGGAGCGAAGGCCGGTGGTCTGTCCGGCTCGGTTTTAGGTCCGGTGGGGACCGTCATCGGCGCTGGCATTGGCGGTATTGCGGGAGGCCTTGGCGGAGGCTACCTTGCGTCCACTCAGGCGACGCTCGCCGCTGGCAGGTACTACGACTTTAAGGATGCAGAACTCGACAGACGATTCGCGAGTTACGTGTACGCGCTCTATGAAGTCCCTTTAGACAGCAGGGATGACTGATCAAAGCTTGCCTCGTGAGCCGGCCGAGCAACGTTCACGACGCTTGACGAGGAAGTGTGTTTGTCGCGATGTCCAACGCTCTTCGGTGCGCTTAGACCGTTCAGCGGGCACAATTTGCATGTGGGTCATGTGGTACCACCGACCGAGGTGCACAGACGACGGTCAAATGGATGCTTGTTGCTGATTCCGGTGCGTGATGCGAGCTGGCTTGGCAGCGCCGAATCCGTGACATCTACCCGGGCGACATCGCTACAGGCTGCAATAAGCGAATCACCATCGTGCCGAATCGATGGCTGGCAAGGGCATTTACGCGTCCATCAAGCCCCTTGCGACTGAGGCCCTGTCACGCATACAGGCGGTTCTTCGCAACCGCGGATGCCCTGCCTTCCCCGCCCGAGCCAGTCGGGGATACACGATCTACTTCGAGGGCCGGGCAGTCTCCCGCATTCGGAAACGCGACGAGTGGTGGGAGGTGCTGTGGTGGAGCCATCGCGACAAGTGGGAATCCATCGGCGACCTGGGCGGCGCGGATTTCGATACGGTTGAAGAAGCAGCGGAATATGTACTCGATGACCCGATGGGCGTCTTCTGGTAATGAGCAGCTATGAGCACCTCCAAGAAACCGAAGAAACAGCAGAAGAAGCGGCCCCCGCGGCAGAGTCGAGGTTCAGTGGCTCCGAATTCTGCCCGCGGCACGTCGCCGTCTCCGTCCACTCCTCCTCTTTCCATGTTCAGCGCGGAGCAGGCTCTGCGCGAGCTTCATGAGGCGATGGAGGGTCGGGACTTCTCCAGCCAGGGGGAGCTGGAGGCATTTCTTCATGCGTTCAACCAGCGCAGCCTGAGCGCGCCCGACAAAAGCAAGACGCCCAGGGACCCGAAACACGAAGCCCAGGATCTGGCCTACCAGGCGATGGAGACACCGGATCCGGTCCGGTCGGCCAAGTTGTGCGAAAAGGCGATCGAACTCGATCCGCATTGCGTTGATGCGCTCATGCATCTGACCCGGCTGTCCTGCGAGGACGGCGACGAGATGATCGAAAGCATGCGAATGGTGGTGGACATCGGGGAGCGCGGCCTGGGCGGCAAGACGTACTTCGACGAGAATGCTGGCCACTTCTGGGGTCTCATGGAGACCCGGCCATACATGCGGGCCAGGGCGTATCTTGCCCAGCTGCTCCTGGAGGCGGGCAGAAACGGGGAAGCCATCGGGCATTACGAAGAGATGCTCCGGCTGAACCCCAATGACAACCAGGGGCTTCGCTATCCGCTTTTGGGACTGTATCTCTGCGCAGGCAGCACGGACCACGTGCGTCGGCTGTTCAGGGAGTTTGAGGATGAAGGGAGTGCGGTCTTCGCATGGGCTCTTGTCCTGGAGCGTCATCTGTCAGGCGACGAAAGCGGCGCCGACGAGGCGCTGAAAGAAGCTCGCAAAGGCAACAGGCACGTCGAGAAGTACCTGGCGGGCAAGAAGGCCATCCCCAGGCAGCTGCCCGCCTTTTACGGCGTCGGCGACGAGAATGAGGCCGTCATGTGCGCGGATGCCATCGGCGATGCCTGGAAGCAGAATCCGGAGGCGGTCGAATGGCTGAAGCAGAGATGACCACCCAGGTTCCTTCTGCCGACTGAAGGGCGCCGCTGTCATCTGCGATCAGAGCTGGAGACATCGAGCTTCATTCCGGGTTCCTCGTCGTCCGGGGCATAGGCCAACACCTGGAGGCAGACGTTGTGTCCCATGTAGCGGCCTTCGATCCAGACGTACGGTCCCTCGATTGGAGGCAGGCCGATCGCGCCCCAGCCGAAATCGTCGATCCGCTCAAACGCGGACCGGAGCCTCTCCAGATCCAGAGTGAAATCCGGGGCCACCACCTCGCCATCAGCGGCCCCGCCCACGAGCTCCACCGGAGTGGGGTACACAGAGACTTCCGACATCACCTCGTCGTCATGGTACCGAAGCCCCAACGGCCCCATTGCACTCTCTGGAGACATGTTCGCGGCCACCACCTCAAACAGGGACTCCACCCACGGCGGAAGGGAGGAATCGCCTTCAAGCCGTGGGCCGGGGAAGAAGAACATACGTCCGGCCTCCGTCCTGCGCTCGAACTCAGTGGGGTCGGCCCGCAGAAACTCGGCCATCTCGCGCTCGCCGTACTTCTCCAGCCGGTCCGCGAACAGCCCATCCCATGCTCGCTCATATTCACGCCGGACTTCTTCATACTCGGCCGGCGCCTCTCCGCGGGACCAGAATTCGTCGTCGCCGAGTCCGTGCTTTCTTTCTATGGCCTTCAGCCGATCCTCCCAGGGACGCAACGCATCCTCTGCGCCCTGGGTGGTGATCTCATCGATGTGAGACGACACAAGGAAGAACCCGGCTTCGGCGGGAAGCAGGCCGGAATCCCGGATGGCCTGATAGACGGCCAATTGCTGCTCCGCCGTTGACTCCGGCCCGAGCTGCTTCCACTGCTCGGCCCAGCCCGGAACCGTCGCGGCCTGCTCGAGGATCTCTGCCAGTTTCGATTCGATGCGGTCGAAGGGGGTCTCGTCACTACCAGCCTTCATGGTTCGACTCTCGAATTACGTCGCGCCTTGGGTTCGCGGTCCTGCTGCCTTCGATATGACGCCTTGTCCAAAGAGTATGCCGGTCTCGTCGACAGGGCAAGGGCTGACGAAGATTTGTTTGATCCGTGACAATGGACGATGGTGCGCTTGGGCCGATTTAGCATTCAAGGCTTAATCGAGCCCAGTTACATGGGTCCTATGTTAAGCGTGAGGCAGGTGGCGGATGCGTCTTGACGTTAGTGCGCTAACCTTGTGGTTGATAGAGATGGAGGTTCGTCGGTCATTGACAAAGAGCCCGGGAGTCACGGCGTGCCGATCAGGTTCTGTTTGCAGTGCTTGGCTTGGACGGCATACCGTGTGCAGATGTCCAGAAAAGGGCGCACGATGAGGTCTTGGGCTACGCTGCCCGGAAGCCGCCAGCTCCCGCCGTGAAAGTCAAGCTTCCGCGGGAAGGCACAGGCTCGGTAGATGTCACGGACGGCTAGCATCGTTCCCGAGAGCTTCTGACCGCGGGGCTTCGTTATCTTAGCTGCGGAGAAAACTACGTGCCGGACGCTGAGGCCCTTTGCGAGGGCGACCAGTTGTTCCAGGTCGTCACGTGACTGGGGCTCGATCAGGCCGAGATCCTCATGCGAGCCGTTTGACCGCGCGGGAGGAAAGAGGGGATCGATACGCAGAACCACCGGAATTCCTGCATCGCGCAGTGCGTGCAAGCCCTCCTTGCGCGCTGCAATGGACGGAGCACATGGGTCGTACTGCCGACGTGCCTCCTCCCTCCAGAACGCCAGGCTCACCTCGACCACAAACCCGGGCAGATTGCCCTGGTCAAATGCAGCACGTCTCGGATGGACATTGGGCAGTGATCCCAGTTGTCGGAACAGGTCGACATAACCCAGCTTGACCGACCGCAATGGATCCTTCGTCAGGATGGTGACCGTTGTGAACCGTTGGCGGTGCTGCAGGATCTGCTCGAGCGCGAATCGCGTGTGCTTGTACTCGTTCTCCAGCGGCTGGAACGGGTCCGTGCTGTTGGACAGGTGAATCGGGGCGGGCGGCACACCAAAGCGTTTCAGATCCTCCATGTCTTTGAGAACGAGTCGTTCAAAGCCCTGTTTGGGTGAGGCGGAGGCCGGTGAGTAGGACGCGGCGTAACAGTATGCGCACTCATGGGCGCAGCCCGTGTACACGTTGATGCAGTAGCGATGGCCGCTCGGGAAACTGGCCTGGTCGGCGAAAGGGCAATACCACTTGAGCATGCGTGGCCGTGTTGGCTCAACCACGGGTCTCGCAGAGTTGTGCGGCAGGAAGTACAACGCCAGCGCTGCCTGTTCCTCCGGCGAGAACGCGTCCCATGCGGGCCGGTACTTCTGGTCAAGACGTTCCACCAAGGCAAGCGCTTCGTTGAAGGTTGGAGCCGGCCGAGGCATTCGGAATGTCTCCGTCTCACAGTACACGTCAGCTACTGCAGGTGCACGATACGTACACAACCCCACTTCTGTTCCAGGTACTCGGCGACCAGCCTGCGGTGGCATTGCTCCGGCGAGGCTTCGCTGCAGAGCAAGCAGGCGTCTGCTAGCTGCTCGCGCGTGACGACCGTCTCGATCCGCTGGCTCGTGATGACCTCGAGGAACCTGGCCTCGTATGTTGACCAATCGATCCGTTTCTTCAGGTAGTCGTCCAGGAGGGACTCCGTTGGCGCCAGTTCTGGAACATAAACGTAGTCAGTGTCCAGGATGCGCCTGAGGAAGAACTGGAGGTCGTCCCGCTTGGCGAAACCGGCGAGGTGCGAGGTGTTGCGGCGTCGAACGTCGATTACCCGGCGAACACCAGCTTCCTCGAGCATGCCGAAGAACGTCGCCGCGTCCTTCTTGGCAAAGCCAATCGTGTATACGGTGATCGTCTTGCCCGGCATGTCACGCACCGCCCTGGATTGCAGTTTGATCGTGTGCCAACGCGGAGAGGGCCGCTTCCGCCGCCGCACAGTGCTCGAACTTGCTCTCCTTCGCCCTGAACTCGGGTGTGTGGATCGCCTGGCGGCCGTTTCGCCAGTCCACGCCAAGTGCCTTGTGCAGAAGCTCGTGATACATGACGAAGTCGAGCAGGTACCCCTCGACGTCAGCTCGGTCCAGGATGCTGCTGACCATCACCGTATCGCGGATGGGATCATAATGGCCGAGCTTACGGCTGCTGAGCGATCGGCTCCAGCTCAAGCGGGGACGCGCCAGGCTGCCGCCGAAGTACTTGGCATTGACCCGGTCAAAGGATGCCTGGAGATCATGCTGAAGGCCGGCTGTCTGCTCCTCCACGCCGCCCAGCGCCTCCAGTTCGGCCTGGATGGCCTGGTACTCGTCACTCAAGGCGGCTTCGATGATCGGCTGCCTACTGCCCAGTTTGAAGGCAGCATTGGCGAGCGACTCGAAGAGCTGCTGTGAAAAGCAGATCATCGGTGTCGCGAGCATGATCCGAGTCCCATTGCGGTACCCGCGGAGTTTGTAGAGCCCGGCGATGGTCCGAAACTCCAGAAACACCGCAGGCCGAAAGCGTTGATTACGCTGTATCGCCGCCTCAAACCTGGGACGGGCCCGATCAGCCGCTGCAAGATACGCGTTCAAGTTCTCACGATCCGAGAAGAACGCCAGCCATCCACGGGCCGCTCGCGTCTGAGCCGTGAGTTCACCGGACGACAGCCCGTTTTCGTTCAGATGCTCCTCGACGCGCTCGCTCATCGATTGAATCGAGCTGTGAATCGCGTTCGCCTGTTCCGCCGAGATAGGCTGCGCCAGGCTGCGAAGAATCCGGTCATGGAACGACTTCAGCCCCACCAGAGAAACGCTTCCCGGGGCTGGGCGATCCGGATCCCGGTTACCCTGCGGAATGATCTCATCGAAGTTCAGGCCGGCCAGGAATTGATAAGCCCTCCGGGTCGGCGCCGGCAGGTCCTCGAGGGAAACCCCGTGGCTGGCCAGGATCGCGTCCACCTGGCGCAGGGATTCCTCGACGAACCGGCGGAGCTTCTTCCTTCGGTCGGCTGACAGCGGCCCCGACATGTCGCGGCGCACGGCGTTCGCGATCCTCACCAAGCCTTTGATGTACAGTCTCTCCATGACCGTCTCCATACCGGTCGGGCTGCCTGGCGTCAAATCACCGATCGCCGAGAACGCCAACGTTGCTTTCGCAATGCTCATGGGGCAACTTGGACGTCCTCCGTTGGGGCGGTGGTTAGCGATTCACGCAGCTCGTTCCAACGCTGAGCGTTGTCTGCAACCCATCGGGCGAGGCGCGCACCCATGAGCTCGCACTCTCCACCAAACGCTACGCCGTGCCCGGAGACCTTCTCATGCGAGCACTCGTGGATGATCAGGGCGAGCGTACGTTCGCCCAACGGGTCTTCCCAAATGAAATCTGCCTCAGTGTTGAGCCTCATGGTACCGCTGCTATACGCCGCAGCCGCATTGCCGCCACGAACCCGCTCACAGCGGACGGGTTTTGCCACAAGAGCCGAGGCGATTTCCTCGAAGGCTGCCATGCACAGTCGCTGCCTTTGGGTCGCGGGCGGGAAGCCGCGGTCCGTACGGAAGTGTGGCTTGCAGACCTGATCGTGCACCTGGGCAACGGTTGCAGCGTCTCTCAGGAGCTCGCTCACTCCTGCAGGCAGCGCCCCACGGTTGACGGGCGCGTATCCTCGGTACTCTAGCTCCTGAGACTCACTCACGTCGTCCGGATCGAACGGATCGCGTCTGACAATCCGACCGGGATCAGCGCCAGTGACCGACGCAATAAGCGTCTTCCGGCCTTCTTCGCTCAGCTTGGCCGCATTCTCACGGTTGTCCTTGATCTCAGGGGGAGCGTCATCGTTGTCATTCATGTACCGCACGTACTCGTCGCTCAAAGGCTCGATGAGCTGCGCGATCAGTCCATTCTTGTACGGCTCCGGCAGCATGTTCCGCTCAACGTCGAGAGGCGTCTTTTGGAGGACATTGATATCGAAGGGGAGGGTCCACGGAGCCGCATCGACAGGTATCCCCAATTCAAAGATCATCGGGATGTCGCCGTGGTTGTCGTGAATCTCGACGGATGTTTCTCGTTGGTGCCGACGAATGCGCTCGGATCGGGGATCGTACGTTACCGTCTGGAGCTTGACCTTTGGAATGATCCGCCTGGGACGTCGCGGAGGGATCTCGTGCCCGTTAACGATGACTCGCACGCCCCCTGGCAGTATGAGGGAGTTGAAGTATGTGGACAGTTCATCGAACCCCTCGCCGTCATGGCGCAACAAGCCGTCGAGCTGCATTCCGGCTACGGCTTTTCGAACGGAGCTGATCTGGCAGCCGTCAGCGTTGAATAGCAGCCGGTGCTTCAATGTGCGAATCTCCGCGGACTCTGCAATGGCAAGAACATCGATGAGTCCCTGGCCGAAACGGCCTCGCGTTTCTGGGTGCAGGTCGCTTGTGGACGATCCGACACGCCGGAGAATCCCGGGTTCGTCGCACCCACACCCATCATCCACACACGTGACCTCGAAAGCTCGCAAACCGGCTGCGTCACGTCTCGTACCCTTCGCGAGTCGGCAGGTCAGCTCAACGGTCGCTGCCTTCGCGTCGAGGCTGTTCGCGAGCAGTTCCTTCAGAATCACGGCGAGCGCACGACAGCGAACAAGCGCAGCACGCTTCTTCACGTCCACACCAAAACGCTCCCTGTACTGAGCCATCCGACTCTCCTTCAGCTTACAACCCTTCGGAACGATCCCCTGACACGATGAATCACGCCGCGGTTCGAGGCAGCGTGATTGCCCTAGCATATGGGTCTTCGCAAACGGCTTTCAGTAGTATGCGCCCTTCTCGATTTCTGACTGTGGCCACACCTTGGAAATACCACTACGTATGCGTGTGCATGCCGTCCGATTGTACGCACTGAATCGTGGAGCGCAACGGTCCAGGCCAAGTTGGATTCCCGGCGGGCGGATGATCGACTCATCGCTTTAGCCGCACAAGCTGCCGATGATCACGAGGATCACAGCACCGATCAGGATGTACCCGAAGACGGCACCACCCGATGTTCCGCCGTCGGACGTCGAAATCGGCACACGCACGGGTTCGATGCCGTTGCGCGGCGGCTTCGAGTGCATACGCCGAAGGGGTTTGCCGCCCTGTTGGACGAGCCTCCAGGGCTTACCGCAGGAATGACATCGCCACTCATACCCGAATCCCGCATTCTTCGGGAAGTGCATCCGCCGCCCGCAATCACATCTGCCTGCCAAGTGTGACATTTGTGTTCTCCTGAAGAAACTGAGCTGAGTCTTTGCGCTCCATGTTGGCCAGCACCAGCCAACGAGAGGTGCCGCCGCACTGGCGTTCCGTGAGCTCTGTGTCCACGAGACGGCATCACCCATCCTGGCCTCTCCGACGCCGCCATCGATCGGCCGGGAGTCCAAGGGACTCTTTGGCTCCCGCCGCCCGTATGGTATTCGGACGCGCGCCGCACCGAATGACGAGCCGCTGACGGCTCGATTCTTCCGTTAGGTCAGCCTATCCGTGGCCAGGAACATGGACGCACGTGTCCGTTAAGCCCGGCTGAAGGTGCGTTTCGAAGCTCATCCGGCAGGGAGGGCACTACGCACTGACGACGGCCAGCTGCGTGAGCTGCACTGCTACCTCCCTACGATCTGAGCCGATCTCGGTTAGACGCTCTGACGGCGGCATGCGATTTTGATGTATCGCCTTGGCGATAGCACAACCCACTCTTGAGCGAGAATCCGTAGTCGCTGTACCAGGGGACGACTCCATTCCAAGAAAGGGCCTTGCGCGCTGGCCAGCTTCGCGCTACGATGGACCGGGAGCCTGGATACACGGAAAGGTGGGTTGGATCATGACTATCAGAATGCGAAGCCCGGTCGCAGTCTTGTCGGCAGCAGCGATCCTGCTCTTCACGAACTCCCCGGCCCTTGGCCTGTGGGTCGAAGGCAGCAGCATGATCGAGTGGACCTGGTCTCTCAGGACGGAGCACATCACTGGTGCTGCGATCGCGGTGATCGCGTTGTTGCTGATATTGTTGCACTCACCTGCCCTGAGGAACGCGCCGCGGCTGCAGCGAGCCCGTCGTTGCCCCGTCTGCGATGAGGAGCTCCGGCCGAAGGGGCGGTACTGTCCGACGTGTGGGAGTCGAGTTTGAAATGGCGCCGTACTTGGATTGGCTACGCGGAGGTCGTGCGCGTTGGATCGCGATCACTGTCGCCGCTCGCCGTCGAGCCAGCACCACGGGCGTGAAGTTGACGATTGAAGCGAAGCCTCTCCCAAAAACGGCGCAATCGATCCGTGTCCCGTACTGTAATCTGCCTGCGAAAGTGAAAGACGTCATTTCGCAATTCGTTGATTCGCTTAAGGTCCGCGTCAACGAGCTCACGCTGGCAGCGGAAGAACGGTTCGAACCTTGCCCAGCGGTCGCGCGAGCACATGATATCCAGGTATTGGCTAAAGCTCAGGTCCTTCAGGTCGCGGATAGGCTTCGCCTTCGGTTGAGTGAGTTCCTTGAACACGTCCTCTCGCTCTTCGTCCGTCAACAGCGTCTCGATGACATCGCGCAGGTCGAGTTCTATTTCGTAAAGGAGCACAAAGGCCTCCGCGAAGTCGTTCAGCCTACCAAAAACGTCCGCCGTGGTCAGAATGCCGATTAGGTTGTCAGGGGCTCCGACGAGAACGTAGTCAATCCTACTCCAGTCGGTCGCCTTGTCCGTGTCGATGTACGTCTCGGGCGAAATGAAGACCGGCTCGTCCATGCAATCTCGGACTGTCAACTCCGTCGCGTCGAGCTTATTGCCGCGTAGGTCGAGCGCCCGCTTGCCGAACGACTGCCACGAGAAGATTCCGCTGATCTCACCTTCGCTGTTCCTCACTGGAATCTGCGAGAAACCCTCGTCGATCATCTGCTCTAAAGCGCTCCACACCAAGTCGTCTTCATGGGCAATGACCACCTCCTGTCCTGAAGGAAGGAGTGCATGCGCAGGACCGAAGGGGCCTGGCCGGCGATTTGGAAATCCTCGCGTCATGTCGTGGCAACCAGATACGCTTGCCTGATCATTGGCAACGCCTTCTCGATGTCGTCTGCTTCACGAATCGGAATCGAAACGCCCCCTTCATACTGCGCATAGAACAGGAACTTCCACTGTGTGGCATCCTGGGCTATTCCTGATGGATCATCGACCTCGTTAAAATCCAGTGGCAGCAGCAAGTTGATGCGGTGTTTCCGAGGGAGCACTTCAAGGAAGAAGCCAGGGGCGTGGTAGCTGACCGACTTCTGCTCGGCTAGCTCGATGATATCACCGTCCATCTCTTGAATGCGCTTTCTGAGCAACTCGAAGAGCATCCTGGCGATTGTGCTCATCTTCACCTTTGCCACGTCACGTCGTTCCGCGAGTGCTCGCATTTCGATCTGCTCTGCGGCATCGATGAGCGATTGATCTACGACAAGTCGGGGCCACACCTGCAAAGCTTGCTGCGCCAGCTGCTGGCCGCGACACTGCATCTCATCCGCGGTCCACTGGGGTTGTTCCCGTACGAATCGATTCAAACGAACAGAGCTCTCTGCGAAGCCGCCGGAGATCGACTTCTTCTCTTCGAATGGCCTATCGGAGTAGGTGCTGTTGTAACCCGTTAATGTCAGGTTACCGAGGCGGTGCAGCCAATCCTTCTGGACCTCGCGCCATTCCTCCCCCAGCATCTTCCGCCACTCCGGCGAGAGCTTCTCATTCTGAGGCATGATGTGCTCGATCGAGAACTTGCTCGTATCCGTTGGCTCCTTGTTTCCATGATTTTCCAAGCGATCGAGCAGGTGCGTGCAGACGCGAAGACCGTACAAGTCGCGTTCCTCTACGGCCTTTCGGAACTCGACATCATCTGGAAACCGATAGTTGTCACGTTGTCGCGCGAGTCCAACCGTGAGGCTCTCGAACGGACGGTCCTGGTCGAGGCGATATGCGAGATTCGCGAACGTCTGCCAGTAACCCCGGGTCTGCTCCCCACAGATGGCCCGCCGGAAGACGTAGCTCTCGATCAGCTCGATGGCTTTGACGAACTCGGCTTCGCTCAGCGTTCCGTTGTGATCGTGCAAATCGTACAACCGCATCACGAGCGTCGCTGGAACGTCCACCAACCGGCGTAAGCGGGCGAGGGGTTCACGCAGCGCTTGGGCTGCGTCGGCGCCGATGCTGAACGCGGCGTGGTACCGAGCGAAGCGCAGGAGGTCCTGCAGGAAACCATCGAGGTTCTCAACTTCAGATCCGATCGCCCCAAAAAGCCGGCGGAAAGCGAAGTAAATCTCGTCAGCCTTCTCTTGCTTGCTGGCTTGGGTGCGGAGGGCGATATAGTCGCGCACGAAGGCGTCGAATGTCTTTTCCGATCCGCGGAAAAGGCTCTCTATCTTGCTCCAGTACGTTTCGTACAGGCGCGTCTGTTCTCGTTCCGGCAACCGCATCAGGATGAAATTGCGAATCAAGTCAGACTGGCTAAGGTCCATGCCTGTCGAGTTCAGACTCTCGAAGATCAGCTGCGGATCGTCGGTGCCCCTATCCAGCGTGACGTCAACGACGACGAGGCGTCCGATGCCTTTGTAGACCTCCTCCGGGTCGGCATCGGCGAGCTGCTCCCGGAAGAAATCGTAGTTGTCGCGGATCCGCTCGGAGGCCTCGGCCGGAAGATCCAGTCCTTCAAGTAGGGCATTCAGCGTGGCTTGGTCGTGCCTCCGTAGGACCAACTTGTGCTCACGACTCCCTTCCTCTTGCACGTTCTTGAGAAAGTACGCTTCCACGCGCTTGACGGTCGGCCCGTCCTCCGTGCCCGTCCATTCGATCTCCCGGATGTGGTCCCGGAGCGCTGTAAGCAGTAACGTCAGCGTTGTCACCCGCTGTTGACCATCGATGAGCAGCCACCGCGTGAATCCGGCCGATGAGTCCCCTGTGGATACATAAACGACCGAGCCGAGGAAATGCCCACGCTCAGTGGTATCAGACGCAATCTGGAGGATGTCCTTCCACAACTGCTCGCACTCGGCTTCGGTCCAGCTGTAGTCCCGCTGAAAGACCGGGATCACGAACTGCGTGGTGCCGTTAATGATCTTTGTGAATGGGCGGTCAATCGCTTTCATAGGCGCTCTCTTCTGGATTGCTCATCTTTTGGTGTTCTCTCGCAGCTGTACGCTCATTGAACAGCGTGTTCCTCGTGATTCCACGCATGGATAAGCGCTCATGGCGAGTCGACAAGCCCGTTCTCGTTAGGAAGTGCCTAGGCGGAGTCGAGATTACTTCAGACTTCTGCACCATGGTATAGAATCCGGTCCGACGAGCGGCCATCATGTCCGCTCCGACCTTGCGGGTTCTGGCCAGTCGCCAGCCTCGACACGTTGGCGTATCCGCTCCAAGAGAAGGCGCTCATTGGACCTCATTAGCACATAGCGGTCGTATGTTCGGCCGCCGTGGCTGCGCCGTTCTGGTTCAAGCCGACGGCTGGCGACGGTGTACGCCTGGTTAAGGCTGTCGACGCGTGCCGTCACAACCCCTTCTTCGACTGAAATACGATCGGCATCGATTCTCATCACATCAGCTTCACGTTCCACTGGATAGCAGGTGGAAACCTGAATGCGTACGTCGGCACGGACGTCACAGCATTCAAGCCTGTCCGCTTTGCCCGGCTTCATTTCAAGCTGGCCCACCAGCCGGACCGTCACGCGCCAGGGCGAATCCTTGGCCTGATTGCGAAGCAGGGTGTCGAGTTCGGCGGCCTTTAACGCAACGGCGAAGATCTCGCCCGAGCTAAGGACGAGAAAGCGGTCTCGACTGCTCTTCCACTGTACGCCGGGCGGTGGCAGTGCTCCAAATCGCGAGCGCACTGTTTCTTCCTCCCGGATCGCGTTCCATGCCCAGTGAAGTTGGCTGTCCGAGAGCTCGATACTCGTTTCGCGGAACTCTCCTCGCACTCCCGCGGCCCAATTTGAGTAGGCCAAGCCGTTATCTGCGCGTGCAAGGCGCTCAGTCCAATCAAAACCGGCGGTAATCAGTTGCCCGAGGATGTGACTGTGGTCTTCCATGTTGACTCTTTGGTGATAGTCACCGTGCTGCTCTTCGTTCAGCGCGGCCATTCTACGCACTCCCACCGCTAGCCCGCCGGTTCGGTGATTCTCCCCGCCAGGAGAAGTGCAAGAACTCCTCATCCCGCGGCCGAATGGAGCGGTTCCAGCGTGCCTGTTTCATGTCCCTTAGGAATCTGTGTTCGCACCACAGATGTGGGTAGAAATGCCGAAAGACGAAACGAGAGAATCGCCCGATGCTCACCGGTCCTGCGACCGCACAGCGGCAATGCGCCCACAGCATATGCACGTGGGTCGCCGAGTGATCATCATCCTCGTGTTGTGAGTCAAAGTCGAAGCGTAACGGTGTTCGCAACCGGAGATAATCCGCCCCTTCGCTCTCATACGTGTCAACAACATCAAGCATCGGGTCCTGTGCCAATAGGGCTGGATCGACGTCATAGGGACATGGATAGAAGCAGAGCCGATGCCGAACGAGTGTGTTTCCACGAAAATCGTACGAGAGCTGTATCAGGGCCCCGTCCGCCAGAACAACCAAGTAGTCCTGTGACTCCAGAAGAGCGCGATACTCATCGATGCTCGCGAACGCGAAGTCCGTGAGCCGACCCGTTCTTGCCGCCAAGCGCTGCGAAGTGATCCTAGTCAGACTCGGTTCGGGATGCTGCGGCACAACGGGATTAGCAGTAAGCGCCACCCCTTGGTTCACCAAGAGGTCGGCATAATCCCGCATCTCCGCCATAAGCTGACTAGGCGTCATTTGCCCCCTCACTCCTGAAGAATCGCTTGAGCGCCTCTCGCATCTCAGGGGGCAAACTCTCGATAGCCATGTCCCCGGCCTCAACGGCCTCGACGAATTCCTGCAGCGTTTTCTGAACTCGGTCGATCTTCGCCCGTTCGCTGGCAGTCCTTTCCCGATGGATCATCCGCATGCGTGCCAGCTCAGCACCAGTCGGTACGGTGAAATCCAGTTTGTAATCATGCGTCCGGACCGCCTCGACTTCCGCGATAAGTTCTTCCATGTCTGCGCCGACTCCGTAGAGGCGAACCCATGCACGTGAACGTGTGATCGCAGTAAAGAGGATGTTCCTCACCTTGATGAGCTCGTGGCCGCCGACGCAGTATTGGCTGTTGAGGACGTACACCATCGGCGCCTCATTACCCTTCGCGCGATAGATGTTTGCAAGCGCAACAGATCCCTTCGCAAAGATCTCATCGGCACTGGTCGAGACGCCTGCGATATGCGACCGGATGCCGCGTTGCGCCAACGCATTCATCACGACGGCCGCCCGGCGTTTGGCAGTAAGCACGTTGGGTAGGATGATGAGAATGTCGTCGGGTTCGAGTTCGTCCTCTGTGAGATTGCGTTGTATTTCCGCCGCGACAGTCTCGGCCTGGTGATTCTCGTCGTCGAGCTTCTGGCAGCGAATTGCATCACCTCGATTCAGATGCGTCGCAAAATAGGCAGGATAGCTACTCTCCGATCGCTTCAGGCTGACCTGCTCTCCGGGATCGGGGCTTCCATCAAGCACCGTGTATCCGATCTCAGACCACAAGCCGGGGTCGTCAAACAACTGTACCAAGCCCCCGTCGCGGTAGATTCCGAAGCCAAGCGAGTGAGCGAGCGTCAGAGCCCACGGCGTGTTGCGATAGCAGACTGGTAAGGTGATGTCTTGGCGGGGCTCGCCAGCTGTGTTGGCCAACTGGATCCGTGGTCTGCCGGTCGAGTCCTTGCCAAACAGATCTTCGAGGGGCGGCATGCTCGTGTCGGAGAGATTCTGGAGCTCATCGTACGCCCAGATGAGCCGCTTCGGGTCGTTCGTGAAATCGTACACAAGGTGGAAAAAAGACCACGGAAGGTCCTGAGCTTCATCTATCAAGACGGCGTCGTAAATCGGTTCGACACTTCGCCCTTTCGTGGCAGACAGAAGTTCCCGGCAAATCCCGTGGAATGCCTCGTTCATACCGTACGTCGTCTTTGCGTAGAGGTAGTTACGCGGAGGAACGCCGATACTCTCAGCCATCTGGGCGTAAGCGCCCGGCTTGGAAGCGCTGCCCCAAGCATGGATGATCTTCAGCCGGTCCCAGTTCGGCTCGTCATTCGAATGCTCGAATGAGAAGCGGCGCACCAGATCGGTGAGCTGCTGGTAAAGCGAGCGCGTGTGGAACGTCAGGGCTATGTTCCAATCGGGGTTCTGCGCATGCAAGTAAGCAGCCTTCAGCGCCAGGACGACGGTCTTGCCGGATCCAGCCAACCCACGAATGCGTTGCGGGCCGATCGGTGTTTCGATCGCCGCTCGCTTTTGCCACTGATCGAGATTCGCGATTTCTCGCTCGATTTCGCGCATGATGGCGCCGCGCGAATCGCCACGAGTTAATTTGGCTCGCTTCTTGCTTGGCTTGATCGTCGTGACCCGCTGGAGTGCGGCGTTGAGTGGACGCTGGTACTGGGCGTCAAACTGCTCAGAGTTGCCCAACACCGCGCTGAGGTTCCCTGGCCCTGCCACCACCAGATCACGACCAGCGGGGACCTGGAGATTGTCCGGGAAGAAGCTGATCACGTTGATTGGTATGGCCAGATCGCGTCGGTGACGCAGCGCCAGGTGCCGCCCCAGGTTCGTCTGCATGGCGAAGTAGAGGGTGTCCTGCTTCTCCTGCACGCGATCCCAGAATTCATCGTTCGGCGGCTGGCCTGCTCCATTGCCCACGGCGAACACGACCAAACCAAACTGATCGCATACGAGCAGCGCCTCGACGAAGATGCTCTCATCCGCGGACGACAGGACCGGGTAGCCGATGTAAAGCGTGCCATCGACGTTGAACCCCTCGATCAACTCGACGAGCTGATTCGTCACCATCGGGTTCTTCGTCTGACCGTATACGACTTCAAGCATCGTAAGCACCTTTCAAATGGCCACCGGTCGTCAGCCGGCTGTGGAGGCCACTTCCGCCGGTTCTGCGAACTGGGCGAGGATCAATTCGCGTGTACGGAACGTGTCCCAGCGGGCGATTTCGTATTTGGCGGCGGTGGGGAAATCCTCAAGAATGAAAGACATCTCCGACGCGGTCAGGCCGAGGATGTCCCGGGCGACGATGGCGTCTAGCTCGGCGCGTGCCTTAAGCCGCTCCTCTTCGTCCTCGATCGAACCCGGCTCCGACCCAGCCACCCAGCCGTCGGCAGCCAGTTGCCGCCAGAGTGGGACCATCTCGGGGCCGCAGCATGTCAGGCCGGCTGCGAGTTCGACACATCGCCGGGCATACGGCTTATCGTCCACAAGAGTCGGAAACGGCATGCTGTCCATGGTCGTGTAGGACATCTTGAGGCTCACCTTTCGCCGGATGAGGTAGTCCATGCTGAAAGAATTCGCCACTGTAAGCCACAACAGCATCTGCCACGGCAGCATCTGCCACGGCAGGCCATTCTCGAAAAGGAGTGTTGGCACCTTGTCGCCGGCTACTGTGTGAGGAGGAATGATTGCCGCAACCAGGCTCCTTTCGTTCGTGGGGCTTGCGACATCGCAGAAGCCAATTCGGAAGCATCGAACTCGCTCAAGCACCTTCTCAGGCAGCTTGTCCTCAGCAATGCACCACTGCGGCTGGATTCTCTTACGGGGATCTCCGAACGAATAGTCGTCCCAGACAGCGGATCGACCACGCCCGGAGACGTAGCCCTTTGCACGGTGATCGAACTGGGCAACCATTCGCCCCTCATACACTGGAAGCCCGTCGCCATCGGAGTTGAACAGGTCTCGGTTCGTTCCCATGTCGACTTCGCGCATGTACTTGCGAACAGGTCGCCACCGTTTCGTGTCACCAAACTTCGGCCAGCGGTCATAGACTTTCACAGAGACGTCCACCGCCTCCTGAGATTCCAGCTCGGGAATGGCGAGGGCCGCCGGCGAAAACTCGCGAATCAGCCGGACGTCCATGAGCAGGCGCTTCCCCATAGTGGGCGATAGCTCTGCCAGGGACGCGATGCGAAACGCCGTTGGAAACCGACTCGTCCTACCGCCGATCGCGGCGACGTAAAGGCAGAATTTCGTGCGTCCGTCGATGTTAGGGAACCAGATTCCGCGCAGATTCTCAAAGCCAAGCAAGAGCTCCAACTCCGTGTCATCGTACAAGTGTCGCCTAATCGCGGCAGCGTTGGGACCGTTGTACAGGTTCTCCGGAGTGAGCTGGGCCGCTCGACAACCGGTGTTCGTCCAATCCAGCGCCGTCTCGACGAACATGCGATAGACGTTGAAATCACCCTTACCCAGGTTGCCCTTGGCGAAGAGTCGGTAACGCCCGCTGCGCTTGATGAAGTGTACGCTTGCGTAGAGGTCGCGGCGGTTCTGCTCCCATGCGGCTTTGATCTGCGGATTCTCGCTCAACTCGGCGACAATGCGCTCCTGCTCGTCCTTCTCGCTGAAGCGGATCTGGGGATCGTATTGGGCGAAGAACTCCTTGAGGTCCGGGCTTAGGGTGTCCCAGGGCGGATTCCCTAGCATCAGGTCGAAGCCGCCACTCCAGCCGCTGTGGCCATCAGCGTTTGCACTCTCCTCTGGGAGCTGGAAGACGTCGGGAAAGCCGAGGTGCGGGTGGAAGAACCGGTAATGCTCCGCGAGACGCCGGATCTCCTGTTTCATCCACGGGACGATGTCATGCGGGTTCGCTTCGATGCGGCGGAACACGGATTCCGTGATAGCGTCGTCGAATTCCCGCGTCTTCGTCCAGACGAATGCTGCGCACCAGGCGTCAGCGAGCAGGTGGGCGCTTTCGTAGCCTGAAGACTCGATGAGTTCAGTATATCGCTGCGCTTTCGCCTCGACGTCGGCAAGCGAATCGTCACTCATCGCGTCAAGCGTGGCAAAGGTCTGCGGCATGTTGCCAAGCTTGAGCCACGGAAGTGCTCCCTCGAAGGTGAACAACGCCTGGCCGCCCCGTTCATCCTTGTTTCGCTTTTTGAAAGCTGTGCATAGCTCCTTGTTATCGCCCTCGATTGCGTTGAATGCGTCGTCTGGAACGCCGTCCTTGAGCAAACGCGGCGTGGCTCCAATCAATGAGTTGCCGCACTTGATGTGGTGGTCGAGGAAGGTGAGCGGCTTGCCTGGCTCCAACGCCTCCATCCATAGCGACACCTTGCAGAGCTCGACGGCCATCGGGTTGATGTCGACGCCATAAATGCAGCGACGGATCACATCACGAAGCGCATGCTGGTGGTCAGCGGGGGTCGGCTCCAGCTCGCCTGTGCGAACGCGCGCGAGATGGCGGGATAGGCGGTGAGCAGCTGCAATCAGGAAGTGCCCCGAGCCGCTGGCCGGGTCGCAGACCTTCAGGCTCAGGATGGCCTCTTCTGCCTCGTCGCCTTTCTTGCCCTTCAGCGCGTCCTTCACGACCGGCTCGAGGGCAGAGTCGAGAAGACACTGCACCAGCGAATCGGGCGTGTAGTACGAGCCGCTGGTCTTTCGCTCGCTCCCGGCCACGGTGAGCAGGTTGAACGAGCGGGCGTGGGCGTCCATATCGGGTTGCAGTTCAAGCAGGGACTCGTAGACCGAGCCGAGCTCTTCGGAGCCGAGATTGCGGTAATCGACGCCGCGGAGGACCTTGTCCCGCTCAACATAGGCGAGCGAGCGGATGGCAGCGAGCAGATCATCGTTGCGGATGAGCACGGGCCCTGCGACCGTGTCGCCGTCTTTGCCCACCGGGCCGAGCAGGTCGGGCGTGGACTTGCGGGACCAGAGGAATGAGCCGAGACCCGCCAGCCCGAGCTGCGGGCAACCTTCCTTGTGGCCGAGGGCGTCGAAGACGAGCGAGAGCGTGTGCCACAGGTCGGCGTGTTTCGAGCCACGCATCTTCGTGGCCAGTTCGCGCAGGCGACGCGTTGAGTAGTGCTGATCGAAGAGGTTGCAGGCATCCTCGGATGCGTCCGGGGGATGGAGCAGCTCGCGGTCTTCGGCGACAAACAAGAACAGCAGGCGGTACACGATCCGCAGGAGTTGTCGATAGTAGTCCTGCGTCGAGAGTTCGCCCTTCTCTAACTTGACCCGCAAGTGCTCGTTGCGTGGGTGGCCGACAAAGCCGCGTCCCAGGGCTTCGATTGCTCGGGTGACGCCGGTGCGGAGATCGGCCAGGACGCGCGTGCCCTGCTCCTGAGCGAGCTTGCTCCACGTTTCGAGCCAGAACTCGTCGGGTTTGTCACCCTCAACGCGAGACTGGTGGCAGAGCATCCAGAGCAACGCGAAGTCGGCGTAGACCTCGCCTTCCATCATTGCTTCGACGTCGAACTCGACGTAGGCCTGGCGCGAAAGCGCCAGATTGTCGCGCAGTATGCGAAGCTGAAGCCCGTTCGACAGGAACGCCCACAGGTGGTCGTCAGAGCGGTTGAGGAACTCCTGCACCATGCTGTGTGGGCTGGCCGTGGCGGCGCCACGCACACCCTTGGTGCGGCGGTCGAGGGGCAGCTTGCAGCCGATCAGGTGCAGCGGCACGCGGTGCCAGAAGCGCTCAATGGGGTAGACTTTGCCTTCGATCTCGGGCGACTTTGATGTTGTCAGTCGGCCGAAGCCCAGTTCCTGGAAGAGCGGTAGGAGCCATCGTTCGCGCGTTGGCACGGCGCCGCTCTCGTCACTGTCCGGAATGGCCTCACGGGCTTCCTGGAACACCTTCCAGTGCTTGAGCAGCCGAGTCCATGTCTGGCTGACAGCCTCATTGAGCTTGGTCGATGGGGGAAGGTGATAGGCATCGGGCGAAATACCCTCGACTTGGAGAGACGCGATGCGCTGGAGGATGTCCGGCGGCAGCATCGCGCCTTCGGAACGAATCGTCTGGAACTGTTCATTCTTACGCGCCATGTGATCGCGCCTCCTGCTCTGCTGGCGGCAGTAGAATGAAACAGCCCAACAGGTCCGGTGGAAGCACCGGCTCGACCGCGACGCGTCCCTTCATCTTGGCGGACTTGCGCACACGGGTATGGGCGTCAAGAAGCAGTTCCGCCCGGTGCTTCGCCAGCTTGGCCAGGTGAGGTTCAAGCGGCGCCGCATGAGAGACGAGGTGGGTAACCTGCGCCGTGACCAGCGATGGGGGGACGTTCGCCGACGGCTTGGCCTGAAGCAGTTCATCGGCGTCCTTTTCGTCGAGCCAGTTTGGCTGCTCGGGGGTACCGGTGAAGGCGAGGGCCCTGATCTCCTCGGCCAGCATGCAATGACCGGTTTCGCCACGCAGCTTCACGATCAGGTGGTAGCGGAAGCGTACGAGCAAGAGGGATGTCTTCTCTCGCACGGCGTCGGTGCGGATGGCGCCGCAGCGCTTCGCGATTATGCGCTCACCTTCGGCCGCCACCTCATCGAGGGCAGTCTCCAGTACGTACGAAGCCAGGCCTTCGATGATCGGGTGCGTGCGACTCAGGTAAATGATTCTCTCGTCGACAGGCAATTCAAAGCGGCCGACAAACGGTTCGTCCCGGCCAATCGCGTTGCGAAGGGCTCGGGGCGTCTCCTTCCCGAGCGTGACCTCAATTTGGCCCGACCGTTTCTGCTTCAGTGGAACGCCGGCAAGATGGAGCACATCCTCCACGAAGTTCTTCGTGGTTGGGCCCGCGCCGATGGCTTCGCGGATTGCGGCGAGTTCCGCCGCTGCCTCCTCCTTCTTGATGGAAAGCTGGGCGAAGCGCGAGCGAGAGCGTTTTTCCTTGTCCTTGACGTCGTCCCACTTGGCATGCAAGTCTTCGCGTTGGGGTTTGAAGAACTCCTCGAAGCCAGGCAAGTACGGTCCGGCAATACCTGACGACTCCCGAAGCAGCATTCCCTCAAACAGGGCTTCAATCACGTCTTCGCTGTTTCCGGGAACCGCCACTGAGATGCCCAGATCGCTCTTGATCTGCTTGTGCTTTCGGAGGAGCACATCAAGCACGACGCCGTCGATCTGGTTGTCCTTGCCGAAGTACGTGAGTACGCGAACAGTATCGCGCGGCTGACCGAAGCGGTCGACGCGTCCTTCACGCTGTTCATGCCGAGTGGGATTCCAGGACAGGTCGTAGTGCATAACGGCGTCGAACTCGTCTTGCAGGTTGATTCCCTCGCTCAGGCAGTCCGTACAGACGAGGACGCGTGAATCGTGCTCTGCAAGTTGTTTGATTCGATCCTCGCGCTCTTTCGGAGGGAGCATTCCGGTGACGGCAGCAACTTCGACGCCTTGTTTCTTGAATGCTGCACGAAGGTGCTCGGCCAGGTATTCCGCCGTGTCGACAAACCGGCAGAAGAGAATCGGATGATGCCCAGCATCGAGAAGTTCTTTGACGAGCTTGATGCCCTTGTTCAGCTTCTCGTCCTTCTTGCTCTCGAGCTTCTCGGCTTCGCGGGCGAAGGATCGGAGGCGGTCTCGTAGTGAGCGGTCTGCGGATTCGTCCGCGGCATCGCCGCCAGGCGTGAAGTCGATGCCCTCGACGGTATCCAGGTCCTCCTGGTCCAACACTGCACGCCGGCCAAGTTCGTCAGCGTCTTCGGGCGTCTCCGAATCGGCAGTGGCGGCTCGATTTCGGAGCGTCGACGCGGCTGCACGAGGGCTGGAAGCGAGCGACCGAAGAAGAGCAAGGGCCGACCACCAACGAACGCGCCGATGCCGTCCCGATCCACTCTTGTCGGCGACCATCTCCTGCGCGAACGCGAAGACCTTTTGGAAGAAAGCCTTGTACTCTGGACTCAACGCGTATGTGTCTTCTTTATCCTTGCGGTCTGGAAACGAAGTCTCGGCAAGGTAGTCACGAATATCGGCCCGGCGGCGCTGGATGAGATGGTCCGCGAGCTGCGCACGAATTGCGGCCCGCTCGTCTGTTTCAAGATCGGATGGAATCGAACCAAAATCGGCCCTCAAGAGCCCGAGCAGCGATCGAAACGCCGCCTCATTACCGCTGTGCGGTGTGGCTGTGACGAGAATCAGGTGGCGGTTGTCGTCAGCCGAAATGCGCTTCACGAGCTCGTGACGCGCCTGTCGTGCGCGGCCGGCCTTGTCGGCAATCGTGCACGTGTGGGCCTCATCCACGATCACTAGTTCCGGGCAGGCGCGAATGAAATCGTCCCTGCGACGCTCCGACTTGATGAAGTCGGTTGAGACGATCACCGCTGGATAACGGTCGAATAGCGATTCACCCGGACGGCATGAGCGTTCGAGCCGTTGCACGGTTGAACTCAGTACGAGCTCCGCATCAATATGGAATTTCTGATGCAGCTCTCGCTGCCATTGCTCCGCCAGGTGTGGTGGGCATAGGACCGCGAGACGGGTTGCCTCGCCTCGATCGAGCAGTTCGCGTGCGACCAAACTCGCTTCAATCGTCTTCCCGATACCGACATCGTCTGCAACGAGCAGCCGCACCGGGTCCAGCCGCATCGCCATCAGGAGCGGCACAAGCTGGTACGGACGTGGTTCAACGGCGATTCGACCGAAAGATCGGAACGGACCAGCCGCTGCCCTAGTGGACAGCCTTGCTGCGTCTCGCAGCAAGCGACACGAGTGATAGTCGCCTGGCGAATCCGGGCTGGGTGGGCTGAAAGTCGACGGGACCACATCTTCGATGGCCGGCAAGACCGTCGTAATTTCGTCATCCAGCCCGCCAATCGGACGAACAACGAGCAAGTCGTCGGTCGAATCAGGCAGCACGACCCATTCACGGCCACGCACTCGGACGAGGGCGCCCGAAGGAAGCGATCCAGCTACGGTCGTCATTGGCTGCCTCCAAAGATGTCGCGGTACTGCCGAAAGACCGCATCCCAATCGGCGGCATGGTGGAAACGGATGACGAGATAGCCAGCCGCGAGCAGGCAGTCCGTAATTCGTTGATCTTCCGCTTGCTGGTCTGGCTCGTCATGCGGAGGCCCGTCGACATAAACCGCTGCGTTTGCGTCTTTGTAGAAGAAATCTGCGCGGGTGCGGCACGCGCTGATGAGGTGCTGACCGTGGGATGGGACGCGCAACCGCTTTTCCTCGACCTTGCGGAGCCACTTCTTCTCAAGTTGAGAATCGCAGCCCTGATTAAGCGCCGCCAGTAGGTCTTCACGCGTTTGCCGCCCGGGAGCCGTCCTTACGGTCGCTTGGGCAAGATCCCGCAGAACGTCAATGACCTTTTTGCGATCGATGATGCGGTGATCCAATTGGTTTCCGTATTCGAGGAGGCAGTCGTAGCAAGCCGCCTCGCAGCCGACTCCGTTTCCTGCCTCGCCGCCATGATCCTCACCGGTATCAGGGTCAAAGTGGCAGATCTCGATCGCCGTCCGAGCGATGCGACTCAGCGCATCTGCGTCCTCCACGAGTTGACGAAGGACACCAGCGCCGCCTTCTGCTGCTTCGTAGAAGAACAGCAAGCGTCGATCGTCACGGGAGGGCATGGCCTCTGCGGCAAGCTCTTCGGGTTCAAGCTGATACAACTGCTGGATCGCTTGCTTCAAGGCCGACTGCAACGATGCCATCACCGACGCGTCGTGGCGGACCTCGAACTCAACTGTCAGCGCATTGCGGCGGTCTTCAACATAAGGAACGACCCGCTCCACCCGCCGAGACATCGGATCATCTCGATCACCATCCTCCACTTCGCGGTTTCGAGCCCAATAGCCGCGTTCGACATCAAGCAGGAACCCCTTCTCGTTGGGATTGGAGCGCCGGAGCCACCCCAGGTTGACTCGCCAGATCGTCGCCGTGTCACCGTATTTGAGGGTGGCAATGTGACAAGGTCCGGACGCGACCTCTGCGGTTCGTACATCGGGAATAGCATCGACGTCCGAGAAGCGAAAGCTCGTGCGTATTTCGTAACCGATACGCTGTCTCTCTTCCTCGTCTGACGTGATTCTGTCCTTACGCCTGGCGGTAACGTTCTGCAAACGTACCATCTCCCGAATCTCGTCTCGGGGATACAGCGGTTGATGACAATTGTCGCAGATGTCCACACCCGGCCCACTCGCGACGAGGTGCCCGTAGCCACAAACCGAGCAGGCCTTCATCGTTGCTTTCGTTAGGTCTTGTCCCTCCCTGTCGAAGGCCAGATTAACCTTGTTGATGACGTAACGTGCACCCTCGTGATAGACGAGTGCTTGCGGTCCAAACTCAGAAATGGCCAAGAAACGCGGGCGGGAGAGGTATTCGTCTCTTCCTCTTCGCCCACGACGTGCCGGAATGAACGCTGAGAGCGGCAGTCGCGGAAAGCTGTAGCCAGGCAGAAACGCCTCGCTGGCGAAGTACCGGTAGCTGTAGAAGTCGCCTTCTATAACTCCTTGGGGGCTGGTGAGCAGCTGAATCTGTGATTCCGCTTGCGCTCGAAGCCGCTTCGCTCGCTCCCGGTCAATTGCAGGTCGACTATGGTCACCAATCACCTGGTTCTGCAAGTGGCGCTGCTGAACGGCGGCCTTGTAGAGGCTTCGCCATCTTGTGCACGCCTCATCAAAGGTCTGAGGCAGTCGTGCAAGCACATCGTCAACCCAATCGTCCCGGTACCACGGGGCTTCGCCAAGCTCGGGCCCGATGCGCTGCAGCAGCGTTTTGGCGCGCTCCAGCGCGCGCAGGCGCACAGTAGCATCCCGTAGCCGCTCCTCGATCTCTGACTTCAGTGGCAACGACAAATCGTCCTCCGTAACGACGAGAACATCGGTAAGCGTCTGGCCCAGGTTCATTTGGGCCTCAGACAGCCACACCGCATGAACGTGAGCTTGAATCAGGTCGCGGTTCAGGAGATCGAGTCGGGGCGCGGACACAGCTCCGCAGACCATGCCATTGGGATGTCGGAAGTAATACTGATCGTGAGGACTGAAGCCCGAACAGTACGTGTACACGAGCGCCGGCTGCCCGCTGCGCCCTGCGCGCCCACTCCGTTGGGCATAGTTAGCTGGCGTGGGGGGCACGTTTCGCATGTTGACCACGTTGAGCTGAGCGATATCGACGCCCAACTCCATGGTTGGCGAACAGAACAAGATCGGGAGGTCACCGGCGCGGAACCGCTGCTCCCGTTCAATCCGCACATCGGAAGGAACTTGAGCCGTGTGCTCGCGTGCTTCGAGACCGGCACCACTGTCGGCGAACGTCTTGTAGAACTCCACAAAGTACTGGTTGGCTGCTCGGTCAACGTCGGTCTCGCGGGTAACTCGCAAGGGATCGACAAGCGGACAAGAACCGTCTCCGGCCCTCCAGTGCATTACGGATGCAGGGACTTGGTAGCCAGGGACATCACCACCTTGTCGGGGTGATCGCACCTCTTCAACAAGTCCCCACTTCTTGAGCCCCTGAAAGAGGTCCGCCACGATTGTCGCCGTGTCGTCGAGCGTAAGCTGCCCCTCCGTGTGCGTCATTACGCCAGGACGGCGGAGATACAGCCCGAAGTTGCTTTGAGGCGAGACGAATATGTCCTCATGCCGCTCACGTGCGCCACGGCTCCGAGGCCACGCGACGCCAGCTCGCTCCATGGTGGCGGGGTCTTCGATGACCCAAGGGTCTCGTAGACGCTGCCGGCTCTGTTCGCTGATACGCTCTTGATATGTCGGGTTCAGCGTATCTTCTTTGACGGCGAGGCTACGCCGCATATGGTCGAGCAGCGTCCGGATCACGTCGGCGCGCTGAGCTGCGGTCGAGGCAATCAACGTGGCGTGCGCGTGGCGGTCCTGCCAAAACTGCATGTCGCAGGCAGCGTCATCCAGGCCAAGATACTCGATACGCAACAGCCCGCATTGCTCAAGGTTGGGGGAGGTGACACGCCAGCCGCGCTGCAGATCGCGGTAAAGGAAGTAAGCGAGAACAGAACGCAGTGCACGCCGGGTTTCCTGCAAGGCGGGGCCACGGATTTCAGGATCATTGGCGTACAAGTCGATGGGCAAATCCATGGCGCGTTCGACATGCTGCACGAGTTCGTCGTACGCCAGGCCCGCTTCCCCAACGCGCTGCATGGCCCGGAATAACGCAGATCGAATCAGGCCAACTTCAACAAAGTCGTTGAAATGCCCGGCTTGTAGCGAGGCGTCCTGTCGATTGTCTGTGAAGCTAAGCAGCTTGCGTGCTTTGTCTTCGAGGGTTTCTTCAACCCTAAGCTTTAGAATTGTCGAGAGTGCCAGGACCGACGTCGCTGTGCTTCGACCATCTACGCCGATTGTCGCGAGTTTTGAGAGGTCAGACCGCTGCCGTGCACTGTACGCCACGCTGCATTCAGGATTCAGGCAGAAGCGAAACGGCGTCGGAACGAATGCGAAGGCGAGGCCGTTTTCGGCCGGCCGACCATTCGGCGCAAGTCGCATGATCTCTGGCACCGGTTGCTTACGTTTGACGCGTCGAGTGCCGTCCGGACGTGTCTCGATCCAGTCGTCAGGAATGCGCTCCATCACGTCTTCGAAATCGCCGGTCCATGGATGCTCACTCGAGAAATACAGGTAGCCCGTCTCGTACTCCTCGGAGATCGTCCGCTCGAATCTCTCCTTCGGGATGACCGGATCGTCCTTGCCGTGTATGGGTCGATCGACGCGATAGTAGGGCTGGCCACACTCGCGGCAGAAGACGAGCGGAAGCAAGATGCGATCACGGTCGCCCGGGACAAACTGCTGGCCACGAAGCGTCAAGAACCTTCGGTCCTCGGGCTCGAGGGATGACCAGATGGTATCTCCGCGTGTGATGAACTGGTGCAGTCGAAACGGGAAAAGTGGAAACCCGGTTTCATCGTCCAGCAGGCTGGCGCCGGCACGCAGGCAGTCTTGGACTGCGTGCTCTGCGGCAGCTCGATCACTATTCGTCAAGGTCGCTAATTCAAGTGCGGCCCCTTCGTCTCCGCTGATCGCTCGGGGCGTCTGACGTACCAGCTTCCCCGTGCATTCCTCGCGCCTTAGCCCAAAGACCGACTCAATCCAGGAAGCCAGCGCGTTCTCGCGAAACTCCTCGGCCTTGCCGGGTATCTGGCTCGGGTCAAGCACGACCGAACGTAGCGAATCGACATTATTGGCTGAATCAAAGTCGATGTCCGCGGTGATACGCCGCAGGCTCTCGCCGACAACCTGCTGAGGTCCAACTTCTTGGCCGAAAACCTCCGAAGCAACCGCCGCGACTGTCCGCGCCTGGGCTTCGCTATCGCCTTCCGAGGCCATCGTTGCCGAGGTTCCAATGCAGATCAGGTCGTCCCCGCTGAACGCCTCCCGGCACCGGCGAACTAGCATCGCTACATCGGCGCCTTGACGCCCGCGATACGTGTGCAGCTCGTCCAAGATCAAAAACCGGAGGTTGCTTGCGTGTTCCACCAGCTGGCGTTCATCTACCCGCGTCAGAATGAGTTCGAGCATCACGTAGTTGGTGAGCAGAATGTCCGGCGGCTCGCGGAGAATGCGCTCCCGAGCAGCTGCATCCTCCTGCCCCGTGTAGCGGGCGTACGTAACCGGCGAGGTCCCCTCCCCGTATCCCAGCTTCAGGAACTTGTCGAGCTCCTCTTTTTGGCTGTTCGCCAGCGCATTCATCGGATAGACGACAATCGCCTGCACCCCGCGGCCGGTGCCGTTTCGCAAAACGTAATCCACGGCGGGAATGATGTAGGCCAGGCTCTTGCCCGACCCCGTGCCTGTCGTGAGAACGTAGGGCAAGCTCCGCTGGGCCAAACGGATCGCCTCAGTTTGGTGGCGGTGCAGCCGCAGAGGTCTGCCGTAGGGATCTTGAACCGTCTTCATTCGAAACATCCTGCTGCACTCGGGCTGCAGGACTCCACTCTGCACGAGCTCGTCGACGGTCTCGCCCGTTTCGAACGCCGGGTTCAGCTGCAGGAGCGGTTCGGGCCAGAGCAGGCCCTGCTCAATCTCGGCGGTTACAGCCTGAAGAATGCGTTCGTCCCCGATGCGTATGAAGCTCCGAATATACGCCGCGTAGTCCGCGACGACACGACGATGAAGTTCAAACACGTCCATGGAATGCCTCTATCGTTTCGGCGCCTTACGCTTGGCAAGGTCGGTGAGCACCGTTGCGAGTTCCTTCTTAGAATAAAGCCGGTAGCCTGTGATCGGGTGCCGACGTGCCTGCAGCTTGCCCGCCCGATCCCACCGGCGCATCGTGTCCTTGCTTACGCCCAGGAACTCGGCAGCCTCGCCGACCGTCAGGTACTCGTTGAGTTTCGCCACGGCAATGCTCCCCGAGGGTTAGGCAGCATTATGCAATAGGTCGGCGTCGCGGTCCAGGGGTAGAGCCGGACTGGCCGTTCGTGTTAATGCGGGCACGGCTATCCGGAAGAGCCGTCGCGCGGCGACCAAGCCCGCCCGACGCTGCTCAAATGTCGACGACGACTCCACTCGGTCCCAAACCATGGTCGGGCCCCCGTCATCTCCGGGATCCTCGTGGGCGGACCACACAATCGCGGTGGCTCCACCAGCCGGAAACCGGTCGACGAGTCGGAATGCCGACTGGAACGGCTCGTCGGCGGACGTCTGGGCTGGGCCGTTCGAAACGTAACGTATTCATTGATAGATGTTTACGGAATGCTCTCCTCCCCCCAGCAAACGTGATTGTCTGGCTCAGCTACAGCCGCATCCGCACGGCGCGAACCCAGGTCCCACAGGACGTTACCGGCCTTCGTGACGTGCTCTGATGACGGGCTCTCCTGCGGAAGAAACATGCTTGACACATCAAGCATGCTTGATATGTTACGCAAAAATGGAGGATTCACCGGATGCATTGCTTGGGACCAATGCTCGCAGAAGCTCGCACCCGTAAGAGGCTCAGCCAGCGTGCCGTGGAGGCAGAAACGGGGATTTCGAACGCTTACCTGAGCCAGATTGAAGGCGGCAAGGTTCGCAAACCGTCGCCGACCATGCTTCACAAGCTCGCCGAGCTCTACGAGTTGGACTACGCCACGGTACTTGATTGGGCCGGTTACCCTGTGCCTTCAGCAGAATCGCGCAAACAAGCATCGCGACTCGCAGCACGCATCGGCCCAACCACGGAGAAGGAGGAAGACGCGATCGCCGAGTACCTAGCCTTCCTGCGGTCAAAGAAGCGGAAGGGAGGAAGTAAGTGATCTGGTCAATCTCAGCGAGCCGGACCTTCCGCCGTTGCCAGCGACAGTGGTACTTCAAGAGCCTAGTGGCAAACGCCAACGCGAAGAAGGATCCAGTTCGTCGAAGGGCATACCTGCTCAGCAAGCTTCAGAGCATCTGGGCGTGGCGTGGCCAGATCGTAGATAGTGTCATCAGCGACCGTCTTGTTCGAGCGATCAACGCGGGTGGTACGATTACGCTTGCTGACGCAAGAGCTGAGGCCCGTCGTCTGTTTGATCTTCAGTTGGCTTTCGCCCGAGAGCATCGGCTGCACGAGCCGGGCATGTCGGTCACCAAGGCCGGCGATGCGTTTGCGGCTTTCTACTGCATGGAATACGACGGCGAAATAGACGACAATGAGATCGAACGGGCGTGGCAGGACGTGGAAATGGCGCTAGGCACGCTCTACAAACTCCGGGACGTCGCCGACGCAATGAAGTCCGCACGATATTTGGTGGCTCAACGCGCTCTCTGCTTCAGCCATTCGGGCGAAACCGTTCGTGCGGTGCCCGATTTGATCGCGTTCCACGATGATCAGCCACCAATGATCATTGACTGGAAGGTCCACACCCTTGGTCAGCATGAGGCTTGGCTCCAGCTCGGCACTTACGCCGTCGCGCTGGCCTTGTGCAGCCCGCACAACGATTTCCCACAGGGCAGGCAGTGGGTTGCCACCGACATCCGGCTGCTGGAGGTCCAACTACTCACGGGTGTGGTTAGACAGCATCACGTCACTGAAGAATCGGCCCGCGATATTGACGCCTACATTGCCGATAGCGTCAATCAAATCCGCCTGGCCATGCAACGCAAGGACAAACGTGCATTGGCACCTGAGGACTTCCCGACGACATCGTATGCCGAGGCGTGCTCTTGGTGTCCCTACAAGGTGCTATGTTGGGAGGAAGAGGTGTGACGACACTGCGTATGAACACGTTTCCTATCACGAACCTCTCCGAGCTTGTCTCCGAGTACCGGCTGTATCGCATTCGTGGGCTTCGAGCCGGTCACCCGGAGTACTTCCAGAACAAGCAGATTCTCATCAGAAAGCTCAGCTACAGACTTCGTAGCCCGGTGACCGTCATCGAACGGGACGGAGAGCCCTATCTTGTCCTCCGCGCTGATACGAGTGAGCCTCCGTCGCCTTTCGTTCTTATCCGAACCAATGTCCTTTTTGACCAGTGCCCTGGTAGCTTCGAACTCGATTACACGAAGCGGTCACAGGACAACGACGAGATCTGCCTGCGGTTCTTGAATTTCATGCTGCAGCATCCTCTGTCTCAGTCTCCCTCGCTCTGGCAGCCAGGCGCCGGACAACCCTTCTTTCTGAAGGAGCCCGCAGAGAAGCAGCGTGGAATAGATAGGTATATTGGATTTGCGGTCCGGGCGATCATAACGCCTGACGGAGGGATGGGACTCTGCGTTGACTTGCGGACGAAGTTTGTGGCGAGCAGCCCGCTGCCCGCCACGGTTTCGCGAGATCAGTTCAGACGATGGAAGGGGCGCCACTGTATCTACAGGTATGGCCATCAGTGGTTCGATGTTCAATTGAGCGAGTTGTCTGACCTGACGGTATCAGAGACTCTGATCCCACTCAAAGGTGAGCAAGTACCTCTTGCGGATTTCATAATCGCGCAGGCACGGAAGCCGATCCCAAGAGAGCTTGCGGACCTGCCGCATGACGGTTCGGTATTGCTGTACGACAACAACAGACGCGAGACCCGTGCAGCACCGACATCGCTTTGCTACCCAGTTTTTGACACTCAGAGCAGTGAGGTGCAGCGTAACCACCGTAAAGCAGTGCCGCCACCACACCTGCGATACAGCCAGATTCTGCGTTTTGTCCGGGAGCACTTACGGGAGCTCAGATTCGGTCGTACGCTTGTACGTGTAGCGTCGCAACCCCTGTCCCTCCCGCAGAAGATGTTCACGGTGCCTGATCTTGAGTTCGGGAACGGCAAGGTCTTGTCTGTACGCGGCACACCGGGGGCAGCCCACGTCAGCCTAGACAGTCTCGGACGACACCGCAGCGCGCTGCTACGCGATAGGTCAGCCGGATTCTACCTCACTGACCCCCTGCATCGGCAATATTTCATGTTGCCGCAGAGCATCGCAGATAGTGCCGGCGAGCGGTACCGACACGATCTTGCAGATGCGGTGGATTCATTGTTTCCCCAAGAGCACGGCTACGATCCCGTTGTCGTCACATACAACGATCGCCGAGCCAGGACGTTCCTTGAGCAAGGTAAGGCGATCCTGGAGGCCGCTCGGGAACACTGCCCAAAACCCGGTTATGCGCTGGTGATGATCCACGAGACGCAGGATCGGCGCATCCGTCAACACGATCAACTGGCCGCAATGGTCATTCGCGAGCTACGTGGCTTGGACGTGATTGCTGCGGTCAACCACTCGTCAATGGTGACTGACTGCTACGAGATGGTGCATCTTGGGAATGGGTCGCCCCGCTACGAGCCTTGCCGGAGACACAGGGGCAAGCTCGCCGGATACTTGCGTAACGTGGCGTTGAACAAAGTGTTGCTAACAAGCGAACGATGGCCATTCGTGCTCGCCACGCCGCTGCACGCTGATGTCACCGTAGGTATCGATGTGAAAGAGAACACCGCTGGCTTCACAGTAGTTGCGTCGCGTGGGCGGATCATCCGCACGCAGTGCTTTGAGTCCAGTCAGCGAGAGAAGTTGCTTGCGGGACAAATCACAAAGCATCTAGTGGATCTGATCTCCGCGGAACGAGCGTCCATCCCGGAGCCGCTCCGACACATCGTAGTGCACCGGGATGGCCGTGCATTCGACACGGAACTCGAAGGCGCGCAGCGTGCCCTACAGGTGCTTCGAGACACCGGGATCGCGGACGCCAATTCGACCATGACCGTATTGGAGATAACGAAGTCATCGCTTGTCCCGGCGCGTGTGTTTGAGGTTACTCGTCGCCAGAACGGGCGCGACTGGGTAGAAAACCCGCAGGTTGGAACGTACTACATCAACAATGCCGGCGAAGGGTATCTCTGTGCGACAGGCCGTGCCTTCCCGCGAGATGGAACAGTGCAGCCGCTTCATGTCCGCTGTGTAACGGAAGGTCTGGATTTCGAGAAATGCTTGGAAGATCTCTATGCGCTGACCACGCTGGCGTGGACACGTCCGGAGGATTGCACACGATATCCAATCACGATCAAACTGACCGACCGTCGTCTTGGCGAGGATGCAGGGGAGTACGACGCAGATGCCTTGGAGTTCGACGAGCAGAGAATAGCAGTGAAGGAGACGACCACATGAGCGGAATCGAGGTACATCCGGGCGTGTATTCGAAGATTCGCGCTTACGCGGAGCTTGTAGATCGAGTGTTGGGCGAACTGCGCCGGGGACACGTGTCCGATACGGGTGTTCAGCGGCTGCGACTTAGCTCGCTACTGATGGCCGTTGGCGACGGTGAACGAATTAGTGCGGACGCGAAATTGCTGGAATGGATGCTTCGCGAAGGCGGATGCCCCTCCCCCAAGCGGTTGAACGAGATGGGGCATCAACTGGATTCGGGCGACTCCTCGCCAGAGCTGTTGATTGATCTTGAGTCACTGGCCAAGACTTTGGAACGGGAGCGCGCAAGCGCCTTCGCGAGGATGCGCGGACGATGACGCTGGACGAGTACATTCGCGGAGTGACAAGCCAGCTTGAGCGACGTGTCCGAGAGCTGCGTATGCGAATTCATCGGCAGCTTCCAAGGGACTACGACGCGCTGGCGCAGAAATGCCGAGAGAAGCTAGATGGTGTACTGGTCGACCTTCGCTCTGTTCGTGACGAATACGCCGACGTAGATAGTCAGCCGGCTCGATTGCGACACCTCAGACGAACGGTGTCGGACCTCAGCCAGCTTGAGACAGTAGCCGTCGCGGCGCTGGATCGTGCGAGAGAAGACGATCATTACCTAAACGAGTTGCTGTATCGAATCACTCGCGAGATCGGGTATCCGCTTATAACACCGGTTGTCACCACGCTGTCGAGTGAGTACTTCCACATTTACCCCGACTTCAACCTCTTGTGCGTGCCCCTCAGCGAGGGGAAGTTCTTGCTACACCTGCCAGATCTTTATCATGAGCTGGCTCACCCGCTTCTAGTTGTTCGTGATGAACCACTAGTTGAGTCTTTCCAACGCGCTCAGGATGCTTGCCTGGCGCAAGTGCTATCCTACTTGCAGGGTGAGAAAACGAAGGCGGGGCGGCGGCGATCACCGGATTCGTTGAGCTACCAGATCGAACTGTGGGAGCTGACCTGGATCCGTTCGTGGCTGGACGAGTTCATGTGCGATCTTTTCGCAGTGTACACATTGGGGCCCGCTTTCGCGTGGTCGCATCTGCATCTCTCAATGCTGCGTGGTCAGGATCCCTTTGAAGTTCCAAGGCTGCAGTTTTCAAGTCACCCAGCAGACGATGCGCGGATGCAAACGATGCTTGTCGGCCTAGCTCAATCCGGGTTCGAACAGGGCGCTGGTGAGATCGAGGAAGCTTGGCGGTCCTTTCTGTGTAGCTGCGGCGCGAGCGCGGAACCTGAATATGGGCACTGCTTTCCCGCACCGTTACTGGCTACCATTGCGGGAGCGACGCGACGGGGTATCGCGGGAATGAAGTGCCGATTGGCGGAGCCATCAACTTCGGATCCCGTGCATCTGTGTCTGTCAGACGCGTGGCGGGAGTTTCGGCGCGATCCATCCGGATACCCCCAATGGGAGGAAACCTGTGTGCGCGAACGGCTCATAAGCAACGGAGTTGGTCGAGTTATTCGTGGCTAGCGCGACGTCCTCGCACGGATGCTGTCGCAAGAGGCGCTTCAGCTGGTGTCGCCGGGCGGGTTGAATTAGGCCACCGGTGGGCGGGTTAAAACCGGCCAGTTTTCCTTCCTTCCATATACAACA
>CAZPTF010000002.1:0-17623 GCA_964589015.1 uncultured Anaerolineae bacterium
CCGCGGGTTTGAGTGGGGCCGTGGCGCGTGTGGAATCAATCTCATCGCGGCGGCGAGTCGCTTCCAGGACTTGCTGATCGTCGACCATCTCACCACGCTCCAGCTTCTCCTGGCACCGGCGACGCGCCCGCTCTTCCACAGAAGCATCCAGATAGATCTTCAGATCGGCGTCCGGCAGCACGACCGTGCCGATGTCTCTCCCAACCATGACCACATTTCCGCGCAAGCCGATCGCCCGTTGCTGCCGGGTCATCGCCGTGCGCACAGCGGGATAGGCGGAAACCGGAGACACGTTTTTTTCCACCGCCGGAGTACGTATCTCCCACGTGACGTCTTGGCCGTCGACGATCACATCGTATTGCCGGTTGTCGTCTACGCTGGGCGGAGTCACGGAGATGACAATCCGCTCGGCCAATACACCGACAGCGGCTTCGTCTGCGATAGGAATTGCTTCGTGCAGAGCGGCCCAAGTGACCGCGCGGTACATTACGCCGGTATCGAAATAGAGATACCCCAAACGCTGTGCCAACCGTTGTCCAACGGTGCTTTTCCCTGACGCAACAGGCCCATCAATCGCAATCGTGGAAATTTTTCGCATGATCCCCTAGCTCCGTGACCTTTTCGTCGGCTTCTTCTCCGGTGAAGGCTTTCCCGTAGGGGGCCGCTGCCGGCTCGGAACAACAGCCTTCTGCGGTGGCGGGCCCAGCCTTCGTATGGGTTTTTTCTTGCCCGTCGTGACAATCGACCTCAGTTTGGAGATTTCATCGTCCCGCAAAGCGCGATATTTGCCCTCAGGTAGACTTCCCAGGCGCAGTGGCCCCATCTGCACGCGAATCAACCGCACTACGGGATGCCCGGTGATCTCACACATCCGGCGCACCTGGTGTTTTCGCCCTTCGCCAATCACAATCTTAAGCCAGCTCCGATCACGATCGGGCAAAGGGAGATTGTCTCTCTGGCATCCGGCCGGTCCAACGACCTCGACCAACGCAGGGCCTGTGGGTCCATCTTCGAGAATCACCCCCCGGCGGAGCTTGTTCAACTGCGCTTCAGTGGGCCGTCCCCAAACCAGTGCGCGATACTCACGCTTGTGACCATATCGGGGGTGCGTCAGATAGTTGGTCAGCTCCCCATCGTTGGTCAGCAAGACGAGTCCCTCACTCTCGGCGTCTAACCTGCCCACCGGATACAAACGTTCCGAGGAAGGAACCAGGTCCAGGACGGTCTGTCGCCCCAACTCGTCACTGGCCGTCGAAAGCACGCCCACCGGTTTGTATAGCATGAAATACCGCTTCGGTATCACGCGAGCGATGGGAACGTCATCAACCCGAATGTCGTCACTTTCCGGATCCACTTTCACGCCCTGTTCGGTAATCACCTGTCCATTGACCTGAACGCGTCCCTGCCGAATCAGGTCTTCACTGGCACGCCTTGACGCCACGCCCGCGGCAGCCAGGACTTTCTGTAACCTTTCTTCAACACTCACCTCAGACTCCCCTGCCTACCTCTGTCATTTGAGATAGTTAATGTGATTGTTGTTCTGTTTTTCGTTGTCGCCCAGAGACTGATTTTCTCCTTCACTCTCCGCATCTTCCAACGACGGCAATTGATCGTAGCTGGTCATACCAAAATGCTGCAGGAATTGGAAGGTCGTGCTGTACAGGATCGGTCGCCCCGCCTGTTCCAGACGTCCGTATTCTTCGATAAGACCATGTCCCAGGAGAGTGCGCAGCACCCCATCGCAACTCACCCCACGGATTGCCTCCATCTGTGCACGGGTCACCGGCTGGCGATAGGCAATGATGCCGAGCGTCTCCAGGGCTGCCGTGGAGAGTTTGGTCGACAGGTCCAGTCCCAGAAACGTCTCCACATAGGCTGCTGATTCCGGCGCGCTGACCAGTTGAACACGGTCCCTCTGGCGTTGCAGGCGAAAGCCACGCGCCTGGTACTCCTCCTCCAGTTCCTGCAGAACAACCTCCACATCCTCAATCGAGACCTTCAGCACATCTGCCAGATGAGCAACAGATACCGCATCGGCAGCCACAAAGAGAAGGCTTTCCAAAACCAGTTTTGTCGATAGATCTTGTGACGTTTCTTTGTCTTCCACACGCACTCACAGTTCATCAGTTGTTTTGTCCTGACACGCAGGATTTGCTATAATAGCCTGGCTGATTGCCCCAGGCACGAAGAGACAACGGTATCCAAAATAAGGAGGGTACTGCACCATGCACAAAGGACACACCATTCTGCCCGGTTTATTGCTGGTGTTGGTCACGATCACGATGGCCTGCATGCCCGGCACCGCCAGCCCGACCGCAGAATTACCCGGAGGACCGGTTCAAATATCGGACGAAGCAGCCAGACGGCTCGAAAACAAGGTCACGCAAGCACTTCAGCAAGGCCCCAGCAGCCAGTTCAACCTGACGATCACCGATGAAGAGCTGACATCGTGGGTCGCGCTCCGCGTCGCTACCGATTCCGAATCGATGATCGCTGACCCGCAAATCCGCTTCACACAAGGCAAGGTGTTCGCCGCAGTCACCGTGGTCGGCGTGCTGCCAGTGAAATTGAGGACCACTCTGGTCTCATCCGTCACCGTAGTCGATGACCGCGTGCAATTCGAGATTCAGAAAAGCTCTGCTGGACCGCTCCCTGTTCCAGGTTTCATCCTGGAGGCGCTATCCCAAACGATCAACGCGACACTTCTCGAAGCGCAGTTGGATGTGCAAATCAATCAAATCGAAATACTGGAATCGAAAATCATCATTGCGGGACGCATCCGCACCACAACTTCCTAGATGCACACACCCCGCACATTCCCATCGACTCGTTTCAGACACGCTTCCCTATTCAGCGCACACTGTCCTCAGGATAGGGAGCGTGTGTTATTTCCACCTGGACGTTATACAGCTTCAGACCCATCTGATCTTCGATGACTTCACGAGTCAACTGGACAATCTCCTCGGTTTTCATCGGCACTTCGATCTCTGGCGCGGTCTCCAGCTTGACAAGCACGTCGACGCCGTTTCCCTTTGCCTTCACGACCGGACGTGCGCTAACCACATCCTGCAAGTGATCGATGTTGTATTCCAGACGTTGAACGATGGAGTCGATCGTAACACGCGCTCCACCATTTGCCACCTCTTGGACCGCCACGGCTCTCGCGCGGGGCCGGCGCACCTCCAACCACAGCAATAGCAGACAGGCCACGAAGAGCAATCCGGCACTCACAGAGAAAAGTACCCAGTAGAACGAGGCCTGTTCGGAACGAGCAAACACGAGCGCCTGACTTAAGGTTGCCAGAGAAGCATCCAACCGCACAACGGACAAGAACAGCAAAACCCCCAGGGCCACGAGGGATATCACCAGCAAGAGGATAACAATGATCCGATTAAGCGCGTTCATGTACAGACCCTCCTTGATTGATAGAGACACACGATCTCCTCCGGATGACGTTTACATCTCCTCATTATACACGACTTTGCGTCAGGGGCAACATGAGCGAACGCTGTGGGGTGCTTTGACTTTTAGCTCTATTCGGGTTATCCTAGGGCACATACTTGATCATGATGGAGAAAGGAACGGTTGGATTGATACCACTGACAGAACCGCTTCTAGATGGTCGGGAGTTGGAATATGTGACCGAGTGCATCAAGACGAATTGGGTCTCCTCACTCGGTGCTTTCGTCAAGCGCTTTGAGAACGAGTTCGCTGAATTCTGTGCGTGCACGCACGGGATTGCGGTCAGCAACGGCACAGTGGCGTTGCACCTGGCGCTACTTGCGCTGGGCATCGGCCCCGGCGACGAAGTAATCGTCCCGACGCTCACGTTCATCGCCACCGCCAATGCGGTGCGCTACACCGGGGCGGAGCCCGTGTTCGTGGACTCCGAGCTGCGCACGTGGAACCTCGACCCGGCGGCGGTCGAAGCGGCGATCACCCCACGTACGCGCGCCATCATGCCGGTGCATGTTTACGGGCATCCGGCGGATATGGATCCGCTCCTGCAAATCGCTGAACGCCACAACCTGTGGGTGATCGAGGATGCCGCGGAGGCACACGGCGCCGAATACAAAGGGCGGCGCGTCGGCAGCATCGGGCACATCGGCTGTTTCAGCTTCTACGGCAACAAGATCATCACTACCGGTGAAGGCGGGATGTTGGTCACCAGCAATCCGGAAATCGCGCAGCGTATCCACTTCCTCAAGGATCACGCGATGGATCCCGAGCGACGCTATTGGCACCCTGAGATCGGATACAACTACCGGCTGACGAATATCCAGGCCGCGTTGGGAGTCGCACAACTCGAACGGATCGATCACCTGATCGAGCTCCGTCGAAAACACGCCCAGCAATACAACACCGAGCTCGCCGGCACCCAGGGGATCACGCCGCAACCGGAGGCCGAGTGGGCACGCAGCGTCTACTGGCTGTATTCGATCCTGATCGAAGACGATTACGGCCTGGACCGCGACACCGTCATCGAAAAGCTCAGGGGGCGGGGCATCGATACACGTCCATTTTTCTACCCATCACACATCCAACCACCATACCAGACGGGACAGCATCTCCCTGTCGCCGAGGAATTGGGCGCAAAAGGCATCAACCTGCCATCAGCACCCACATTGACCGAGGAACAGATTCACACCGTCTGTCACGTCCTCCGGGAACGCGATTTCTAACAAAGGGACCTGCGGGACTCATGCGAATTGTCGTCCTTTCTTATGAAAGCCTCTATTCCAACCTGATGATTGCTCATTTGGTGGAATCCGCGCTTGGCGAAGTGACCGGGATCGTCACTTCATCGTGCGTCATTCAGGGCAAGAGCGCATTCGGCAGCCTGCTGCACGTGCTCAGGCGCGCGGGGCCCGAATTCTTCGTACAAAAATCGCTTGAGACGGTCCAGTACAAAGCATTTGTGATATTGCGGCATGTCCTGAACCGGCCCTGCCGGGTGCAGAAGCTCTCGGAACTCGCCCAGAAACATGGCATCGCGCTGACGCATTCCGCAGAAGTGAATTCTCCGGAAACCGTACGCTGGATTCGGGAAAGACAGCCTGATTTGATCCTATCTGTCTATCTGAACCAGCGGATAGGACCGGAACTGCTCTCACTGCCGGCGCACGGGTGTCTCAACATCCATCCGGCTCTATTGCCGCACAACCGGGGACTGTTCCCCTACTTCTGGGTGCTGGCGAACGGTGAGACCGAGACAGGCGTCAGCGTCCATTATGTCGAGAACCGGTTCGATACGGGAGACATCATCGCGCAACAGAAGATTACCGTCACGCCTGAAGACACAATTCAATCGCTATCGTATAAGAGTGCACAGGTGGGAGGCCCATTGCTGACCCAGGCCGTGCGTGATGTCATGACAGGCGCCACCCAACGTATCCCGCAAGATCCGGCCAAGGCATCCTACCATTCCTGGCCCACCAGCGAAGCCTATCGGCGCTTCCGGCGGGCAGGACGCAAATTCGGTTCGATGAAAGAACTGCTGCAATATATGTGATTCGTCGTGGAGGACTGGTGAAGACTTCGATTATTCTGCCCACCTATAATGAACGAGACAACATTCTGGAGCTGATCGAATGCATCAAAGGATACGTCGAACCGGCAGGGCTGGAATATGAGATTGTCGTCGTCGATGACAGCAGCCCGGACGGCACCGCGGAGGTGGTCCGCGCCCGGTACTCCGACGCTCCAAACGTCCTGCTCATGGTGCGCACAGAGCGAGGGCTGGCAACGGCGATCAAACATGGTATCCTCCATTGCACCGGCGATATTGTCGTCGTCATGGACACCGACTTCAACCACGATCCCAAGATGATCCCGCAGATGGTCAAGTTCCTGGAGTATTACGACATCATCATCGGTTCGCGGTTCGTCATGGCGGGAGGCATGGAGGACAAGACCCGCTATTACCTTAGCTTCGCCTACAACTTCTTCATCAGGCTCCTCTTCCGTACTCAGGTACAGGACAACCTCTGTGGGTTCTTCTCGATGTACAAAACGAAACTGCTCGAAATGGATCTCGATGCCATCTTTTACGGATATGGAGACTATTTCATTCGCTTGCTGATTACGGCATGGCGACAGGGTTACGCCATGCTCGAAATTCCCGTATTCTACCGGCTGCGACAGCACGGGCATAGCAAAACACAAGCGCTGGAGGTGGCGTGGCAATACACCCGTTCGGTCCTGCGGCTGCGCCTCAAAGGCATCCGTTAGCCGTCGCACCGGAAGAAAGGTAAGGCTCGCTGATGATGAACGCGTTGAAGCGCCGTGTTATAGGTCTGGGTTACGAACATGGCGATTTCGTCATGTTGGCGATATTGTTCATCTCCTTCCGAGTGATGTCTGTCTTGTTCTTCCGCCCCGGCGGGTACATTCGGGACTATTCCGATTTCATCCTGTATCTGGGTGCTGCTGCGGTCACTGACGAGGGACATTGGCCTTTCGTGAACTTTTGGCTGGAATACCCTCCGTTGTTTCCCTGGCTGTTCACGGGCCTGTACCGCATCAGCCTGCTGATCCCTCCGTGGATCGAAGATCCGCGCCTGTGGTTCTATACATTGCTCAGCCTGGTACTCGTCGTGTTCGAGGCCGGGAACTTCGTTCTCGTCTATGCCACCGCTCTGTTGCTGGGCGACCGGTATCACGCACTGCGCAAAACCGTATTCTACGCGCTGCTGTTCGTTCCCGTTTACGTATTGAGCACGGATTTCGATACGCTCCCGCTGTTCTTCATGTTATTGGGGCTGTACTTACTGCTGAGAGAACGAGACAGCGGGAGCGGAATCGCGCTGGGCATTGGATTCTGCCTGAAGATCACACCGCTCATCTTGCTCCCGGTCGCTCTCCGCACACTGCGCACGTTGCGTGCGAGAATCAAGCACGTCATCGCCGCAGGGCTTGCCATCGTCGTCCTCTCCGTTCCATTCTTGGTCCTGGATGCCCACCTCTACTTGATTCCGTTTAGAGCGGCGCTGGGACGCAGTTCCTGGGAAACGTTCTGGGCCGCACTTGAAGGTTTCTTCTCCTACGGCGCGGTCGGCGGAGACCGCTTCGACCGTGCCGTGACGGACTTCACCATCCATCCCGGGCATCTCCCCTGGATGTGGATCAGTGTGGCGTTCGGCTTGATTTACCTGTTCTTCTACACACGTCCGGCGGACTATCGGGATAAGCGCAAGGTGCTGGGGCTCTCGTTGCTGACGATGACGTTGTTCATGCTCTATTCGAAGGGGTACAGTCCGCAATTTCTCGTGTATCTGTTGCCTCTCGTCGTGCTATATTGCCCCATTCCACGGGGCATCGCGTACGCACTCGCGCTCAGTATCCTCAACTATCTGGAACAGCCCATCTACTTCGTGATGTTCCCCGAACAGCACGGTTTCTTCGTCGGGATCGTCGTCTTCAGGGCGCTACTGCTGATCGCACTCGGTGTAGAGGGAGCGCTGGCCCTTTTCCCAGCGAAGGACAGGGTGGCATGGCTGTGGAATCGCATCCTCGCGGCGCTGTTCATCGCTTTCGCGGCTTGGGGGGTCTGCTCCGCAGTCATCCTGGGACGGACGTATTATGACGACCATTACCGGGCAGAGACGTACCGTCCCGCCATCGCGTATCTGGAAGAACAGGCCGGGACAAGCCATGCACCAGGGATACTCTTCACCGACCCACTTGCCTACCGGCGGGTTTACCCCTTCCTGCATGACGCTGTCGATCTGTTGGTCGCACAGACCAGCCGGCCCAATTGGCCAGCCCAGTTACAGGAGTGGGTCGGAGCCCATCCGACCTTCTGGCTATGGCGCGGGGAGATTACCGACCCGGACCTGGAGGCCTGGCTGGACAAAAACACCGAGCTGGTCGATTCGCAGGTCTTCGACTGGGGTACACTGTTCACATTGACTGCGCAGAAATGAGGAGCGGCAGACTTCCGGCAGGAGCAGGTCGTTACGCGAGTTCTTTGACCGTTGGCGCGTTCATCGTCTTGAGCGTTTCTTCCCGAATCGCATCCACGATTTCGCGCTTCAAGGTAGTGAATTCCGGGGTCATGACTACTTCATAGGAGCGGGGGCGAGGCAACGGGATCTCCAGCTCACGTTTCACTGCTCCCGGACGCGTCGTCATGATGTACACGTGATCCGACATGAAAATCGCCTCGTCCACATCGTGGGTAACGAACAGCACGGTGCATTTGTTCTTCTCCCACACGTCGAGCAGCAGCTCCTGCATCAAACCACGGGTTTGCGCATCGAGCGCGCCGAAAGGCTCGTCCATCAGCAGCACAGAGGGATGATACACCAACGCCCGGGCGATAGCCACCCGCTGTTTCATACCACCGGACAATTGCCCCGGAAAGGAATCCTCGAACCCGCGAAGGCCAACCATGTCGATGTAGTATGCGGCAAGCTCTTGTTTCTCCCTGGCTCCAACCGGGCTCTTCTTGAGAGCAAATTCCACATTCTTCTGGACCGACATCCACGGGAACAAGGTGTACGATTGGAACACCATCCCGCGGTCCCTACCAGGTCCCTGGATTTTTTGTCCGTCGATGAAGACGTCGCCGGCGGAGGGGTTGGTGAGACCAGCGACGATGTGCAAAAACGTGGATTTCCCGCAGCCGGAGGTCCCGACGATCGTGGCGAACTCGCCTTCTTTGACCTCCAGATACAAGCGGTCGAGGACAAGCAGATCACCTTTGCCCGTTTCGAATACGTGTGAAATGCCTTGTGCGACGAGTTTGGGTTGTATATCCACTAGCGATTCTCTTTCATCCACTTGAAGAAGTGATTGTATAATAGCTTGAAGGACAGATCCGTAATCAAACCCAGGAGTCCGATAACCAGGATGCCAAAAATAATCGTCTCAGTAGCAAGATACCGCTGCGCTTCCATGATCCGGCGTCCCAGCCCATTGCGCGCCGCGACCAACTCCGCCACCACGAGATATGTCCACGTCCATCCCACGGTGATACGAAAGGTATCCCAGATGCCAGGCATGGACGCCGGCAACACGATGTGCCAGAGCACCTCCCACTGACTCAACCCCAACGTGTAACCGATGCGGAGCAAGTCCATCGGCACATCCTTGACGTTGTTCATAATCATGAGCACTTCCTGGAAGAAAACGCCGATGAACAGGATCAGGAACTTCTGCTCATCACCGATGCCAACCCACAGAATAGTGAGTGGAACCAGAGCCACGACGGGCATATAGCGCACCAAATCGATGAACGGTTCCCAGAGCCCTTCGAAAAACCGGAAATTGCCCATCAGGATACCGATGGGTACGGCGAACAGCGTCGCGATTAACCAGCCCAGCATGATGCGATAGACACTCGCCCACATGTCGGGGAACAGAATACCTTTGCTGATTTGCCTGAACGCCTCTGCGACAACCGCCGTCGGGGTTGGCAGAAATAACGGAGAAACAAAACCACCGTAGGTCAAACCCGCCCAACCCACGAGCAGGATAGCGATGAAGACAATACCCGACAGCGTGTAGACGGGCTGGGCAATGTCTTCCCGCAATACGAGCAGTCTCTGTTTTCTGATGTTGGGCGGGACGTCGGAAACGCCTGCGGCTTGCGGTACTTCAGAGCTCATGGTTTTCCTTTGCTGTCATTTCCAGTTTCGGTAGAACCGATACGGATTATCCCTTTTCCCCTCCGGCGGAAGAGCGGAATAACCGCGATGCAACAAGTTGTAGAGGTGGTTCTGTTCAGCGTACTGCTTTCTGGCACTGTCGACCAGGGCAGGATAGATATCCGCCTTGGTCATGCCCTCGGCGTGTGCGGACAATTCGGTGATGATTGCTCCATCGAAATCGACGATCATGCTGCGCCCAACGTAGGTATACATGGGATCGGTCCCGACCTGGTTGACCGCGACCACATACAGTAGATTCTCCCATGCACGCGCGCGATTGGTGAACACCCAGGGGTCGGAATAGGGTTCCATATAGGCAGCCCCTCTGATCAAAACGTTCGCTCCCAGCGAAGCCACTTCGCGCGCGGCCTCGGGCATGTCGCCATCATAGCACGTGATCACGCCCAACCGTGAGCCTTTCGGCCCGGCACAAACATAGAAGGAATCACCTGGCGTGCATTCTTCCAATGGCACCCACGGGTTCACTTTGACGTAACGCAACGCCACCTCGCCTTTGTCGTCGATCAACAGCGAGGTATTATACGGTTTGCCCCCACCCGGATTACGTTCCAACAACGAGAAATGAGCCCAGACGCCCAGTTGCCGGCAATGAGTTGCCAGCGCCGCCACTTCCGGCCCCTCCAGATCGACGACGGTGTCCTCCCAATTGGTCACGTGATAGCCCTGCAATGAGCCTTCCGGAAATACGACGAGATCGGCACCTGGGAAACCCGCCTTTGCGCGGTCCAGCCAGGCACACAAGGTATTCACGTTCTGTTGGACTTCTCCCATATCAGCCGCGCTGATCGGTTTCATCTGGACAATGACCACCGCCAGCGCCTCGTCGATGCCATGGACACTACCGAGAACCATAAGCGTTTGCGGCCCGGCTCGCTGCGCGGCGATTGGCGCAAAGCCCGAGTCGCCTTACCCCCTTCGTTGTCGAATTAACAGCGCCGGATAGACAGGACACGGAGAGCCTGTCCCCGAGCATGGCACGCTCTCCGTATCTCCCGCGCGATCACAGACTGGCCCCGCAGAGCCGGCTACTTGCCCTTCTCCTGAACGAACTCCGCAGTGATGATCGTCTTCGGATCAGGCACTTCTTTGATCTCATCGGGATTGATGCCTTTCATGATCTCTCCGACGGTTGTGAACGTCTCGAGGAAAGGACCTTCCAATTGCTGTTTGTTCTCGGCCAAATCGAAAACCTGTACCCCTTCGAATGCGACCTTGAACTCATCCATCGGGCTGCCGACGGCATCCGCAATGATCTTGCCGCCGTCATCCGGATTGTCACGCAAGAAATTGATGGCATCGCCCCAGGCGAGGGCCAGCGCCGAAAACACTGCGGGGTTCTCCTTGATGAAGTCCCTTTTGGCGATCATCACGTCACTGATCAACCCGGGTTTCTCCGCAGCCGTATACAGGATGCCATACTTGTCCTGATCGCGCAGCGCAGCCGAGATGTACGGTTCATACGTGACTGCTACATCGACCTTCCCGGCAATCAACGCCGCTCCAGCATCCGCTGCCGCCATAGGCACAGCTTCCACATCCGCCATCGTCATCCCCGCTTCGCTGAGCGCATAGGACAGCAAGAGCTCACTGGTGCTACCCGCTTCGAACGCCACCTGCTTGCCCTTGAGATCCTTCACGGAGGCCATGTCCTTGGGTGCGAGAATTGCATCCGCTTCCGAGGAAGCATCCAGCAACAGGAAGGCTTGAACGTCCACATCCTGGTTGACCATAGCGATCACTGCGTTGGTCGCGACACTCTCCACATCGAGCTTGCCACTCGCCAGTGCCGCCGTCATGTCCTGGTCCCAGGTGAAATCGACCACTTCGACTTCGAGGCCATGATCTTTGAAGTAACCCTTCTCCTCGGCGATCCACCACGGGCCATAGCCTAACCACGGCTGTACTCCCAGCTTGATTTTCGGCATCTCCTTAGCTGGCTGGGCTCCACCCCCACCACACGCAGACAGCAACCCGGCGAGCAGGACGATTACTACACATACGGACAGCAAACGCGCGAGTCTGATAGTGTTTCTCATGATCCCTTTTCCCTCCTCGTGATGAATTCATCCCTACAATGTATGTCAACGCGGCACCGAAGGCCTTACGTTCAAGGCAGGTATTTTTCCACTCTCAGCCCAGCGACTGGCACAGAAAAAGCGGGCAGTCCACAGGGGTCGGATAGAAGAACCCGTCTCAACGCACAGGACGTCCGCTCTGTCGCCAATGCAGCATACAGCCTGCAATTATAGCACAAAAAGGAAAGGCCACAAGTAGCCAAACGTGGCATACGAACACCGAATTTGCATTTTTTGGATGGGTGTGCTAGAATATAATCGTCCGCAGGGTAGCGTATCTATCCTGCGGACAACTATGTCTGTCAACCGATATTGTGTAGTTCGAGTATTGAAGCCTAGAGCGGTCATCCTTATCCGGTTCGATAGCGAAGGATTGCTGGAACCGACAGCCCAATAATAAGGAGACCGCTGTTGCATGTCGTGGACGGGTATGTGAAGAACACTGCCCAAATAGCAGCCCAGGTTTCATTCATCAGAGCAACATTTGGGGAGTTTGATAATTACATGAACGAGAGATTGGAAAAAATCAGGAACATTGGCATCATCGCGCATATCGACGCGGGCAAGACGACAACGACAGAACGTATCCTCTTCTACACGGGGAACACCCACCGCATCGGTAACGTTGACGCCGGCAACACCGTAACCGATTTCATGCCGCAGGAACGAGAACGCGGGATTACCATTCAGTCAGCCGCCATCACGTGCACATGGCAAGACTGTCAGATCAACCTGATCGATACGCCAGGGCACATCGATTTCACCGCCGAGGTCCAGCGCGCTCTGCGCGTGTTGGATGGTGGCATCGTCGTCTTCGACGGCGTGGCCGGTGTCGAGCCACAGTCCGAGACCGTATGGCGACAGGCCGATCGCTACGAAGTGCCGAGGCTGGGTTTCGTCAACAAGATGGACCGTACTGGCGCTGACTTCTGGCGTACTCTGCAGATGGTGCGGGACCGGCTGGGTGCGCACCCCGTCGCGATCCAGATTCCGATCGGCAGCGAGGACAGATTCCAGGGCACGATCGATGTCATCGAAGGTGAGGCGATCACTTACGCCGATACGGAAGGCGCGCAGATGATCGTCGGCGAAATCCCGAAGGCATTGTGCGCGGATTACGAACAAGCGCACGCCAGGCTGATCGAGGCATTGGCCGACGTCAATGACGAGATCGCCGCGCTCTATCTCGAAGAGGCGGACATTCCCGTCGCGTTGGTGCGCAGCGCGTTGCGTCAGGCGACCATCGAACGCCAACTGATTCCCTTCCTGTGTGGTTCATCCTTGAAGAACAAGGGGACTCAGCCGCTACTCGATGCAGTTGTTCACTACCTGCCGGCACCATCCGACGTCCCAGCCATCAAGGGCATCGATCCCGATACCAACGCCGAGATTCTCTGCAGATCGGATGAGCACGAGCCGATGGCCGCCCTGGTCTTCAAAATCAACACCGACCCATACGTGGGACGTCTGTCCTATTTGCGCGTCTATTCGGGAGTCGTTCGGCGAGGCGATGCTGTCTACAATCCTGGCCGGGATACCAAGGAACGAATCGGACGCCTGGTCCGCATGCACGCAGACCATCGTGAGGAAGTCGAGGAAATCAGGGCGGGAGACATTGGCGCAGTGCTGGGTTTGAAGCAAATCGCTACCGGAGAGACACTGCATGGAGCTGACCGTCCGGTGATCCTGGAGAAGATCTCCTTCCCGACTCCGGTCGTCAAGCTGTCCATCGAGCCCAAATCGAAGGCGGATGAAGATAAACTGGGGATCGCCCTGCAACGGCTGGCGGAGGAAGACCCGACGTTCCATGTGGCACACGATGACAAAACCGCTGAGACAACCATCGCCGGCATGGGCGAATTGCACCTCGAAGTTTTGATCGACCGCCTGATGCGTGAGTTCAAGGTGCAAGCCAATGTGGGACAGCCACAAGTGGCCTACTGTGAGACCATCACGAAGCCCATCACGGCTGAATACCGGTTGGTCCGTCAGACCGGCGGTCACGGCCAATACGCTCACGTGGTTCTGGAGCTCGAGCCAATGGAATCCGGGGGCGGTTTCGAGTTCGAAGACAAAATCACCGGTGGAGCCATCCCCAGAAAGTTCATTCCGGCTGTCGAGGCGGGCATCCGTGATGCGCTGGAACGTGGCGTGCTGGCGGAGTATCCAATGGTCGATATCCGGGTCAAGTTAGTGGACGGGACATACCACGAAGTCGACTCTTCCGACTACGCTTTTCGCTCGGCAGCCATGTTTGCCGTACGCGAGAATGCTATGAAGGCAAGTCCCGTGTTGTTGGAGCCCATCATGCGGGTCGAAGTCGTCGCACCGGAGGAGTATACAGGAGACATCATCGGCGAGCTGAACATGCGCCGGGCCAATGTCACGAGCATGGAACTGCGTCCCGGTGGCATCCAGGTCATCATGGCCGATGTGCCACTCGCTGCAATGTTCGGATATGCGAGTGGGTTGCGTTCGCGGACACAGGGCCGTGGTACTTTCAGCATGGAGTTTGACCACTACGCGCAAGTAACCGGGGATATCTCGAAACTGTTGAATATGCGCCGAGTTGCATGACCGGCCCATTGTCAATACAATGGGACAGGTGGTTTAGAAGCTGTCAAGGAGCCACTTCTCGACACTCCAAGGATGAGGTCTCGGGAGCGGCACCGGTATACAGCGAGCATCTCCCAGGGATGATCCTGGGAGATGCTATTTTCACGAGTTCAGGTCAATCCACCCCAGCTCGATAATATGCGCGTCGGGGTGATCCTGACGCCATAGCCGGCTGCCATCCTGCCAGCGCCAGATTCCCAGGCTGAAATCGTAGCTATCCGGCGGCAAAATCACATCGTAACTCTCCCGCCAAATCACTCCGGCGTTCCACGAAGAAGTCGGCAATGCACGATCGAGGGCGAAATAGCCCTGTTCCCTTGCCGTACCGAACAGGTTGCCGGGATCGTGGGGAACGGCATGCACCCATACCGTGTAGTCCTTAGCCAGCGGCTTCAATCCCCTGAAGAACAGCGTGATGTGCACGCCCTCCGGAGATACACGTTTCAGCTCGTATCCGAGGAACGCGATGCGCTCCCCGAGGACAACGTGAGTCTGATTCGGGATCAGATTCATCAACCGGCTCTCGAGTTGAGATTTCAGGTTTGCATCGGGCGACGCCTGCTCGGCCTCAAAGAATAGTTGCAGGTCTTGCGGGTCGGTTGGCAGGATGCCCTTCTCGTGAGCCTTGCGATAGACCTGTTTCACCTCATCCCACATTTCGCGCTCGGTGTAAACTGCCGCCAGGTCATAGAAGGCTTCCCAAGAATCGCCCGCATCCAGTGCGACGACTTGCACGAAATCGATTTCTAGCGCACCCGCCTCATTCTCACCCACATCATGCAAAATGCCAGGGATGAACGCGTCCAGCGTCCCGCGCCAACCCAAGGAATGCACCTCGCCGGAAACTGGAGGCACGCGCAGTTCGATGGTGTTCTGTCCGCGTGCGGTCAGCGACTCGGGGACATGAACCCATGCGGTGCGCAACATTCCCTGTCCGACCACCCAGGTAGTCAGGTATTTGCGTGGCGCATACCAGGAGCCATTCACCACATAGACTTCCACACGCGTCTGATCCAGCGCGGAGCGTCCCGTCCAGGTCGCCAGCACGGTGAGCGCATGAGGCTCACGCAGGGTGAAATTCAAGAGGCGCGGCTCGCCCGGAGACAATTCCCCAGCATCGCCGACACCATTTGCATAGCCCCAGCGTTGCACAAGCCCAACCTGTTGATCGGTCACGACCTCCAACGTGGTCAGAGGGATAGATGCCTTCTCATCCCGGCCACGTATTTTCAGGGTCAAGGGATAGTTGCCCGCCAGGATCTCCGCTGGCAGCGTCCAATTCGACTCGACCCGATAAGCCTGGCCGCTTTCCCACAGCCGCGTTGGACCAGTTCCCAGCGGCTCAGTCAGTTCGTACTTCCCCTTCTCCAGTTGCGCCAGAAATGCGTAGTCGTCATTCAGACCTGCGGTCGCCTGCCAGTAGGTTTTTAGCCGAAGGGTCTCTCCGGGTTTCACCTTCTCCCGGTCCAGATCATATCCCAGGAACTTCAGCCCCGCGACCGGGGTACTCGCCATGTGATATCTGGGCCTGGGTATTTCGCGCAGAGGTTTGGGTAGCGACACAGGCAGAACCGACAACTCCGCAACCGGGATCCACCCATCGTCATCACGTAGCCGGTCCGGTTCCGTGCCGGTGGACCAATTGATGGAGAGCGTATACCGGACGGCTGGGTAACTCTCCGGAATCGAGAAGAAATAGTCAGTGCGGACCGTCGCCCCTGGCTCCCAATACTCCGGCGGATATGCCGCCATTTCGGGAGCGAAGATGGGTTCGAGCTGATACAAGCGGTCGTGCTCAGACCGCAGGGTAACAGCCGGCCGATATCCGCTGGGAACCGCTTCCTCTCCGCGCCAGTATACGGTAACCTGCACGGCAATGTCCGGCTGTTCGGGCCAATATGTTTCAGCCGAATAGAGATACTTGTTCCAGCCAGATGGACGATTCCAGGACACCTCGGCAGGCATTTCGTAACCCAATAAGGTCAGATTCTTGTGCTGGAACTGCTCGCCCGAGAGCGGATGGAAGGATCTCACGGCCCCGTCAGCAATAATCAGGTTGGGACTCTCGTTGTGCAGGTCAAAAATCAGAAATGGCCCCCGCACCTCGGCAGAATAGTGCTCGAACAGATGCGCGCGTAGCTCCAAAGTCGTACTAGAGGAAAGCCTGCTGTCCAACACGAAGTAGCGATAGGTAGGATCGGTGATTACCCATTCGAACAGAGCCAGGTCGGTGACATCGTCACGAGAAGGCCTGTCGATATAGAACCGCCATTGGTTGCGAATGTTGTCCTCGACAATGGATATGACCTTCCCATCATCGGGGAGTTTTCCGTTCAGGTACTGTGCGACCTCCACATGGTCGGCCTGGCGAGGCCAATACAGGCTCCGCAGCATGGCAGTCGCCTCGCCAAAGAAGGCAACGAATACGATCAGCGCCAATGCCGCCAAAATGTGCCATCGCCCATACAGGAATCGCTCGATCAGGAGTACGAGCGCCCAGCCAGAGGCGATACAGAAGAATGGGGTCAGGTAGTACACCATAAAATCGTGCTGGTACGCACTCTGCTGGAATAGTACCACATACGTGATGCCGAATCCCCCCAACATGGCAACGAAACCGTGACGTTCCCAATTTCGCTTGTGCCACACATCCCACGCCATGAAAGCGACCCATATCACGCTCAACAACATCAAGGTAGACGTGTATAACCCGCGAATGCGCTCGAACTCCAGACGGTACAGCTCCGGCAGTGTAAATACCCACGGTCCCCAGCCACCAGCAATACGGATGGCAAAACGGTTAGCCAGAATAGCGAAAGAGCCAGTGAGCCAGCGAAGATAAACCGCCGAGATAAGGAAGAACAGCGGGCCAGATAACAGGAGCAGAATCGCGATCGTCCAGCGGCTCTTGCTGTAGCGTTCAGAGAAGATATGATACAGGGCCAACCAGGGAGCAACGAAATAACCGGGAAAACCGGATAACATCGCCAGAATCAGTGCCCCAAAGACGCCGATCAGGTAGCTTCTCGAACGCTTTTCCTTCCATAATGTATAGAGATAGAAAGCCAGCAACGAAAACAGCAGCGTAGGCGCCTCGTGATCCACCATCCGACCATAATAGGCATCCATCGGCACCAACACCATGAATGCAGCGGACAACAGGGCGACAGACAGCCCCCACCACCTGAAGGCAAGCATGAAGAGCAGGGCGATGCTGCCTGCCGAACAGACAATAGGCACCAGCGTGGCACTCCATTC
>CAZPTF010000002.1:17723-49721 GCA_964589015.1 uncultured Anaerolineae bacterium
TCAACGTAAACACAACTCCGGAATCGGATCGCTGAGAGGCAATGGTCAAAACTCTTCTCTTCTCTGAACCCTCCATCGCCTCTGCTGCGTTCCGCGCAATATTGTAGAAGGCTCTCCAGAGCTTTTGACGATCGCCGACCAGTTCTCCACCGTAACCGGGCTCGAGTTCAACATCGATTTCGTAGCCCGCGCAGTCCCTGCTTACGAAATCGCGTAGGCTGACCAGGAATTCGCTGACATCGAAACGCTCCACGTTCAAAGTCTGCTCACCGCGTGCATAGTCCAGGATTTCCTGCGTCATTCCGATGAAACTGTCTATCGCCTGGACAGCAAATTCCGAAAATCGCTTGCGCTGCTCGTCGGTCAACTCGGGCTTGCCCAACAACTGAGCGAACCCTTTGACACTCGCCATAGGGTTCTTGATATCGTGGATGATCGTACTGGACATTTGTCCGATGGCGGATAGCCGCTCGCGACGAACCAGTTCTTCCTGAGTCTCCCGCAGTTCCTGCACCATCGTCGCCAGCTCACGGTTCTTCGCTTCCAGGTCTGTGTAGAGTTGAGCAATGTGGATGGCAACGGCGACCTGGTTCGCCATCGCGTTGAGCAGATTCAAATCTTCAGCCGCAAACGTCCGCGCGGTCATGCGCGTATCGAGATAGATCGCCCCAATCAAATCCTGCTGGAAAATCAAGGGAACCGCCAGCACAGATCGGATCTGCAGCGCCACGACGCTTGCACTGGTGTCGAACCGCGCGTCACTCTGTGCGTCGGTTGTAATCAACGGACATCGCCGCCGCAGGACGTGCCTGATCAACTTCTGGCTGACCGCGCGGTCATCGGTCGCCTCCACCGCGGACCGATCCATCCCTCTGACTAACGGGATGTCGAAGTCATCGTCGCTGCCGTCCCGACAGAGGACGAGCAACCCACGTTCTGCTTGTACCAGACGTATGGCCTGATCCAAGATGGAAGTCAGCAAGTCGTCCAGTGCCAAAATCGACGCAGCCTCTCGCCCGATTTCGCACAGTGTTGCCAACCGCATCTGATTGTTCACGAGCCGCTGTGCATCCGTGCGCATCCTGTCCAACAACTCGTGTGCTTGAGTGGAGAGTGCCTCGTTCCCGCGTGATACAGTCGCCAGAACGGTTTCCAGTTTGTCCAGTGAATCCAACAGGTCGGGAGCCTGAGCACCTTCAGCCAATGCAGCCTGATCGGGCAACTTATTCTTCACTGACACCACCTCATCGTCACTGTACGCGCTCGGTCCAAACAACCGAAGGCCGGCACGACCGCTCAATCGTGTGCACCGCCCTTCCATTCTACATCAGATCGCCACAACTGTCCATGCCGGTGTTCGCGCAATCTTCCCTGCGTTTGTAAAATCCGCTTGCTCTTGATATACTGTAAGCGAATGATCATGGTTTTGATGGATACCCCACTTTGGAGATCATCATGACCGAAGTGCCCAACCCACTGAGCGAACGAGAACAGGAAATTCTTAGCCTGGTAGCGACTGGGGCTACAAATCAGCAGATTGCACGCGAGCTGTGTATCAGTATCAACACGGTCAAAGTGCACTTGCGCAACGTTTTCTCCAAACTTGAGGTAGAATCACGTACCGAAGCAACGATGTGGGCTGTACAGCAGGGTTTGGTCGTCGTGTCCAACCACCGGCAGGAAGAGACAGATCAGCTCCAACCGGATGAGGACACAGATATCCCTGTCGAAAGTCCAGCACCACTTCCAAAGTTGCCGCTCCCACTCTGGAAGCGGCTATTCTTCATCACCAGCGCAGCCGTGCTGTTCACGCTGGCTTTGCTCCCACCATTGTTGCATAGTTCCAGCCGGGAGGCAATGTCTCCGCCCAACGTTTTCACGGACCAAGATAGCTCGAAGGAAGACAACTCGCTGGCCCCAACCTCACGGTGGAGCAGCCGTGCACGCATGCTGTCTCCGCGCGCCCGGCTGGCTGCGGCGGCATTCGATGGGTGGGTCTACACCATCGGTGGGGATACCGGCGATGGGGTCAGTTCCGAAGTCGAAGCGTATGATCCGCACAGTAATACCTGGCAACTGGGCAGGCCCAAGCCAACGGCCGTAAGCAATATTGGCGCCGTCACGGTGGGCAACCTGATTTACGTCCCAGGGGGCATATTGAGCAACGGGCAGGTCACTGACGCGCTCGAGGCTTACGCGCCGACCGGTGACGAGTGGATCACGTTGAGTTCGTTGCCAAGACCTGTCTGCGCCTATGCGATTGCCGCTATGGAAGGCAAGGTCTATCTCTTTGGCGGATGGGACGGGGAATCGTACCTGGACGCAGTACACATCTACGACACTGCGACCGATACCTGGAGCGCCGGGACACCCATGCCCACCCCGCGAGCGTTTGCCGGAGCCGCTGCGCTCAGAGACCGGATTTACGTGATCGGTGGATACGATGAAAAACAGGAATTCGCCGTCTGCCAGGAGTACAACCCCCACTGGGAAGGCGGCAACCGTTCGCCTTGGAGAGAACGGCGATCGATGAGCCTGCCCCGCGGCGGCCTGGCGGTGGCCACAGTGGGGGACAGCGTGTTCGCCATCGGTGGGGGCTGGCAGAACTATCTGGCTTACAACGAACGCTATGACCCACGCAGCGACACCTGGTTCAGCTTCGAAAGCCCAATCATCGGGCAATGGCGCAACTTGGGGCTGACGGCAATCGACGTCAGCCTGTATGCGATAGGTGGGTGGAGCGGAGAATACCTCAACACGAACGAGGAATATCAGGCGCTGTACCGCATCATCCTACCCATGCGCCACCCATAACCCGCCACCTCGCGAGCAACGAATGCCCCGTGTCCTTATCAGCGCGAGCGCTCGCCATGCGCAAAACCCCCGGCTTACAGCGGATCCGCTGCGAGCAGCTCGATTTTCTTTGCGGTCTCTTCCCAACTGATGCGAGACAAACCCAGCTTGAGCCGCAGCGCCTCGGAATCCATACCGCGCCGAAAGTCACGCACGGCGCAGGTCATGCGCAGTGTCTCAAAGGAGACCGGTTTTTCGATTGCGGCCGCTCTTCCCAGATCGCGCAACACGTATTCCAGATTGCGATTGGTACACTCGAACAGATGGACCTGAGGGTGGTACTGGCTGCGATACTCCCGCAACAGGCCGGCGAACCCCGCCCCCAGGCTGAGCTTACGCTCCTTGTGTTTGCGCCGCGGGTTGTCGTACCTGACCAGCAACACCCCGGCATCTTCCTGCGAAAGGTCCAGATCACTCAGTTTGATCGCCATACATTCGGCCTTCTTAATCCCCGTCGCGAGCAGCAGACGGAACAGCAGCAAAGGGCGTGTGTCCGGCTTCTCGCCCATGCGCCACATTTGTGCGGCGCCAAGCAACCGCTCGACTTCGTCGTCGAACAGAATCTCCGGCAGCGGGGTGGATACCGGTTCGTGTACGATCGGGGCAGCCGGATCGACAGAGATCACCTCTGTGTCCGCCAACCAGAGGAAAAAGACCTTGAGTGTAGTCAGGCGGCGCGCGTACGATTTCGGGTTACACGGCGTCCCTCTCCCATATAGCAAGTAGTGCAAGAAGTCTTTGAGGTCTTTCGTCGAGATCGAGCCAATCGCTCGCCCCGGTTTCAAATAACGCGTGAGGATAGACAGATCGCCCAGGAAGGAATTGATGGTGTGTTGGGTGAATCCCTTTTCCCGCATATATCCGCGAAATCCTTCAATAGCTTCGGCAAGTGATGTCCGGGCATCGAGAGTCTGTTCTCCCGACTGGGCACCGGGCGATTGCTGGCGTACGACCAAATCGGGTACATCGGTATCACCTGAAGACCCCATCGAAGGAAACAACTCCAATTGCTCTGCTGGCATAACCATACCCTCCGCAAGAACACCCACGAGGTCAACTCCAGATATTAACATAATTGTAGTGCGTTTCGTGCAGTCTGTCAACCGCCGCGTTACCTCCGGCGTACGGCCAAAATGGGAGCCCACCGAGCAGTGGGCCGGTCACGTTTTCGACACGACCGGACAGGTTCACACGAACGTCTTCTTGCCGGTCGAGACTGTTCCAATCCCGGACACGTTCCACTTGTGAAGTAGCGTACGTGAACGGGTGGCCAGGCACCCACACGACCTGTGCGGAGATTGGCCCAGTGTGGGCCAGCAGGCGTGCTTTGAGGCGAATTTATTGTGCCGGAGACGATGCAATTGTCGTTAAAATAACTGAATGCACCCGAGGCACCCTGCGCTGTTGGCAGTGGTGCGAAACCGTGCTAGAATAGCGCTACGACAAATCCTGCGGCGAGGAAAACCTCATGGCGACTAAGACACATCACATCAATCCGGCAGTTGTGTACTACACATTCGGGCCTCACCCCCCTATCTTGCACATCCATCCGGGCGAGCGCGTCACTGCCGGCACGGTCGATGCCCGAAACTGGGACGAGACCGGCGAGCAGATTCCGGAGTCGCGGCGGCAGGCGGCGCCGGACACCCGGCTGCGCGATTCCAACCCCCAGATCGGACCGATCTACGTCGAAGGTGCAGAGCCGGGCGACACGCTCGCGGTCCGCATTCTGGAGATCAAGTTGAATCGAGATTGGGGTTGGTCTGCGCTCAATCCGGGTTTCGGCGGTCTGGTAATCGAATCACGAATCAACGGTCCGACAGGACTCAACGCGGCACTCCCCGAGCAATTCTATCGCTGGGAGTTAGACCGCGAACAGATGCGCGGAAGACTGCTGCTGCCCAATAGTCGGCTGAAGCACATCGAGATCCCACTGACTCCTTTCCTGGGTTGCATTGGTGTTGCCCCGCGTTTCGGGCAGGTCATTTTTTCCATGGCTCCAGCCGAGCACGGCGGCAACATGGATAGTCCGGAGACGCAGGTGGGGACGATGATTTACTTACCCGTTTTCGTCCGCGGAGCCTATCTGTTCTTCGGAGACGTCCATGCTGCACAGGGCGATGGTGAGACCGGTGGTAGTGCGATCGAGACCACCGCTGAGGTAACCCTCGAAGTGAACATCGAGAAGGGGGAACATATCGGTTGGCCCCGTTTCGAGAACGATGACTACATCATGACAACCGGCAGCACCCGTCCACTCATCGACGCTTTTCGGATTGCACATGTCGAGTTGATCGATTGGCTGGTGACGGATTACGGCTTCGACCGTCTGGAAGCGCTGCAGGTAGTCACACAAGCTGGTGCGGCGCGTATCGGTAACGTCGTGGATCCCAATTATACCGTCGTCGCGAAGTTCCCAAAGCAATTCCTCCCGCTTTGACGGAGGGCTTGAACGCTGAGTATACTTTGCAACCGTCTAGTCATCACACTTGTTCGTTGAGGAGTACCCTTTGGAAGAGCTTCTGAGAGCCTATTACGACGAGATGTTGCGCTGTACGCGCTGTGGATTCTGCCAGGCCGCATGTCCCACCTACGACGTGCTACGTCGGGAGTCGGCCACCGCACGCGGCAAGGTGCAGCTCTTGCTGGGTATCTTGCAGCACAAATTGCCCATGTCCGAAGCGGTCAGCCGGTATATCTACTCGTGTATGGATTGCCGGTCCTGTTTCCAGAATTGCCCCGGCGGCGTGCGTGCCTACGAAATCTTCAGCATCGCACGCCGTGCACTGGCAGAGACAGAATACTTCCCCGACGAACTGGCTGAACTGGGTCGCCGGGTCGAAACACAACACAACATCTCAGGCGAAGACAATGAGAATCGCTTGTTGTGGCAGGGGAACCTCGAACACAAACCCGACGGACTGGTAGGAAAAGCCCAGGCAGAAGTCCTGTTTTACATCGGGTGCGTCTCCAGTCTCTACCCAAGGGCCTACACCATTCCGCAGAGCTTCATCGAAATACTCGAAGCGGCGGGCGTGAACTACACAACTCTGGGCGGTGCGGAATGGTGTTGCGGTTATCCCCTGCTCACCGCCGGGTTGGACATCAGCAGTCTCATCGAGCACAACATCAATGAGATCAAACGCCTGGGCGTCAAGAAGCTCGTCGCCACATGTCCCTCGTGTTATCACACCTGGCATGAATACTATCCGGTGGGCGAATTCGAGGTCATGCACGCCACACAATACCTCGCCGAGCTGCTCGAAAGTGGACGCGTTCCCTTGCGCGAAGTCAAACAGCGCGTCACCTATCACGACCCGTGCGACCTGGGGCGAAAGAGCCAGGAATTCGATGCACCACGGCGCATTCTGACCGCTATCCCTGGTCTGGAGTTCGTCGAGATGACCAATAACCGGGCGAATGCAATCTGCTGCGGCGGTGGAGGGAACCAGGAGTCACTGAACCCAGAGGTTTCGGCGGAAGTTGGAAGTCACCGGCTGGCGGAGGCCCAACGCACTGGTGCTCAGCTGCTCGTGAGTGCTTGCCAGCAGTGCGAACGGACCTTAAGTGCCGCGGTACGCCGGAACCACGTGCGCATGAAGGTCATCGACATCGTCGAGGTGGTCCGGCAGGCGCTGGAGTCGTAACCGGGAGCGCAGTTTTCACTGTGGGCATCGCTTCTACCACAGCGGGCCCCATCCCCGGCGGGCGGAGGCACTTCGACACCGTCGGGATCATCTGTTGGCGTACGAGGAGAAACACTTTGACGAAGCAAGCACTACTCAGTTGGGCGGAGATCAATCTGGATGCGGCGGCGGCGAACGTGCGGGCGCTGAAGCAACGTATTGGGCGCGATGTGCTACTAGCCGCGGTGGTCAAGGCCGATGCGTACGGTCACGGCGCTGTACAGATCGCACGCGAGGCCTTGCAGAACGGCGCGAAGTGGATCATGGTCAACCGTTCCGTCGAAGGCGTCGAGCTGCGTAAGGCGCACATCTCCGCTCCCATCCTCGTCCTTGGGCATACCATGCCGGACGAAGCCGACACGATGGTCCGCTGGGGTCTGCGACCGACTTTGACACAGCCAGAGCAAGCACAAGCGCTCTCGCGAGCGGCTGAATACTACGGAAAAGAAGTACCCGTGCATCTCAAGATCGACACGGGTATGGGTAGGCTGGGGGTATTCCCCACACAGGCGATCGACTTCGCGCGAGCCGTCTCGCAAATGCCGGGACTGGCCCTGGAGGGCTTATACTCGCACCCGGCGGTCGCCGATGAAGCATCCGAGAGTGATATCGCCTACACGCGTATGCAGTTTGAGCGTCTCATCGGGGCCAGAGAAGCCTTGAGACAAGCAGGGTATGCTATTTCAATCTGCCATTTCTGTAACTCCGCAGCAGCAATCAAGTACCCTGAAATGCGTTTGGACATGGTCAGATGCGGCACGGCCCTTCATGGGTTCGACCCATTTAGCAGACAAAAGGATGCGGGGACCATTGAGCTGCGCCCTGTCCTGGCATTGAAGAGCCATCTCGTTCGAGTGGAAGTCCAGGCGGAAGGGAGCGCGATCAGCTACGGCAGAACTTATGTCACGCCGAAACCAACTCGCATCGCTGTTGTACCGGTCGGATACGGTGACGGGTATCGCCGTGTGTTATCCAACCGTGGGTTCGTCCTCGTCCGCGGACAGCGTGCGCCGATCGTGGGCCGAGTCTGCATGGACCAATTCATGATCGACGTAGCGCACATTCCGGAGGCCGCGCTCTACGATGAAGTTGTCCTCATCGGCAGCCAGGGCTCAGAATGTATTCTAAGCGAAGATGTCGCGAGACTGGTAGACACCCATGTCAATGAAATCACTTCGGCGCTGGCCCCGCGCATCCCACGGGTATATCTGAAAGCGGGGTTAGTCGTAGAAACGCGAATCTTGGCAGGCGAAGATCTGCCGTAACCGGCAACACCACACACAAAACAAAGCAACGAAGGACTGCCCGCTCCGAATGCTACAGGCAGTCCTTTCCGTTGTCTCTCGGCTAGTGAAACTCTTTACTTTGTGGCGGGGAAATCTGCAGATAGTCGAATCGCGCCTCCATCCCGGCTCCCTTCGGAGCACAGGCATACAGCCCCGCCTGCAGTGGGTCCGACAGCGCCAGCCAGCCCAGGCGCATTAGATTCCACGATTGACCATCGAGCGCGTGATAGACACCAAACACGTCACCCACCCGACGGACGCGCAAATAAATATGGTCGCCGTAGAACCCGGATATGGACCAGTTGGAGTATATATCGGTCATGACCACGCCCAGCGAGGCAGGGCCCGCCGGCTCGAATTCGACCGACGTCTTCACCCAGTGTTCCGCATCGGTACGCACCAGCAATCCCGCCTGATCGTACTGGTTTGCGAAACTGAAATGGACATGTGTCTCCAGGTCGAAGTCGCCAACCAACTCCAGGTACAGCAAATGCCCGCTGTCCGGAGTGAAACCGTAGCAGGTCTTCTGCCAGAAATCCGTATCCGCGTCGGGTCGCACGACCAAACAGCCGTCTGCGACGGAATACTCCCCCGGTTCGTTGTACCATGCCAACCGAGAATCGTATCCTGCATTGCGAAAATCCTCACGAAAGTCCACGTTATAACTCCTCGGCAAAGGGTCAGCGTATCGTCGCTCAAACGGTCGAATTGCCCCTACCACGCTTCGCGATGCACCCGGCTCTCGTCATATTGGGTACGCGCCGGGCGCGCCTCAGCGGGGTGGCCGATCGAAACCACACTGAACGGCACGATATCATCCGGAATGCCCAGCAGGCTGCGGATAGGCTGCATTCGTTCTTCTCGTGGATAGACGCCCAGCCAGACTGCACCCAATCCGAGCCCGGTGACAGCGAGCAAGATATTCTCCGTCGCGGCTGCAGCATCCTGGCTCCACATACGTTCGTTGATTGTCGGGTCTCCGCACACACAGATCGCCAACGCGGCTTCCGTGAGCATCTTCCCATGCGGGTGGATCTCGGCCAACTGGTTCAGAACAGGTCGCCGGGTGATAGCCACAAAATGCCAGGGTTTCAGGTTCGACGCAGACGGTGCTGCCATCGCCGCCTTGAGCAGCAAATCAACCTGCTCAGCGGTCACCGGTTCTCCAGTGTATTTGCGGATACTTCGCCTGGCGAAAAGATTATCGATACGAAGCACTTCATCCATCGCAATTCTCCTTTCCTCTGACTGTTGATTGTGATTTGGACTACATGGCGCCGCTTCGCACGCGCCTCATCACCCACTTCATGACTTCTGCGGCAATAGAAGGGAGCAGGATAAGCGGCAGAATCACACCCCATTCCTCCCACGTGAGTGGAAAGGTATTAAACACCGGATTCAGAAACGGCACATAAATAACCAGGCCCAACAGCACAATGGACAAACCAACCGCCATCTGCATGTATTTGTTCGAGAACAACCCGATCTGGAATACCGAATAGTATTCCGAACGGGCCGTGTAGGCCCGGAACAGCTCGGAAGCGGACAGGGTGACGAAAGCCATCGTCCGGGCGTGTTCAACTTTGTCCGGAAACATCCTGAGGCCGATGATGTAGGCAGACAGCGTCGCAACCGTGATGAAAACGGTTTGCACGGCGATCCCGACGATCATTGACGAATCGATAATCGGCTCATTTGGTTTGCGAGGCGGGTGTTTCATGATGTCGGGATCACCCTTCTCCAACCCAAGCGCCAAGGCAGGTGCACCGTCCGTCAGCAGATTCAACCACAGCAGTTGGATCGGCGTCAGTGGAATGCCCAAATTGGCCAACATGGCGAGAAAGATCACCAGAATTTCTCCCATGTTGCACGACAGCAGGTAGTAGACGAACTTGCGGATGTTGGAATAGATGATGCGTCCAGCCTCAATGGCGGATACGATCGAAGCGTAGTTGTCATCGGTCAACACCATATCCGCCGTCTCTTTGGACACGTCTGTTCCGGTGATCCCCATCGCCACCCCGATATTGGCACGTTTCAGAGCGGGCGCATCGTTGACCCCATCCCCGGTCATCGCCACGATGTGTCCGTGGCTCTTGAGCGCTTCCACAATACGCACCTTGTGTTGCGGCGAGACACGCGCATATACATCTACGTCCTCGACACAGGCCGTAAACGCCTCGTCACTGAGCGTGTCCAGGTCAGCTCCCGACAGCACTCGACCAGCGGGGCGCAACAGAGTCAACTCCCTGGCAATCGCGACCGCCGTGTTTTTGTAGTCGCCGGTGATCATCACCGACTTCAGCCCCGCCTGCCGGGCGGACTGCACTGCGTCTCGCACCTCAGGCCGCGCCGGGTCGATCATGCCGATCAGGCCGACGAACACGAGTTGGTCTTCGATCGCATCGACACTCGGCTTGTCAGGCACGCTATCCAGATGACGGTAAGCCACAGCCAGTACCCGCAGCGCATCACCAGCCAACTGTTCATTGACCGTGAGGATGCGCTGTTTCTCGACTGCATCCAACGAACGTTCCTGTCCATCCAGAAGAATGCGGTCGCAGACATCCAACATAATCTCAGGCGCACCTTTCACATAAGCCACATAGCGTCCGGTGCCATTCTCCTGATGGATCGTGGTCATGCGCTTGCGTTCCGAGTCAAAGGGGATCTCGGCTACACGCGGATAATCCGTCTCCAGGCTTTCGCGCCACAGCCCGACCTTGGCCGCCGCGACGACCAGCGCGCCTTCGGTCGGATCGCCAACCATCCGCCAGCCTCCGGTACGGTCATCGTTTTCGAGCCAGGCGTCGTTACACAACATCCCGCCACGCAACAGCAGGTGAGCTTCCATGTACGTGGACAGGTCCGCCGGAATCCCATCGACGAAAAACTCGCCTTCCGGATTGTAGCCCTCTCCAGCAATCTGGACGAACGTCCCATTGGCGTACAACCGCACCGCCATCATTTCGTTCTTGGTGAGCGTGCCCGTCTTATCGGAACAGATAACCGTAGCGCTCCCCAGTGTCTCGACGGCCGGCAGCCGTCGGATCAGGGCATGTCGCCGCACCATTTCGCGCATTCCCAGCGCGAGGCACATCGTCACGACCGCCGGTAAGCCTTCGGGCACCGCCGCGATCGCCAGGCTGACGGCCGTCAGAAACATGAAGACGATGACTTCCTGGTAAGCGACCAGGTACGCGCCGATCCCCTGCGAAAACAGAACGGCCAGCGACGTATCGCGAAGAATACCGATCAGGCCCACCAGAGCGCAGATGGCGAGACTGGCAATGCCCAGCCAGCGCCCGAGTTGGTCCAGCTTGTTCTGCAAAGGGGTCGGCTCTTCCTCGTAGGACTGAAGCATCTCGGCGATGCGTCCGATCTCCGTGTGCATACCCGTAGCGACGACCAGACCTTTTCCACGACCATAGGTGATCAAGGTACTCATGTATGACAGATTACAGCGCTCTCCCAGCGGGGTTTCAGCATCCAGCACGTCAGCCGCATATTTCTCGACCGGCACCGACTCACCGGTCAGGGATGCTTCATCGACACGCAGATTGGCGCTCTCGATCAAACGTACATCTGCCGGAATGTAGTTTCCCGTCTCCAGGATGACCACATCGCCAGGCACCAGCTCACGAGATGACACAGTTGTGTAATGGCCATTCCGAATCACGCGAGCTTCCGGAGCTGTCATCTTCTTGAGTGCAGTCAACGCCTGTTCGGCCCGCGCCTCCTGTATGACACCCAGAACCGCATTCAAGACGACAATCGCCATGATGGCACCGGCCTCAATATAATCGCCCAGGAGAAGCGAGACCAATGCGGCAACCAGCAGGATAATGATTAAAAAATTGTTGAACTGCTGCAACAACATGTGCCAGAAAGGCGTAGGGGGCCGTTCCTGCAATTCGTTGAACCCATGCTGCTGCCGCTTGCGCTGGACCGTATCATCAGTCAGTCCGGAGGACAGGTTGCTTGCCAGCAATTGAACGACCTCAGCCACACGTTTGTCGTGCCAGGTCGCCGTGGAGGCAGGGCCGCTCTGCGCGGCCCCGTTATGCCCTGTGCCATTCATCCTCAGTCATTCCCCCACCGTGGCGTTTTCATCACGGCGCCCTCATCGGCGGAAGATACCAGCGCTGAGTAACGGGCCAGATATCCTCTTCGTGCGCGGGGCGGGAGTGGTTTCCAGGCCGCCTTGCGGCGCGCCAGTTCCTCAGCGGAGAGCTTCACATTGAGCTTCCGCCCGGGGATATCCACGCTGATGATATCCCCTTCCTCCAGCAGGGCAATGGGACCACCCTCGACTGCCTCGGGCGACACATGGCCCATTGCTGCCCCCCGCGTGGCGCCGGAAAAACGACCGTCTGTCATCAGCGCCACGTCCTCTCCAAGCCCCATGCCGATCAGAGACGCAGTAGGCAGCAACATCTCCCTCATTCCAGGCCCACCTTTGGGACCCTCGTAGCGAATCACCACGATATCGCCCTTATTGATTTGCCCGCCTAAAATTGCATTGATCGCATCATCCTCACTATCGAACACCCGCGCGACGCACTCCTGAACCAACATTTTGGGCGAGACGGCAGACTGTTTGACCACGGCTCCATCCGGCGCCAGATTCCCGCGCAGAATTGCCAGACCGCCATCCGGGCGATGCGGAGCATCCACGGAGTGGATGACATTCGGCAAAAGAATATTCGTGCCAGCAATGTTCTCTCCGACCGTTTTGCCCGTCACGGTAGGCAGATCGAGATGGATCAGCCCTTTGCGGCTCAGCTCTTTCATGACCGCCGGAATACCACCCGCCGCATCCAGATGCTCCATGAAATGCTCACCGGAAGGGCTCATCTTGGCAAGATATGGTGTACGCTGGCTGATGCGATCGAACAATTCCAGTTCCACACCCAGCTCAGCCTCATAAGCAACGGCCAGAAGATGCAACACGGTGTTCGTGGATCCACCGATAGCCATGTCAGTCGAAATGGCATTTTCCAATGCTTCGAGCGTGACGATGTCCCGAGGCCGGACGTTCTTGTGAACCATATCCACGATCCGCATGCCCGCCTGTTTCGCCAAACGCAACCGTCTGCTGTCGACCGCCGGAATCGTACCATTGCCCGGCAAGGCCAGACCCAACGCTTCCGCCATGCAATTCATACTATTGGCAGTGAACAGCCCGGCACACGACCCACACGTCGGGCAGGTGCTCTGTTCCATTTCCATCAGTTCTTCCGCAGTCAGCTTACCAGCCGCATAGTTCCCGGCCGCTTCAAACGTCGCGAGCAGGTCCACAGACTGCCCCGCAAACTTACCGGCCAGCATCGGGCCACCACTGACCACAATCGCCGGAATATTGAGCCGCACTGCAGCCATCAGCATTGCCGGCGTGATTTTGTCACAGTTGGTCACCATCACCAATCCGTCGAATTGATGTCCGTTTGCCATCGCTTCCACCGAGTCGGTGATCAATTCCCGGCTGGCGAGGGAGTAGTTCATCCCCTGATGGCCCATCGCGATCCCATCACAAATTCCTATGGCCGGAAACTCGATCGGGGTCCCGCCGGCGCGCAGCACCCCCGCCTTGGCGGCATCCGCAATGGTGTCGAGATGCATGTGTCCGGGGATGATTTCATTTGCGGCGTTGACCACCCCGATCAGCGGGGAAGAGAGATCTTCCTCCGTCATACCAAGCGCGTAGAAAAGGCTACGGTGCGCAGAGCGGCGCGGTCCCTTTGTGACTTCATGACTTCTCCTGGTCATAATAGCAATCCTCCTTGGGTTTTATGAACGTATCTCGATCTACTTACAGGTCGGAACCAATACAGCTCCCTGCGCTGCCGATTGGGCGAGTGAGGCATAGAGTCCCAGTATTCCCTTCGTGGGAGGCGTTGGTGGTATCCAGCGCTGACGTCGCCGTTCTAATTCATCATCGGGAACGAGCAGATCCAACTTGCCAGCAGGGATATCGATGGAGATGCGATCTCCATCTTCCACCAGTGCCAATGGGCCGCCCAGCGCGGCCTCGGGGCTGACGTAGCCAATGCATGGGCCGCGCGTGGAGCCAGAGAACCGTCCATCCGTCACCAGTGCCGTGGTCTCGGAGAGCCCCATTCCCGACATGATCGCGGTGATCATCTGCATCTCGCGCATACCCGGACCGCCGACCGGCCCTTCGTAGCGGATGACGACCACAGAACCGGGTTCGACACCGCCGGCTTCGACGACCGCCGTAGCTGCTTCCATCGAATCGAAGACCCGCGCTGGCCCCTCATGCACCCACATCTTCGGCGTCGCAGCCGATTTCTTGACCAGAGACCCATCCGGCGCCAGGTTTCCCCACAGGACTGCCAATCCGCCATCGGGACGGATGGGATCTTCCAGCGAATGGATAACCCGGGTATCGGTCCAATCCGCTGCATCCGCGATTTCGCCAATGGTCTTGCCGCTGACCGTGAGCGCATCCGCTTTGAGCAGACTGCGGATCGACTTCAGAACAGCGGGAATCCCACCTGCACTGTGCAGATCGTTGATCGTGTTGGGACCCGATGGAATGAGCTTTGAGAGGTAGGGTGTCGAACGGCTGGCGGCGTCCACCTGCCGCAGATCGAATTCGATGCCGATCTCCTGAGCCAGACCCAAAAGATGGAGGATCGTATTGGTGGACCCCCCAACCGCCATCGCAACACGTAGCGCATTTTCCAGCGCGTCGGCGGTGATGATATCCAGCGGGCACACATTTTCCGCCAACAATGCCATGATCCGCATCCCCGCCTCGCGCGCGTTACGCAGCTTGGCCGATGAAGTGGCCGGCATCGTCGCAGAGGTAGGCAACGACATCCCCAGCGCCTCGGTCAAACAGGCCATAGAATTGGCGGTCCCCATCATCGCACACGTTCCCGGCGATGGGCAGGCAATCTCCTCGATATGTGCCAACTGCTCAGCCGTGATTTCGCCCGCGTGATATTTGCCGGCGAACTCGCGGGTTTGGCTCAACGCAATCTTCTGTCCGGCATATTCACCTGCTTCCATCGCTCCGGCAGGCACCATCAGGACGGGGATATTCACCCGCGCAGCCGCCATCAGCATTCCGGGCGTGATCTTGTCGCAACTGCTGATGAACACCGCCGCATCGAACTGATGCGCCTGCAGCATGATCTCGATCGAGGCCGCGATGATTTCCCGGCTGGGCAATGAATACTTCATCCCCACATGCCCCTGCGCCATCCCGTCACATACGCCGATGGTGTTGAACTCCAAAGGAACCCCACCGGCTTCCAGGATGCCCTCGCGAACGGACTGGGCCACAGCAGGGAGATGAATACAGCCGGGCACGATCTCATTCCAGGAATTGACGATCGCAATCAATGGTTTGTCCATATCCTGTCGCGTCAATCCGCATGAGAAAAGAAGCGCCCGATGGGCCACTCGATCAGGACCGTCGGTCAATTCGTGACTTCGCCGTTTCAGGAGATTCGACATCGTATACCCTCTTTCTATCCAATTATTGTCGCGGCGCAAGCCGACTCACTCCCGGCGAAATGGCTCAGCCGGAAAGCTGCCCCCACTGGCTTCCCGCGCAGAAGAGCGGTTCATGCCAGCATGTCTGTCCAGGCGACAATTTATCATACCACGCTGCCAGGGGGTTGTCAAAGCATTCCCGGCAGAGGGACGCCCAGGAATTATGGCAACCATTGCGGTGCCTTTGACGTGACACATTCGCTGGAGAGCACACCCGCTGTGCCAGACTGTGCCAATCTCCGCACATGCCGTGGGGGTGCCCGGCAGGCCGTTCACGTAGCCTACCGCGCAAGCGGAACGTGTCCAAGATTGGCCCAGTCTTGACCAACACGAAGAAACCATGCGCGAGCAGCTGGCAGGTCACGCTGCAAACGTGACCTGCCAGCTGCTCGGCAACCTTCCCAAAATTCTCGAACGCACCCACGCAGGGAGGATTGCCACGGCGCAGTCTGATTGCGAGGAGAGCAATGCGCAATATCCCTTCCACCCACGAACTGCGGGTAATGGTACCTTTTACCTAATTACAACGGGGAAAAAGTGTTATATAATGTAGGAGTGACAGAGTAATCGTGTTGATGACCCACGGTTCCGGCAAGAGACGGGACACAAGAATCCGTCTCCTCAGACGTTCTTGCTGGAACCAGGACGCCCCCGTTCGTGGGCAGGTCGATCGTCCCTTCGCCGCGACCGGGGGATCAATGACTATGGTCACTACCACTTCCAAGCTACCACTTGCGATGTCTGACGATACCGTTGCAACCAGGTAGCCGGTCGGACATCAACCCCACTCAAGGTGCCAACCGCGCCACCGTCTTGAGCCGAATACGGCAAGCAGTTCAACACTCAGAGCGCGTGCTGCGTGAGTGTCGAGAACGGCACACCTGTTGGACCGGACTCAGTCAAACAACCTCTGCAACTGCATCAACCCGCGAGGGTCTCTCAAGTATCAAGGATATCCAGCGGGGCCAGCAAGCTTCGGCACACCCTGGCCACGCTGCTTCTCGCCCAATCAGCGTTCGATCATAAACGGTGCTGTGGCTTTCCTCCTGGACCAGCCACCAGGTTTCGGGAAATTCATAGGTTGGCGAACAATGGCTGGGGTCGTCTCAGTTCGCCATCATTCTCAAAAGGAGGTTGTCGTGATAAGGAAAGGTCTGTTGTTAGGTATTGTCGTGTTGGGTTTGGCTCTGGTTCCGACAGGAGCTGTCTGGGCACAAGAGTCGGCACCGGAAGAAGAGGTCTCTCCGGCGGGGGTGATTGCGTATCCCAGTTTTGATAACGACGCAACGCAAATGAAATACAACATCTGGGTGCTGAATCTAGACACCGGCAGGAAGAAACTCTGGCTCGAAAATGCCAGTCAGCCCGCATTCAGTCACGACGGTAAATCGATTGCATACAAAGACTGGACCGAGAACCAGGATGTGTATGGGTTATACGCGGCAGCACTCGCTGACCTAAAGGGTTCAACCTGGCGTTTCAGCAATTCGCTGGCAGATCAACGCCCGAAATGGTCCCCGGATGATGCGTTCTTCCACTACTACTCCAGGCGAGAGTCGGACCGCGAAGACCGCATCATGGCTACCGAAGCGGTTTGGACGAGCGGGCACACGATTCAGCGACCGGATTTCCAGAACAAAGAAATACTGGGCAAATCACCAGAGGTCGTCCTGTTGAAGAAGGATACGTACGCCCTCCTGTATCAAGGTTGTGAAGCCAACGACTGCGGTCTTATGAAACGCAGCGTCGATGGTACCATGCCCGTTCAGGTTACGGACAACACCACCGATCAGGCATTGAGCGTCTCACCCGATAGCCGGCAGATCGCTTTCATGTCATACTCCCGCCACAATGACTGGGAGATCTACGTGATGAACGCCGACGGTTCCAGGGTCACACGCCTGACCAGGAATCCCGGGACCGATGGGCTGCCAACCTGGTCTCCCGACGGCAAATGGATCGCCTTTGTACGCGAAAAGCATCCGGAAAGCAATGACTGGGCTTTGATGGTTATCAGGCCGGATGGAACCGGCGAACAGAAGATCACTGATATCGGCATGCTCAACGGGATGGCCAAAGGAACCACGCCGGACCAGTGTGGTGGGTGGTTGGATGAACAAATTAGCTGGGGCACTGTGATGCCCTGAGCCACCGGACAACACTCGATTCGCATGCAAAGCCAGGATCGCCTGGGGAAGCTCGTCTGTGGAGTGAGCTTCCCCAGTTTTGACACAACCGGCAGGCCTGTGGTAGCATTGTTCCCTCATACCGCCACACCAACTGGAATTATAGAGCTTATTCGTCCCAAATGCGGCTTTTTCCTCAATTTGCTTCCCGGTGAGTTATCATGTATGATAGAATGTTGTGTGCAGCGCTCTCCCGAGGCCTGTGACAAATTAGGAGGTTTTCTGTGATGAAACAGACTATTTTCTTGGCCCTGCTTCTGGCCCTGGTACTGCCGTTGTGTCCACCGGCAGCGGAAGCAGCAGGCGGCGATAGCCCCACCACTGCCGGGCTATTGACGAGCAGCGGCGAGCAAGGTCTGATCTCTCCCCAGAACGGGGTGTGGTATCGCTACGATGTGACCGCTGATGTCGAGCAAGTCGAGTTCTCATTACATTTCTGGCCGAGCGATGAGGTTCGGTATCAACAAATGAGGTTACAGTTGTTCACCGCCCAGCAAGCCGGTGGTGACATGATCCCGATGGGAGAAGGGTTTTCGCTCAACCGCCAGGAGCAAAGCCTGTCGGTCGGGCGGCGTGTGTGGATGGGGTGGCTCGTACGTGGTACGTACTATCTTCACGTGACGAACGAGACAGCGGGTGACACGCTCAATTACATGGTCAATTCCGGTGCAGGAGCAGGCGACACATCTGCTGTGGCTCCGGCGCAGCCCTCTGCATCCTCACCGCTCGCGGCCGTTGCCCCAATGGCTGCCAAGCCCGCTGAACAGCCATCGCCCGCGCTGTTGAAATCCGGCGTACTTGGCCTGAAAGGGCTGCGCCCACCCGCTCCAGCCGATAGCCCACCGGACAGCATCGATGCGCTCCTGGAGAATTCCAACAATCTCTATCCGGCAGATGCGAGTTGGATGTACGAAATTCAGCATGGTCGGGTAAGATACGGGCAAATCCGTTGGTACAAAATCGAAATCGGCGACACCCAGGAGCGTCTGGACCTGACCATGCACTTCTGGCCATCAAACGGCAATATCTACAACCACGTCTTTTTTGGCGTCTTCACCGATTACCGTCTGCGTGTGTGGAAAGATGGCGGCGCATTCCAGGCCGTCGGACTGGGCGGGGACACCGGGTTCGAAGATGACCGCGCGTTGGTGATGAACAAGAAGGTCTGGCGCGGAGACCTCCCCCACGGCGTGCATTACATCGGCGTTTGGGTGGATACCGATCTGAATAACCCTGAACTGGGCATCCCGAACGTTGATTTTGTCGACTTCCTGGTCGTACCCACCTTCACCAATCAGCCCAACTTGCCATTGCCGGTCACCAATATCCCCGAATGGTTGGCTCAACCGTTGACGACGCGCGTCAAGCGTAGCGGCGTACTGGCAGGCCCGCGGCTCACCAGACCATCGACCAGTAGCCCATCCTTCCCATCCGCACCGGCTGCCTCGGTTCAGCCACCGGCTCCCGCACCCGGGGAAGAGACATTGCGCAACACGGCCAGCAACTCACTCCCCCCCAATACCAACCAATGGTATAAGTATGACGTGGTCGAGGAGGACGGAGAGCGGCTCAGCGTGGTCATCGACTGGAAATACAGCGATGGGAACACCTTCCATCAGGTGGGCTTCGGTGTATACGACCAGTTCCAGTTCAACACCTATCTGCGTGACAACGCCGGGCTGGGCTTCGGGCTTGCCGGGACAACCGGGCTTGAAGCGGATTTCGGCCCACCGGTGAGTCGCAAGGTCTGGCAGGGCGTGTTGCCTGAGGGAACTTACTTCATCCGCGTGTACAACGACACCAACAGCGAAATGCAGTACTCCATTCGTGTGGCACGCCAATAGGGCCGGTGCGCGCGATATAGATGCGCTGCGGCTTTGTGATGGCGGCCTTGCAGTAATTTGACGCCAGGATGCAACGGAACGATGAGCTGCTCCCTTGAGGGCTCCAGGGAGTAGCTCATCATTTACGTGGGCGCTTCTCTGCCAACAACCAAACGACAGGAGAGCTTCATGGACGACACCTCCCCAACTCAGCCACATCGCTATCTGCCCACTTATGACAAGTGTTTCGTCTGTGGAAGCCAGCATCCTCGTGGGCTTCACCTGCGCTTCTTCACTCGCGGCGATGGCATCGCTTACGTGGAATTCACACCCGAAGATTCATTGACCGGCTACGAAGAGGTTGTCCATGGTGGAATCATCGCCACGGTCTTCGATGAGCTGCTCGGATGGTCCGTTGGAATTCGCACCGGCCAGCTCTTCATGACCGGCGAACTGACCGTCCGCTATCTGCGCCCGGTACTCGCGAACCGTACTTATCTGTGCAGTGCCCATCCGACGGAGGAGAAAAAGCGCTACTGGACCGCCGAAGGAGAAATGCGAGACGAAGACGGGACCAGCTATGCGCGTGCGGAAGGCAAATTCTTCCCTTTGGGCGAAGAGAAAACCAGAGAAGTCGCAACACGACTCAACTACCAGCCAGACGACTTGCCGATTTTTCTGGACGAAGTCAATTGACACTACCTGTCTTGTGCAGTAAAATGTTGTCTGTTAACGTGGCAAGGTAGCTTCAGCGAGACATTTGATCTATTCTTGTTAAGGTGGTGAGATTCCTGCGTATGCGCACGAGAAAACACGTTGTTCTGATGCTGTCAATAGTTATCATAATCAGTTCGTTGGGATGTGCTGTCGTTCGCATCGTCCACAAGGGTTCTATCCAGCCGACGCCGCTGGCGCCGACCGTAGCGCTTGACGTGCTACCGACATTCACGCCCGTGCCGACCATGACATCGACCGCGACGCCGACTGCTACACCGCTGCCGACCAATACGCCGACACACACGCCCATCCCAACTGACACGCCTACAGTCCCGCCAGCGACAAATACGCCAGTGCCAACAGACACACCTGTCCCGGCGCCCACAGCGGCGCCGCCAACCGATACGCCTCCGCCACCACCGACCGAAGCACCAGCTGCGTTCATGTCCTCGCATGGCGTTGCAGGAAGACTGGAACTGGTCGACATCAAGGACGCCTATCCAAACCGGCAGCCCGTAAGAGTGCGCTGGTCGGTCAAGAACGAGAGCGGTGCTGAGATCAAATACGGCATCTTGGGAATCACATTGAACAACGGAATCGGTCCGGCGGAGTTTCAGAGCACGCGGTCCGGTCCATTCAACCTGCTCGGCGTAGGGGAAGAAATCGGTGCTGAGGAAGTCATACGTCCATATCGCTTCGGTGCCCAGGTGGAAGGCGACGTAGAGGTCGTCATGTCGATGTGCTTCCAGAATACACCAGAGGAGTGCGAGCAGCCCGGAGCGGATTGGGAGAACGTGTCTCCGTCCATATTCGTTCACGTCGTGCCATAAAGTGCAAAGGCTGAGTCGCCGGCTGGTAGTGGGCACTGTGAGACCAGCCAGAGTGACGCAGAAAACGAGAGAACCTGGCGGGGTCCGCTAGCTGTTCCGTCCGCGTCCAATGCAGCTCGTTTCGCAAGAACCCGGTTGCAATTGTGAAGCTTTCCGGTACAGGTCTTTTGTTATACAAATGGAGGTCATTTCAATTCGTTCTCAGCCTCGCTGAGAGCACAATCCCACACGAGGCCGTGTCCACCAGAGTCGATAGCGCACCGCATTTGCTCCACGCAGCGGTGCAATCGACTCTCGTGTTTTGTCAGCCGCAGAAAACTCAGGACGGATAAAAGAGAAAGGAACGGGACAAGCTATGAAAATCATTTTGTATGATACCACACTCAGAGATGGGGCCCAGAGAGAAGGCATATCGTTCTCAGCGCGCGACAAAATGCTGATTGCGCAGAAACTGGATCGGCTGGGTATTGAGTACATCGAGGGTGGCTGGCCCGGTTCCAATCCCAAAGACATCGAGTTCTTCCAGCGCGCGTGCCACGAGACCTTCGAGCATGCGACCGTCACCGCGTTCGGCAGCACCCGCAAGGCCAATGTAAACGTGGCCGAGGATACCAATATCCGCGCCCTGCTGGAAGCGGAAACCAAAGCGGTGGCGATTTTCGGCAAGAGCTCGGTCTTGCAGGTCGAGAATGTGCTGCGCACCACACGCGATGAAAATTTGCGTATGATCACGGAGAGTTGCGCGTATGTTGGCGAGCATGGCCGTGAGGTTATCTATGACGCCGAGCACTTCTTCGATGGCTACAAAACCGATCCGGACTATGCGCTGGCAACTCTGCGCGCTGCTATCGAGGGCAATTGTACGGTCGTGGTTTTATGCGAAACCAATGGAGGATGTCTGCCCAGCGAGGTCAAGAGCATCACCGAGGCGATCGCTCGGGAACTCGATTTCCCGTTGGGTATCCATGCACACAACGACGGCGGTTTGGGGGTAGCCAACACGCTGGCTGCAGTCGAAGCGGGTGCGTTCCATGTGCAGGGGACCATCAATGGCTATGGCGAACGCTGTGGCAATGCCGACCTGTGTTCCATCATCCCGAACCTGCAATTGAAGATGGGGCACGTTTGCATCACTGCAGGGCAATTGCAGACCCTCTCGGAAGTATCCCATTTCGTCAGCGAAATGGCGAATCTCATTCCCGACACGCACGCGCCGTTCGTCGGCCACAGTGCTTTCGCCCACAAGGGCGGCACTCACGTGAACGCCTTGCTGAAGTGGTCCGACAGCTACCAACACATCAATCCTGAATTGGTCGGTAATTCGCAGCGTATCCTGGTCTCCGAGTTGGCGGGCCGCAGCAATTTGCTCTCCAAAATCGAAGAATTCGGTCTGGGCAGCAGACTGAGCAACGACCAGTTGAAAACGGTCATGCACCACATCAAGAAGCTGGAGAATCAGGGGTTCCAGTTCGAGGGAGCCGAGGCATCGGTGGAGCTGATGCTGCGCCGTGCAGAGGATGGCTATACACCCCCCTTCGATCTCGTCGATTTCTACGCTATGGTGGAAAACCGCGACGGAGTGCACAACGCCGGGCTTTCCGAAGCGACGGTCAAGGTTCGGGTCGGAGAGCAGATCATGCACACCGCCGCGGAAGGAAACGGCCCGGTCAATGCACTGGACCAGGCGCTGAGAAAGGCGCTCATCCCGTTCTTCCCACAAATCGCGCGTATTCAACTGATCGACTACAAAGTGCGTATCCTCGATCCCGATTCGGCGACCGCGGCGCAAACCCGTGTCCTTCTGGAATCGCGCTGCGGAAAACGTACCTGGACAACGGTAGGTAGCTCCACCAACATCATTGAAGCAAGCTGGATCGCGCTTACCGATAGCCTGGAATATGGGCTGCTCGCCTGTCCCCTCGAAGAAACCGAGGATGAGATATTGGCCTGTGAGCCAATCGAATAGACGAATCGACACCTCGCCAATTCAGCACGATGTCCACTCCCTTTCGCCGGGAGTGGACATTTTTGGTTGCTCCGCCGTTTCTGTGTTAGAATAGGCCAGACAAGGGTTCTCCCATCTTCCCAAACATGTCAAGGAGGGTTTCCATGAAAACCTACCGCATTCCGATGGTACCGGGACCAACCTCTGTTCCCGACGAAGTCCTGGCTGCATACCGCACAAACTACGGGTCCGGAGATCTGGAACCGGAATTCTACGAGTTGTATGCGGAAACGCAGACGCGTCTGCAGAAGATCATGGGTACACGTAACTCCGTCGCGATCATGACGGGCGAAGGCATGGTTACGCTGTGGGGCGCACTCAAGAGCTGTCTGAAACAGAATGACCGTGTGCTCTGTATTGGGACTGGCGTATTCGGATACGGGATTGGCGACATGGCGCGTTCTGTGACCAATGACGTTCATTTTGTCGAGTTCAGCTACGACGAAATCTGCAAGATCGAGCGCGTAGAAGATGCCATCATAACATTGCGTCCCAAGATGGTCACCATGGTGCACTGTGAGACGCCGTCGGGAACGTTGAACCCGGTGGCCGAGGTGGGAGAGTTGATCAGATTACACGGTGTTCCTCTCTTCTACGTGGATGCAGTCGCCAGTGTCGGTGGGACTCCGCTACTCGTCAACGAGTGGTCCATCGATTTGTGCCTGGCTGGCACACAGAAGTGCCTGTCTGCGGTCCCCGACCTGGGCATGCTCACGGTCAGCGATCGCGCCTGGGATATCGTCAAGCGAGTCGGCTATCAGGGATACGACGCTTTGGCTCCGTGGCGGACCGCCCTGGCCGACCGCTGGCTTCCGTACACGCCCTCGTGGCATGCCATGGCTGCTCTGCACGTCGCCTGTGGGCTCGTCATCGACGAAGGGTTGGAGCGTGTGTTCGAAAGACACCAGAACGCGGCTCAAATCTGCCGCCGGCGCGCGCAGGAAATGGGGCTGAAGCTATTCCCCCGGCGCGAAAGCTATTGCTCACCCACTGTGACGGCACTGAAAGTCCCGGAAAATGTCGGCTGGGACGAGCTGAATCGCCGCCTGCGCGAGCATGGCATGGTTGTGGGCGGCTCTTTGGAGAAACTGGCGGGCCAGGTCTTCCGTATCGGCCACATGGGCAGCCAGGCCGATCCGCAACTCATCGAAGAAGCTATGGATGTATTGGGGCAGTGTCTTGACCTTTGAGAAATACGCTAAGCTATGTTATAATCCGTAACAGTAATGACAGTCAGTAATGGCAGCAATGAAGGTTGTCCACTCGATTCTACTAAACAGGAGGGTTAATCATGGACAAATGGGAATGCACAGCTTGTGGTTACATTTACGATCCGGAAATTGGTGATCCGGATGGCGGAATCGCGCCCGGTACCGCTTTCGAGGATTTGCCGGATGACTGGGTTTGCCCGGAATGCGGTGTTGGCAAAGACATGTTCGAGAGGCTATAAAAGCCGTTAGTTCGTGGTCAGGATATGACCGACAAGATAGAGGTCAGGAAGGGGGCACTCCGAAGCCTTCCGGCCTCTATCAGCTCACAGCAGACACAACAGGAAAACAACGATGCATGTGGTCATCATCGGCAACGGGGTTGCCGCTATCAATACGGCTCGCGCAGTTCTGAACCATCAGCCGACGGCTGATGTCACAGTATTCTCTGAGGAACCATACCTGTATTATCCCCGTCCAAAGCTGTGGGATTTTCTGCCAGGCAAACTCAGCCTGGATGATTTGTATTTCTATCCCGCGTCCTGGTACGAAGAGCACGGGATAGATGTCCATTTGGGTCAGAAGGTCACGGCAATCGACCCCGAAGGCCGATCGGTCACGTTGTCGAACGGGCAGGCAGTCCGGTACGATCGGCTGCTTCTGGCGAACGGCGGATTCCCATTCGTTCCGCCAATCGAAAACGCCGGGAATGCCGGCGTCTTCACATTACGCAACATCGCTGATGCGCTGGCAATCCGTGCCTATGCGGAACAAGCCCAATCTGCGCTGGTCATCGGAGGCGGGCTGCTGGGATTGGAGTCTGCGCGGGGACTGCGAGACCTCGGATTAGCGGTGACAGTTATCGAAATTGCTCCCTGGCTGTTGCCGAAACAGCTCGATCAAGCTGGGGCAAACGTCCTGACGCGAACGTTTGAATCGATGGGCATCAGGACCATCACGGAGGCGATCTGCCAGGAAATCGACGGGGAAGACCGGGCAACCGGTGTGTTCCTCAAGGACAAACAACGTATCTCCGGCGAACTTATCCTCATATCAGCCGGGATCCGTTGCGACACTGCACTTGCAGTAAACGCAGGGTTGCAGGTCAACCGCGGAGTGGTCGTTAACGAACACATGCAAACCTCCGCACCGGACATTTACGCAGCTGGCGATGTCTGCGAGTTTCACGGACGCTGTTACGGCATTATTCCGGCAGCTATCGAACAAGCCCGCGTCGCCGGCGCAAACCTGGGTGGCCAAACCGACGTGAGATATGCTGGAACGATCCCCTCAAACACCCTGAAAGTTGCGGGGATAGATCTCACTTCTGTAGGGGTGATCAACCCTCCTGACGAAAGTTACCAGGAATTCCGGGCGTCCGACCCAGCGCAGGGTCGATACAAAAAGCTGGTCGTCAAAGACAACAAGCTGGTGGGAGCGATATTGCTGGGATTTCCCAAAGAGATGCCCCGAATCGCCAGCTTGATTCGTCAAGAGACACCCCTGGAAGTTCCTGTAGAGGAGTTACTACATATCAACTGAGTAAGACCTGCCAGTGCACGCGTACCGGTGCGCTGGCAGAGTCACCGATTCAAGAAGAGGAGACTGAACAATGCGTTTGAAAGGGAAGAAGATTGTAATCTTTGTGGAAGATCTCTACGACGTGCTTGAGATGTGGGTCCCCTACTACCGCATGCTCGAAGAAGGCGCGGAAGTGCTCAAAGTGGGTACCGGTTCCGCATCCGTTTACGCGAGCAAGCACGGCTACCAGGCGGAGGTAGACACCGAGGCAAGCAAAGTATCTGCTGACGACATCGATGGCATTATCGTACCTGGTGGCTTTGGGCCGGACCGGTTGAGACGCTATCCCGCCGTACTCAACCTGGTCAAGACTACGTTCGCGCAGGGGAAGATGGTTGCCTCCATCTGCCACGGTGCCTGGGTACTGGTATCAGCCGATGTGCTGCGCGGCAAAAAGGCGACGTGCGTCCCTGCAATCAAAGATGATGTGAAAAACGCCGGAGCGACCTACATCGACGAGCCTGTGGTCATCGATAAAAACCTGGTCACGTCCCGCACACCGGCTGACCTGCCAGTGTGGTTACCCGCGATCATCTCGGTGTTGGAGAAGCAGTAGCCCGTCCAGAACCGTGCCGGCGAATGGTCATGCCGCCGGTTGAATCGATAGAAAGGAGGCACAAATGGCGCAGCCGACAAACGAACAAATCATTGCGATGTTAAACGAGGACCTGAAAGGCGAACATGCCGCCATAATTCAGTACTTGCGCCACGCGTATGCAATGGGAGAGGGTGAGCTGGCAAGCGAGATCGAAGCCATCGCCCGCGAGGAAATGTACCACTTCGACTGGTTGTCCGACCTGATTGTCGAATTGGGCGGGAAGCCCACCATCGCGCGAGGTAACGTGGACCTGGGAGGCAACGAAGTCGCAGAATGGATGCACCGCGATGTCCTGTTGGAACAGGAGGCGATCGATCTTTACCGCAAACACATTGCCGTGATCGACAACCCTAAGATCGTCCGTGTGCTGGAACGTATCGTGTCTGATGAAGAATCTCATCAGGGCGATTTCACCCATTTCGTGGACAAAGCCAAAGCCGAAATGCCCGGCGGCGATGGGATTCCGGTCGAGCAGCCTGCTCCGGACCAGAAGACGGTAGACATCCTAAACCAGGGGGTCCGTCACGAATACACCGTGGTTCTCCAGTATCTGTATCATGCCTTTATGACCCCCAACCGCGAAGTCGGTGAGGAATTGCACTGGCAGGCGGTGAACGAAATGCAACACATGGGCTGGCTGTCCGAAGAAGTGATGGGCATGGGCGCTGATGCTGATATGGAACACACCGAGGTCGATCTGTCCGAAGACACCGTAGAGATGTTGAAAGCGGACATCGCGGCAGAGCGTGCGGTCACGATGGATTACGACGCGCAGCTCAAAGAGGTCAGCGACGAGGGTATCAAAAAACTCCTGAGCCGCATTCGCGACCACGAGATCTACCACGACCAGTTGTTCTCAGAAATGCTTGAGGAGATCGAAAGCAATGAGCCAGCAGGAACCACACCGGATGCGAAACCGGCCGGTACCAGTGACTCCCAGCCCGGCATCCCAAGCATCGGCAGTCTGATTGAGAAATGATGATCGAGCGATCTATTCGGCTCTGAACAAACACATTCCTAGCAAAGATAAGGGAGGTAGATATGGACGAGTATTTGTTGCGCGAGGATGCTCCTCTTTCGAAAGCAGATTGGGACCGTATCGATAATACGGTAGTTGAAGTGGCCAAGAGGCTCCTGGTCGGGCGGCGTTTCATTCACCTGATGGGCGTGTTGGGCTACGGAACCCAGTTCGTGACGGTGGATCGTCTCGACAAGTCAGCCGATGTCGTCGCAGTCGACCCCAGCAAGCGAAAAATCGTGCCCATGACCCCGATTCAGAAAGATTTCAAGCTCCTGGCACAAGATCTGGTCACTGGAGAACAAACGGGACTCAAATTTGACACCGGTCCGGCAGTGCTCGCCGCGGTGAAAGCGGCACAGGAAGAAGACGAGATCATCTTCCGTGGCTCCGCAGCAATAGAAGGTCTGTTGACCGTCAAAGGGCAATCGACCGCTCCAATGGGCAACTGGAACGAACCGAATTCCGGAATCACTGCGGTTGCAGGAGCAGTCGGTACGTTGATGGGCGCGGGCTATCTGGGCCCCTTCACGTTGGTCACCAACCCGGTCACCTACACGAAGTTGTTGCGGCCCGTGCACGGACAGGGAGCGCAGCTTGAGCTCAAGCTGGTGGAGCAGATCGCCACAGGCGGCATTTTCCAAAGCCCCGTTTTGAAAGAGAATGAGGCCATCGTCATCTCAACCGGACAGGAAAACCTGGATCTGGCCATCGGGCAGGATCTGGTGACAGCCTATTTGGGTCCCGAGGGCATGGATCACACGTTCCGGCTACTCGAGACGATAGCTTTACGCATCAAGCGTCCGGGTGCCATCTGCATCCTGAAAGGTTAGACAATCTCGCGATTGAGTGGCACAGAATTCGATACGGCTCGCCCCAGGCGAGACATGGAGCAAGGCACGACCGCGAAATGCGGTCGTGCCTTGCTGTATTTATCATGGCGACAGGCAATGTCTCTGCCAGGCAGAGAGCAGCACTTAGCGGTAGTGGATTAGCAAAGTCTAACATATCTCTAATGAATCACGCATGAATATAGTAGAATTCTTTTCCAAACTGGTGTATAATATAGATGAACGAGGTCAGAGGATTACGTGCGACAGATTCTGGATTGTCTGTAATGTCCTTTTGACGTAGTGGAACCGACAAGGATACGCGAACGATGTCTTACAATCATCTTGAACTTCCAGACATCTCGGCCAATCTGGACCGTAAGCGCGATATGTACGGAGATGACTTGCGCCGGGAGACATATCAACAAGGCGAGTTGATCTATACCCCGCTATCCGACAGCGAGGCCGTTTACCTGTTGATCGAGGGGGAAGTCCGTTTGTATCGACTCGGTGCAGACGGGCGGCGATTCACTGTTGCCACTCTGCAACCGGGAGCGGCTTTCGGTCAGGCAAGCCTGTTGGGAAGCCTGGAATCCGAGACATACGCTGAAGCCAGCGAACCCTCGTCAGTGTGGATCATTGCCGACCGCAGCGCCAAAGAGATCTTCTCGCGGAACGCCGGCTTGAGTTTGAGCCTCCTCGCCGGACTGAGCCAGCGTCTGGTCGAAGTCGAGGCGCGGTTGGAATCGCTCGCTTACAAGAAGGTGCCTGCTCAGCTGGCGACACTGCTTCTGCAGATGATGGATCAGACCAGCGGAACAGTGGCTGGCGTGACGCATCAGGACCTGGCAGATATGTTGGGTACTTACCGGGAGACAGTGAGCCAGGCATTTAGAGAATTCAGGCGTAGAGGACTGGTCAAACCGGGCCGTAAAAATGTCATAATCCTGGACCCCGAAGGGCTCAGGAGAATAGCCGATCAATTGGATTGAGCAGGTTCGCACCTGCGCAGAGAACAAGGGAGGAGACTCTAACATGTACAGCAAGATTGTCGTGACACTGGATGGTTCCTCACAGGCCGAATGTGCGTTGGCTCATGCGCAAGCATTGGCCAAGGGGTTGGGCGTCAAGCTCGTGCTACTGCAGATCGTGCCCTACCCCGAAGTCAGGGATGAAGCGGTCGAATCTGATTGGGCAGCAGAAGCCCGTCGATATATGAATGAATTCGCGGAAGCGATCAGAGGCGAAGGGGTCGAGACGGAGACAGAGGTGCTGTGGGGCGAGGTCGCAGAAAAGATCGTCGAATACGTCGAGGCCGACAAGCACGCCCTGCTGGTTATGTCCACCCACGGTCGGACTGGGCTTGCCCGACTCGCATTCGGCAGTGTCACTGAGCGTGTTCTGAAAGAAGCCAAGACGACCCCGGTGTTGGTGGTTCGTTGCTTCCTCGGAGCCAAAACAGCATAAGAATTGCTTGCCTCATCATGAGGCGATTGGCGAGGACGGTCTATCTGGCGAATTCTCCGATCAGCAGACCGTCCTTTGTTGTCCTGATTATTTCCCTTCGTATGTCCGGAGCCATAAGGTAAACGTGGTCCCCCTACCTTCCGCGCTTTCTACCGTCAAATTGCCTCCATGAGCTTCCGCTACCCAACGCGCAATCGACAGGCCTAATCCGGTCCCGACCTTCCGATCCGAGCGCGCACGGTCACCCCGGTAAAACCGATCGAAAATGTGCGGCAGGTCTTCGGCTGGAATTCCGATGCCATTGTCCTTGACTAAGACACGGGTCCATTCCGGCTCGCGATAGAGCATCAAGACAATTTCGCCCCCCGGGGGAGTATAGGTCACGGCGTTGTCCACCAGATTCAACAGGAGTTGTTTGAGACGGTCGGAATCACCCAGTACAGTTGCTTGATCTTCATGTCCCAATTTGATCTCGCGCCCATCAGCCATCATGCGCCCATGCCGGTAGACCTCGAGCAGAAGCGTGTCCAGCTCGACCGGTTTGAGTTGCAGTTGGATTCCCGCATCAGCCTGCGCCAGCAGCAACAGATCCGCTGCCAAGCGAGCCATCCGCGCGGTCTCCTCCTGAATGATTTCCAGCGCCTCCTTGCGGATTTCCTCATTCTGCCCCGCCCATTTTTTCAGCAGGTCGATGTTGCCCTGGATAGCAGTCAGCGGGGTGCGCAACTCGTGAGAAACATCCGCAACAAAACGTTCCTGGGTTTTGAACAGCACCTCCAAACGGTCCAGCAGTTCATTGAAGGTTGCAGCCAGCCGCCCCAATTCGTCCTGCCCGGTTACTTCCAGGCGCTGCTGCAGGTTGCTGGTCCTCGAGATCTCCAGGGCGGAGCGAGTCATCTCGTCGACCGGATGGAGCGCACCACGTGCCAGCAAGTAGCCAATGACGGCGGCAATACCAACCGTAATCAGCGAGCTGATGGTCAACAGATAGGCGGTGAAACGAAGGGTCTGATCCATTTCCTGCAGTGACTGTCCCACCTGAATAACACCGACGATTTGCCCACCGATCTCGAGCGGTTCACTGTGAAGCAGCAATCGTGAGGTCCCAACCAGGGTGGTCTCCTGCGCGATATCGCCTCGAAGCACGCGGTTCAGGTTCGCTTCGTTGACCGGCAATTGCTGGTCGCCCAGATTGTCCGAACGACTGACAATGGTTCCGTCCGACCACACAATCTGCACATAGACACCAGGAGAGGAAAACACATCGATCGGAGGAAGTTTAACCAAACCGGACACGAGCAAAAACAGGGGATCATTCTTTTCGCGGATGTAAGTCGCCACGACCTGCGTCCGGCCCTGGATGGTCCGTTGGGCTTCCGCCTGCAGGCCAAAGCCTAACACGGAATAGACCAGCAAATCGAACGCGATGAGCAGGACAGCCAACACCCCTACGTACCAAACGGTCAATCTGAGACGAATCGACACCGGATTGCTCCTTACCAGGAATGTCGTACGGAGCGGGCGTCCGCGCCCGTGCTATTCTTCCCGAAGGCTGTAACCGACTCCACGAACGGTATGGATCAACCGGGCTTCACCGTCCGCCTCCAGCTTGGCGCGAAGATATCTCACGTAGACTTCTATGATGTTGGACTCACCGCCGAAATCGTACCCCCAGATCTGTTCGTAGATCTGATCGCGCGTCAGAACCTGTTGAGGATGCCGCATGAAAAGCTCCAGGAAATCGTATTCCTTCGCTGTCAATTGAATCTCCCGGTTACCACGCCAAACCTGACGCGTAGACGAATTGGCTTTGAGATCGGCAAATGTGAAAACCTGGGGCTCATCCTGCGCGGCGCGTTGTCTACGCAACAGCGCGCGAATTCGCGCGAGCAGCTCATCGAGCGCAAACGGCTTCACCAAATAGTCGTCCGCCCCACTGTCCAGACCTTTGACCCGATCTTGCACCGCGTCACGTGCGGTTAACATCAGCACAGGAATCGTACTGAAGCTTCGCAAGCGCCGGCAAACCTCCATGCCATCAATGTGGGGCAACATGACATCCAGAATCACCAGGTCTGCCGGTTCTGCGCGTAACTTGGACAACGCTTCGCTGCCATCATAGGCCACTTCCACATGATAACCTTCGAGCGTGAGCCCCTGCCGCAGGAAACGAGCAATTTTGGTCTCGTCCTCTACGACCAGAATCCGTTCTTCCATACGCCTTCCCCGGCAGGTTCCTCCCCAGCCTGCACCCGCTTGTGCAGATGGATCCCCGCTCTGATGACTTTGACCGAGATTGGAAGAATATCCAACCCCTCCAATTGATCTTCGTGGAACCACCGGACCTCCAAGGCATCGCTGTGTGCCTCCGGCAGCCCGCTGA
>CAZPTF010000003.1:0-3572 GCA_964589015.1 uncultured Anaerolineae bacterium
GTGGCTCCAACCGCAGGGTTTCGGAATCGCCTGCTGAATGATTTGATGCGCCAGGCCCATGCGCAGCATGAGCGTGGCAATCCATCGCTGTGGACAGAGAAGCGGAAAGAGATCATTATCGGGGCAACCATTACATCCGTCATTTCTGCGGTCGGTGTGCTCGCCTATTTCATGCACATCCTTCCATTCAACCGGCGTCCCACATCCACAGGCTGAACGGAATTTCGACGCCCGACCTTCCGGAGCCAATATGGCAAACGACCGTTAAACCCTCCAGCGCGATACATTCACCGGAGGGTTTAACGGTTTCCCCTGAAAAGAATACGGCGCCATCCGCTCAGCGTTCGAGCCAGCCCCGTAAAAACTGGACGAGAAGACGGACACCAAAACCTGTCGGCCCTTTGTGGACATACGCATTGCCATTGTCTATCCAGGCCATCCCGGCGATGTCGAGATGGGCCCAGGGGTAGTCGCCAATGAATTTCTTCAGGAACATCGCACCTGTGATGGAGCCAGCCGGGCGTCCCCCAACGTTTTTGACATCGGCCACGTCACTCTTGATCTGCTCATCGTACTCCTCGAACAGCGGTAGCCGCCAGACACGTTCTCCCGACACGTCTCCCGCAGCCGCCAGCCGCCGCGCAAGGTCGTCGTCGGGCGTCATCAACCCTGCCGCGCCCTCGCCCAGTGCGATTACCACCGCACCAGTCAGCGTCGCCAGGTCGACGACGGCAGCAGGTTGAAAACGAGCGGCATAGGTCAGTGTATCCGCCAGGATCAACCGCCCTTCGGCATCGGTATTGACGATTTCGATCGTTTTCCCGTTCATCGCCTTCACGACGTCGAGAGGACGACTCGCCTCACCTCCCGGCATGTTTTCGGTGGCCGGCACGAGACCGACCACATGAAGTGGTAAATCCAACAAAGCCACAGCGCGCATCGTCGCCAAGACAGCTGCACCCCCGGCCATGTCGTCTTTCATCCGTTCCATGCTGTCCGCAGGTTTCAGATCCAATCCCCCGCTATCGAAGGTGATGCCTTTGCCGACCAAGACCAGTGTCGGCAATCCCTGCCCGGCCTTGTTGTGCTCCATGATGATGAAATAGGGTGGCTGGTAGCCTCCTTGAGCCACGGACAGCAATGCTCCCATGCCGAGAGCTTCCATCTGCTGTCTATCCAGGACATCGCAATCCAGTCCGTGTTCGCCAGCCATACTGCGCGCCAGATCGGCCAACATCGCCGGCGTCGCAACATTGGCCGGTTCATTGACGAGGTCACGCGCGAGACAGGCCGAAGAGGCAATGGCCTGCCCGAAAGTGATGCCGCGCTCGATGATCGCCGTTTGCTCCTGCTCCAGCGCCATGAGTGTGACCTTTCCGACATCATGCTTTTCGCGGGGCTCAAGGTCGGTCTTATACTGCGTGAAACGATACAGCCCCAACATCGTCCCTTCGACCAGCGCCTGAACCGCATCCTGCAAGTCGAACCCACCGCTGCCCGCGCCATGCACGATCGTGGCATAGCTTTCGACGCCCAGCTCTCGTACCCGTTTAACCACACCAGCAGCGACCTGCCGCACAATGTCCAGGCTGAATTTGTCCTGCTTACCAAGCCCGACCAACAGCACGCGTTGTGCCGCGACATCGCCCACGGGGTAGAGCACCAGAGTCTCGTTCAGCTTGCCCGTGAAATCGCCGGCTGCGAGCACGCTGCTGATTCGTCCAGCCATTGCCCGGTCCACAGCGGCTGTAGCACCACCAGGCCGGCTGAGCCCCTCGAAAAGATTGACGACGATCAGTTCAGCAGGTTCCTGCTGTATCTCACCCACCTTGACCGCAAATCGCAGTTCCTTATATCCCATTCTGTCGCTCCTGAGTGATTGTCCATAATCGACCATGCAAGTAGGGCCATTATACTTGGGTCAGACATACCACGCAAGGACGCATGCGGTCCAGCGCCAGGTTCCGTTCTGAGATGCCTCTTCCCAACGCCGAGCGTGCCTGCGAAACCCCACCGCGCACCACGCTGCTACCAGGGCAGAGCTGGATTCCCGCGAGGCCGCCGGACAGTGGACCTGCCAGCTCAAATTGTGCCAATCCGAGGCGCGTTCCGCTCGCGCGGCCATCCACGTAAACGACCTGCCAGGCATGTGCGCAGATTGGCCCTGGTACGGGCGTGACGTCTTACTCCGCCGCCGGTCTGTACCGGACCTGATGCTCCTGGCAGAGCGTACACCGGAGCGTATCGTGGTCAATGGGTCCAGCCCTGTAACGTGGAGATACTTTCCACCAGAGCTACGCCGTCGAGAGGATTCCATTGGCGACTGGAACCCTGGTTGCCCGCTGGCACAACAGGCATTTGCGGCTGTGAGCATGCTCGTGTAGAATCTCTCTTTGACAAGGAAGATACATAAAAGAGAGGGGGCCGATAGAATACATGAACGACGATCACCGTCCCACATCCGGCACACTGGCTGTGTGGGGAGGAGAAGAGGAATACAGCGCAGAGGGGAGCACCCAGGTTCCGGTCGTACACAGCGTGGCATTTGGCTACAAGGATGTCGATTACTGGCAAGAGGTTGCGTTGGGCAACAAGCCCGGACATATCTATAGCCGGAACACCAATCCAACCGTCCATGCATTCGAAGAGAAGGTCCGCCAGCTCGAAGGCGCGGAAGCCGCGACGAGTTTCTCGACGGGGATGGCGGCAATCAGCAATACGCTGTTCACGCTGCTGTCTCCTGGGGGCCGTGTCGTATCGGCCAAGGACACGTACGGCGGCACCAGCAAGATCTTTGTGGAATTCCTGCCGCGCTTTCAGATTGCGGCCGACCTGTACGACACAACCGATCACGAAGCCATCGAAGCAGCTGTTGCCACCGGCTGTGATGTCCTCTACCTGGAGAGCCCGACCAACCCGACGCTGAAGGTCATGGACCTGGCGCGACTGGCCGAGGCGGGGCATCGTGTCGGTGCGACCGTTGTGGTGGACAACACCTTCGCGACTCCTATCAACCAGCACCCGCTGGAGTTGGGTGCGGACGTGGTGGTCCACAGCGCCACGAAATTTCTGGGAGGCCATGCCGACGCGCTTGGGGGTGTCATCTGCGGACCGAAAGCGCTTGTCGAGCGCGTGTACCATTTCCGGGAAATTACCGGAGCGACCCTCCATCCGATGTCAGCCTATCTGCTGCTGCGCGGCATGAAAACGTTGCACTTGCGCATTCGCCAGCAGAACGAAAGCGCGCTGCGCATTGCCCGCTTCCTCGAAGCGCATCCCTCGGTTGAGCACGTGTTCTATCCCGGCCTCGAGTCGAACGTGGGGCACGAAATCGCCAGGAAACAGATGAGCGGATATGGCGGCGTGCTCAGCTTCATGCTCAAGGGCGGCTTCGAGTCCGTGCGCACATTCCTGCCGCGCCTGAACTACGCTCACCTCGCAGCCAACCTGGGTTCGGTGGAGACCGTCGCCGGGCCGCCACGGACTACCAGTCACGTCGAATGCAGCGCTGAGGAACGAGAGATGATGGGCATTCCGGAAAGCCTGGTCCGATACTCGGTGGGAATCGAAGA
>CAZPTF010000003.1:3672-31341 GCA_964589015.1 uncultured Anaerolineae bacterium
TCAGGCGAGCATCCCCTGGATGATGATATCGACGGCTTCATCTTCGTCCAGACCGCGCGACATCAACGTTTCCAGCTCCTTGCTGTTCACACTGCCGATTGCGGCCTCGTGAGTCACACGCGCCTGGTCGTCTCTGACGACCACGATGGGGATATTCTGCGCGATCGCATCGCCGCGCACGATTTCGGTGCAGTCCATGTGACCGACGGCACCCGATGCGTTGCCCTCGGCAGTGGTAGTGATTGCGCTTCGCGCCTTGTCCTTGACAGCGATGCGCGTTTTGGTCATGCCACGTGCGCCTTCGCCGTTGAGCCGCACGACTTCGTTGACTCTGATGTCGTCAGTCCCGGAACCATACGCCCTGGCGACCAACTCGGCAATACCGCGATCGCCCACGTCGGCTTCGTAATTGATGTCCAGTTTCCCGACACGTCCGACCGTCAGATCGAACTCGCTCGAAAGCCTTCCGTCTGCGTCTATCTTCGCGTGGGTGGTGGGCAACACCTCTACCCCACCCTCCTTGCCATGATAGTGGGCTTCGCTGTATTTCATCGTCGCACCCTCACCGATGTGAATATTGGCATCCATCACGTGTTGTACTCTGGCCGAGTTAGGGAAGGTGCAGTGGGCCAGGAAGCTGACCTCTGCACCATCACCGATGTCGTATTCCGAAATGATTTCTTGCAGTCCATCGGTTGGGATGACTCCGAAACACAGATGCACGGGCACATCCACCTTCGTACCCGGTTCGACCGAGATTCTGGCACGAACACCGTGCTCCAGCTCATCGGCTTCGATGTGCAGGCCCGGGACTTCCCGAACACCCAGCACGCGATTCGAGCTGATGACAGCCATCGCACCCTGTGGGTTCTCCAGGTCGCTGGCATTGCCGCCAGCCAGCTCATAAGCCTTCATGATCTCTTGAAATTCGCGCGCCCATTCCGGATCACGGTCGCGGACGACCGATTGTTGGCGTGCGGGCAAATGACCGCTCATTGTTCTCCCCCTTCCGCAACGAATTGCTCGAAATACTCGGGAGACTCGCAAGCCCAGGGTTGGCGGCCCAGTGCATCACCATGCGGACGGCAGCGCTCCATGTAGTACGTGCTAAGTTCTTCCGCCGAACCTGTACGGACGATCTCACCCGCGCAAATCAGCGAGGCATTGTCGGCAACCTGCACCAGTTCGTCCCGATGGGTGATCAACAGCACTGAAGAGCCCTCATCAGCCATTTTCCGCACCAGCGCCACGATCTCGGCCAGGCAAAGTACGTCGATGCCTGAATCCGGCTCATCCAGAATTGCCAATTTCGGCTTCATCGCATATACCGATGCGAGCTCGATTCGCTTACGCTCGCCCCCGGACAGATCGGTACTAACCGGTCTGCCCAGGTAGGCTGCGGGCGACAGGGCGACCAGATTCATCGCTTCCTCGATGCGCGTGCGTGATGGATTTTTCATTCCTAATGCCAGGTAATCCGCGACCGGCAGGCCCTCGAACCGCGCAGGTTCCTGCCAGGCGATCGTGATGCCCAGCCGGGCACGCTCGGTAATTGAGGCCGTGGTAACGTCACGCCCATCGAACCAGATGCGTCCTGATTCGGGCCGGTACCCGGCGGCGCCCATCAGAGCCAGGGCAATGCTGGTCTTGCCCGATCCATTCAATCCGAGCAGAACGTGAATCTCTCCGTGCTTCACGCTCAAGTTGACGTCCCGCAGGATTTCCACACCGGACCGGCGCAATGTAAGGTTGTCTACCCTGAGTAGAACGTGGTTGTCCATATATATTCTCTCCTTCTTGTTTACACCGTGGGGGCACACAGATCACGGGGATACAACAGGACCCGTTGGATCAGCTCCGCAGCGAAGTGCGCTGTCTACACATGCAGCATCAACATGTGTATTCTAGCCCGGTTGGAGCCTCATGACTATGATGTGGATCATAGCACGGCGACGTTACGGAGACTCCACAGAGATCGTTTGTTGGAGCACGATTTGCCCATCGGGTAGCGGGTTCCCACGTGCATCCGTGGCGAGCAGGCGCTCTCCCGTCTCCAGATCGTACATGCCCACAGCGGCCCGGTACGTCCCCGGCACTGCCTCACGCAGCGCGATTTCGTGCACATCCTCGACAATCTGCCCGGGCCACCACCAGCTCACCGGATAGGCTCCGCTCAGCGGTTGTCCGTCCGACTGAGCGACCAGATTGCCCCGCTCATCTAAGACGTGTGCAAACACCGTGTAGTCGCGTAGCGACAGAGTGATCGCCCGCCAGAAGAGCCGGATGGTCAGCGCGCCGCCGGCCTGCAACGAAGTGGGCTCGATCTTGGATCCCACCAATTCGATCTGCTCGCCTAACCGGTAACCAGTCAGGTCCGTCCCCGCCATATCGGGACCCTCTCTGGGCAAGACGTGCAATGGCTGCAGAAAGGCGGCGCTCTCCACCTTCTGGCCGTTCTCGTCCAATATCCCCAGCCGCTGCCCGTCTCTGTCGTACATACCCACACGCAGTACGTACCCTATCGCATCCAGGTCCGCCGGAAGCGCGAGCTCGTGTTCGTCACGTACATAAGTCTGCGGAGTCCAGTTCCGGACCGGCACATCGATCTGCGCGCGAGCGTCCCCCGGATGCACGTTGTCGGACTGAGCACGCGTGGTCAAATCGGGCAACGCGTCCAGGTGAACGAACGTGCTGAAATCCTTCCCGAGCGGTTCGAGTGCCTGCCAGTACAAGCGCACGTGCACACGGTCGCCCGGCATCGCCGGTTCGCCTGACAACTCGTAGCCCAGCAGAGCGACTTTGTTCTCGAAGTTGATCGCCGTCGGGTGCTGGACCCCAAGCACCTGCCCCGAAGGCGACTGTTGCCGGAACCACAGCGTGAACGGGTCAACGACACCGCCACGCACGACGAATGCGAGGAGGATGACACCGGTGGCGATCAGCACTTCGCGTGGCCGTCCGCTATGCGCCGCACATACCGGCGCGTCCGTAGCGTGCCTTCTCCTCCGAGCCACTGCCGTGTAGGCAACGCCGAGCAGCGTACCGAACCAGGCCACTAGTGAGATCACGTTGGCCGCCGCACGTACCGGGATATCGGTGAAACGTACTTCCACCATGTGCTCGCCTGCTGGGACATGCACGGCAATCAGCCCGCGGGGTTCGTCGATTACGATCTCCGCCGGCTCGCCGTCGATGTACGCGTGCCAACCCGGATAGTAGAACGTGAATAAGCGCAGCGTCCAGTCCACCCGGCCCGATACGCGATAGATTTCACGGTCAGCGCTGCGCGCGGCAAGCGCAACGGTGGTCCCCTCAGGGAGAATGGAATGATCGACCTTGTCGATGGAGCGCGATGCCAGATAATCGTCGATCATCTGCGAAGTCAGCGGGCGCTGCTGCACCCAAATGGGTAAATACTCACCCAGTGTAGTCGACCCGATGGTCTGGGTGTCCAGCTCGTAGCGTACACTCTGCGCCAGTGTTGGCGTCCCAAAGGGCGTGAAACGCTTGGGCGGATAGGTATAGACCATCACCATCACGATGACCAGGATCACAGCGCAGGCAGCGACCAATGCCTTGACGCAATCCGCGCGCGCCTTTCCTCTCTTGTTGCCGGCGAGGAGAATGGGAGGCTGGATGATCCTCAAGCCACACATACTACCCCCGGCGAGGAAGCTGAGCGACAGGGAAGCGATTCCCAACACTCGCCAGGGAAACTCTGCAGTAGCCAGCAGCGGAACATGCTCCCACACGGAGACAGATACCGGCAAGACCAGGAACAGCGCCAATGCACACAACAAGGCGAAGAAGATCAGATGGTAACGCTGCTGCCGCGAGAGCGTGCGGACGAGCAGCAACGCAAGCAGCCCCAGCGCGGCGAGGATGATCGTGCCCCAGCCCAGCGCAAAGGGCAGGTAAGGATTCGCGGCGTTCGCATCCAGCGCGCTCGGCCAGGCCAACAGCTCCCGCCAGCTCAGGAACCGGAGCTGGAAATTGCTCCGCACGACGTAGAAACCCTCGTGGGCCAACGTCCATTGTCGCTCGTGCAATGCAGGCAGCCAGAAGGCAGCGCTCAGAGCCAAACCCAGTACACCGGCAGCGACGGCTCGCCAGATATTGCGCCAGCGGCGCTCAATCGCCACCAACCCGATGAGGTAGACGGCAACAACCGGTGTGAAGATAAACGCGTGGAAATTGTGGCTCAGCGTGAGCGCTGCATACGCCATCGCCGCAACCAGCAGATCACCCAGCCGGTTATACAGCACTGTGCGCCGGAAGGTCCACAGTACCCAGGGGAACATCGCAATCGCCAGAAATTGCGGATAGTTCCCACCATACAGGTAGGCTTCGCGCAACTGCAGGGGCGCGTAGACGAACGCAGCAGCGGAAACAACACCGGCTCGCCAGTCGTCCAGCACATCACGCACCAGCAGATACATACCCACACCCATCAGGACGAAACCCAACAGAGGTAGAGCCTTGAGCGAGACTTCCAGAGAGAGGCCCAGCAGATGGAGCGCGCCGGCGATGATATAGGGCAGTGGTGGCGCAAAAATGAACAGGGGAAAGCCATGCCCAAACGCCAGGTTGGGAGACCACCGTGGGTACAGCACTCCGTCCTGCCAGATACGCACCCACTCGGCCGTCCTGAACAAGTGGATCGTCGCGTCCGCCACGCTGGGGAGCCCGGGTTGCAGCAATGGATATGCCGCAAAGGCCAAACTCGCCAGGACCGCTATCCAGCCCCAGTCGAACGGAATGTTTCGTTGTTCTTTCATGACAAATGCTCCACTCGCCAGCGGGTTCGTAACAAATATCCCCCGGCAACGATCAACACGCCACACAGTGCCAACCAGGCGGCCCTGCCCCAGCGGGGCATGGACCACACTGCCAGGTCCGGCGGCGCGCCGTTCATCAACATGCGCCAATGGCCCAGGATCGGCAGGTAGGCCAAATCGAACAATATCTTGTCTTCATCGTTGACCCACAACATGTAATCGTTGAAATCCACCAGCACCCCTGCGACCTGAACCCAAAAACCCAGCAACGCCAACACCAGGAGCGCCAACCGTGCTCTTTTTCCCTGCTGCCAGACTGACCCAAGCGGTAAGATCAGGAAGGGAAGCATGGGAATCATGAAGCGCGGTCCGAAAGACCACCCGCCATGCCACGTCCACCACCCGGCGTGGAACAACAGCCAGCACACGAAGGAAGCGATGAACAGCAACGCCTCCTTCCGCCGCCCCGCGATGAGCCAACGTGCCCAGCCCCACGGTGCCAGCAGTGCTACCGGCACGAAGAGCAACAGGCTCTTACCCGGGCTGAACAACAGCCCGTACAGCCCAAGCAGAAGCGGCGTCTGCCAACCCTCCCCCTGATATCCCCCGGTGAGGACATCCCCGAATGCCCAATACTGGTAACCGGCCTGGACCGCGCTCAATGCGATGACAGGCCCCAGGAAACACAACACCCGCATCACGCGTATGCGGATCGACGGACCAGCCTTCTCAAGACGCGCAGCGGGTGTAGCGATCCACCACACGTACGCAATGAACAGCGGAAGCAGCAACGCACTGGCCGTGCGCGTCAGCACCGCCAGCCCGAGACCCGCCCCACCCAGGGCGAGAGTCCCCCAGGATGCGCCCGGATCGAACCGATACCTGAAGACACCGTACACGGCGACCAGAAAACCCAGTGTCGCCAGTGGCTCACTGAAATAGAAGCGTGAATACGGCAACGCGAACGTTCCCAACCCGAACAACAAGGCGAGACCGACAGCCAGCCCGCGAGAACGATACAGGAGCATGCCCACGGCGCAGATCATCCCACAGACCAGTGCCATGACGAACTGGTTGAAGCGCGCCATTGTGAAGCGCAAGACCTCTCCATAGTCGAGAGCAGGGAACGCCGTCCATACCCCCTTACCTAGCAGGTAGAGAGGTACGGCAGCCAGCGGCTGGCCCAAGCCATAGCGGCTGTAACACTGTCCAGCGCGTCCCTCAATGGCGGACGGCTGACCCGGGTCGCACGGGACGGACAGTCTGCCCCGGTCAACGATAGCCCAAGTGGTGCGCAGCATCGTCTCGCCATCAGTCGAGTAGAACCCGTCTCCACTGAGCAGCAGGTACACGCCCAAGAAGAACAGAGTGACGCCGAGGCAAGTGAGCCACACGCTTCCACCAGACCAGCGGGAATCCGTTTGTCGTCCGGGCATCTGTCGGAATCCACTCATGGTGCTTCGATCTCCACACTGTCCAGCAGAATGCGGTCATCAAGCAAGCGTTCGCCCCGCGCATCGACCGCTGGTAACCGCACACCCGTGTCCGGATCGTACATCCCCACCGCAATTCGATAGCTCCCAGCGGGTAAATCAGAAGGCAGCAAAACGCCCTGGTTATCACCGACGCGCTCACCCGGCAGCCAGGTATCGGTGGAACGGGTGCCGCCTGCAGGTTCGGAGTCACGCTGTGCGACGGTCAATCCGTCCGCATCGATGACGTGCACGAATACCTTGTAGCGTCCCCGTACGGGATCCGATGTACTGAGCAGTTCCCAGAACAACCGCAGCGGCAAGATTTCCCCACCGTGGAACGATCCGCCGTAAACGCTATATCCGCGCAACACAATCCCATCACCGAGCCGCACATCGACATCATGTTCCATCTCACCTACCGGTCTGCCGGGGGCGGCATAGGTAGCCAGCCGCACGTTCCCGAACCACTGCTCGCCAGCCTTGAACAGGTTCTCGTCCAGCCAGCGCTCGACATGGCGATCGGGGTCAGCCACATCGACAGCCCACAACAGCGCCGACAGCTTTGGGTGAATGGCGATTGCCGCTTCCAGCGCCTCGTTCACGGACTGCGCCGGTTCTCCCGCCCATCGTGGCAAAGGGTAGTAGGGCGCATCCCCCTGATAATACGCACTCAGCAGCTCCACCTGGGCGGGATGGTCGAGCACGATGCTCCCTTCCGCCTGGCTGCCGGTTTCCAGGAACCCGGCAATATCTCTGTAGAACTGATCGTCTGCCTGATATTGCCACCACAAACGGTACGTGTCCAACGAGCGCACCCCGCCGGGCATCGACTCGAACATCTCGTTGGCGCAGACTGTGGGGTTCGGACGAACGAGAGCAAGGTGCTCTCGTTCGAAGATGTGTAGCTTTGGCTCGCCCGCAACGGTGACCGTCCCAATCTCGCGGTAATCCTCGGGCACGAACGGTTCCGGCGGTGGGCCGGCCTGGAGACGATGGGGGCTCTCGGCAATGAAATAATACCGATTTTCGCCCGGTTCGCGCAACAAGCGGCGCAGATACCAATCGACCTTCTGGCGCAGCTCGTTGGTTTCATAGGGCCCGCGCAATTCGCCCGTCCGGTAAAGGTTCTCGAGCGCACGCCAGCCCGATTTCTGCGGAAACCCGAAAGCCTCGCCTGGACGTCCATCGTGCAACCTGGGATGCAATGGCAGAGGTTCCTCAGGCTGGACCATCGCCCACTCCGGTGTATGGCTCACGAACAAAACCACATCGTGGTAGACCGCCAGCAGGTAGCAGAGAACCAACCCACAGGCCAGTCCGATACGGACCGGTTTGAGCCGGATCTCGCCCCACAACCTGTGAAGTCCATAACCAACAGCCAGTGCCCAGGGCAATGTGAACGTGTAGTAATGCATGCGGGGAAGACCCACGACGTACAGATACGGGATGAAATACAGCATCAGCCACCCCAGTACGATCCGGAACGCCTGGTCCGCGCTTGCGGGAAAGGTTGAAGCCTCTGCGTCTCGCTCACCGGAACCTGCACGGGTTTCTCTCGGCGGGATGAGGAATACGGCTGCAACCAGCGATCCGAACCACAGCAGACCGGCGAGCGCCAGTTGGCCCGGCAAGATCAGACTCATGCCCCACAGGGCCAGACTGCCGATGCCGTAAAACCATCCCAGCCAGGCGCGCCGGCAGGCCAGCATGCTGCTGAAGGCAAAGACGAGTAACAGGGCCATCGGCACGATGAGATAGACTGAGTTGTAGAAGCAGATTACCGACGTGAATTGCGCCAGGTTGTCGGCCAAGCCACGCCCCAGGATGTCGTTGCTGTAGTGCTGGTAGGTCGCGCTGAAGCCAGGGCTCAGAAAAAACGGGATGTAGAACGTGCCGAGCACCCAGATGACGACGAGCGTGCTGATGACGACAGTGGACCAGAATCGACGCGAAGGTCGTGCTCTCTCCCCGGCCACCCACAGCCACACCAGCAAGGGAAGGATCAACGCAATTTCGTAATGGGCAAGCAACCCTACGGTGAAGAGCAGGATGCCCAGAACCCGGTACGTGGCTGTCTCGGTCCGTTCTCTCCGGCTGTTTGCCGCAACGACGAAGCACAGTATAGCCAGCACGGCCCACAGGTTAACCAGGCTCTCTTGTTGAACGATACGCCCATACCCCAGGACGATGCCCTCCACCGCCACGATAGCCGCCGCCAGCAGCCCCACCGCAGGATTGAACAGACGACGCCCCAGGCAGAATATCGCCAGGATTGCCGCAATGCTGGCCAAAGCGGCCGGCCACCGGACATCGACCTCACCCACTCGATTCGTGTAGAGGAAGAAGGCGGCAGCCATCATCGTGCGCGCGGGACCACGGGTGTCGTTCAACACCGCCTGTCTCTCGCCCTGAATCGCCTGCATGGATACCTGGACGATGTCCACTTCGTCGTCCTGAAACTCGGAATAGCCGAGATTGACCACGCGCAGCGCGCCACCCAACAGCACAATGAGCAGCAGAAGAAGGATGGCCCAGCGGGACAGGGATTCGCCGGGTTGGGATTTGGTAGGCCGTGCGCGGGCCGCCCGGACCACCGCCAGAATCGCGCCAGACGCGATCAGCAGGTCATTGCCCAGCAATACGCGCCCTACGGTCAGTTCGCCGGGCAGCCACTGCAGACTCAGCAGCATCAAGATCGACAATGCCATGCTGAGACCCACACCCAGCGGCAGACGCTCCAGGCCATCGCGCCATGAGTCTGCGGGAAACAGTGCAGCGAGCCACAGACACCCGGGGATCACACAGAACACGAACAGCCCACCCGCCAAGCGCAGCGTCGGGTCCGTTGTCCCGAGAATCAGGAAATTGGATAGCAGCGCCGCCAAGATCCCGAGGGCAATCCGCGTGTTATTATTGCCAGGCATGCCGTTATTCAACCTCGATTCCGCCCAACACCAGGTGGTCCTCCTCACTGCCATCGGGCAGTCTTACAGGCAAGCGCTCACCGGTCACCGGATCGTACCACCCCACCCACAGCACGTACCGCCCCGGCTGGAGCTCGGAGGACAGCAGCAGGGCATGCCGGTCACGAATCACCTCGCCAACGTCCCACGCCGAAGTGGGTCTGTACCCATCTACCGGGCTGGTGTCGCGTTGTGCTACCAGCGTGCCATCCGGCGCGATCAGGTGAATGAACACCTTGTATTCGGGGAGATTCCCCTGCAGCGCCTCCCAGGCGAATGACAACGAGACCAGCTCACCCGGCTTGTATGCAGCGGAGTTCACAGCGTAATCCCGCAAGCGGATGCGGTCCCTCCAGATCGCAGCCGGTTTTTCCGAAGTCTCCGCGAACCCGGCGCCTGGCGGTGAGGCATACAGACACAACCGGAAGTCATCATACCAGTCGTCAGTTGCCTTGAAGGCGTGTCCGGCAAGCCATCTTTCCACTTCGTTGGGCGCTTCGCCCGGCCTCACACCGTGCGTCACGAGCCAGATCCGGTCGTGTTCCTGGACAACGTTCTGCAACAGTCTCTCACCTGCGGCGGGCAAAGGTGGCAACATCTGGGAAAAACCATAGATGGGTAGCCCCGGTTTGTAGATGTTCATCGGGACGTGATAATGGTAAGGTAAGAGCGTCACGACCCCATCGCCGGCCCGGCCTTTCTGCGTCAGATCAGCCACGATGTGATGCAACGCATCGTCAGGTGTGCCGAATTGGCGGTCCTGCGCGAAGTAACGCTCCAGCGCGAATACCGATATCCCTCCGGCGAGCACGACGAGCAGCAGCGAAACCAGAGCCAGCCGCACTGCGCCGAACCGGTGCACACTCGCGAGGCGAACCAGGGCTGCCGCGGACGCGATGACCAGCAGGAACAGCACCAGGGCGATGCCTGTCTCAATCCCCCACGGTTGCAGCCAGGCGATATCGGACTTGGCCGGTGTCCAGGTGATGAGTTGTTGCACCTGGCCCCAAATGGGCGAAAACTGCGGGGCATAGAGAGCGGGGGTTTCTTCCAGGAACTCCGCGCCAAAGAACTCATGCAGGCGCGCAAAATGCAGCCACGGATTGACCAGCACGCCCAGAATCTGGATGCCAATCGAGAGACACCCAAGGACGATGAACGCCGGCAACCAGAGACTCCAACGGTCCTCTGTGAGCCGCTGCAATGGATCGACCAATGGCAGAACGGCGAAGGCCAGCACCGGAACCAGGAAACGGCTCCCCCAGGATAGCCCTTCACCCGACGTCCACGCAGAAAAGAGCAGGATGTTGACCAGCAGGATAGCCGTCGTCAATACCGCTTCCGCCCGATGGCGGCGTTGGAACCCGACCAGAGCAAAGGGGGTCAACAGCAGGATGGGTGAGAATACCAACAGCCCACGCAGCGGGCTGAACAGTAGTTTGTAAAGACCCATCCACAAGACCGGCGAAAAGATGGTCAGGTCGTAGCCGGTCTGGAACGCATTTCCGGAACGTACCCAGTTGTAGAGCGCCAGCACACTTCCAGCCACAGCAAGCGACGCTCCGAAGATCAAAAGATGCAGCAGCCAGCGCCGCGCCGGCCGCCAGCAACCTTTTTCGTCTCTCCGGATCAGTGTGGCCAGCAGATAGAGTCCGAACAGCGGCACGCACAGCACATTGTTCGCGCGGGCGACCACCGCCAGTCCGACGGCCAGACCGGCGCCAACCAGCAAGACCGACTGCATACTCTGCTTGAACTCCAGCAGGAACAGGCCCGTCATCACGAGCAACCATCCGGCAACCGGCTCGCTGAACAGATACCGTGCGTAGACCCAACTGCTCGTCGCCAGCCCGAACGTGAGACCCAGCAACGCGCTCGCGGTAACGGAATATCGCAGCCGTCTGGCGTACAGATAGAGTATACCGCCTGTCGCAGCGGTGACGAACGCATTGAGCAGAGACGTCACCTGGAGCATGCCCAGCCCCGGAAACTTGAGAGCCAGCCAGTAGAGCGGCGCAGCGAACAGGGACATGGCAAGGCCCTTCTTGGAATAGACGTTGCCATCCCGCCCGAAGAAACCCTGCGCCTCACGCTGGGAGGTCGTCCACTGCGACCAGGCGATCTGGTTCGTATCGAGCTCACCGCGTTTGGCGATGCTTTCGGTGACCGAGAACATCGAGACTTCGTCGATGCTGTGAAAACCGCCCCGGTAGGTGAACAAATAGACCGCAAACAACACAACCATCAGGCAGACCGCGATAGCCTGGTCTCTGGCAGCGGGGTTCAGCATATCGAAGCGGTTGGGCTGAGAAAGAGATGGTGCGTGTCCGTCTGTCTGCTTCGTCATGTCCTATTTCACCTCGACCGGCCCGAGCAGGATACGACGCTCTGGCAGCTCCTGTCCCGTTTCATCGCGTACGGGCAGCCGTTCAACCGTCCGCGGATCGTACATCCCGGCTGCGATCGTGTAACGCCCGGGCGGAGCATCCGGTGCCACCTGGAGGTCGTAACGATCACGGACGAACTCGCCCTGAGACCACGACGATGTCGGATGGGTGCCGGCGATGGGAGGATTGTCCTTTTGCGCACGCACGATGCCGCCCTCATCCAGCATGTGGGTGAAGATGGTGAAATCGGTTTCCGAAGGCTCCAGGCTACGCCAATACAGCGTCAGCTCGAGAGTCCCTCCTGCGCGCACTTGCGTCGTGTTGAGATCGTATCCACACAGCAGGAATTCGTCACCGAACTGTGCAACGACGGGATACTCGAGCGGTGTCGGGACTTCCCGATCCTTAGCCAGACTCCAGGCATTCTTCCGGAAGCGAATGAGCCATTGAGACCAGATGTCCCAGGCATCACGGAACGCGCTGCTGCCCGCGAAGTCCCACAGGTCACTCCACTCATACAGACGTCCCCGTACGTTCTCGGGACCGACGTACCAATCATCTTCCACGACCGGGCGTTCGGGATACGCCGTGCTCGCGATCGCCGTAATCGCAAACGTATCGGTGGTGTATACATTGCGGAAATGATTGGCGTATAACTCCATTCCCTGCACGAGGTTCGGGAGACCGGATCGTTCTTGCTCGGTCATCAGCAGGTGTGTGCCACCGTGCTGCTGCACGTAGGCCATGATGTCCGCATAGGGGGCAGTGGGGATGATGACCGTTGTCCGCCCGGCATAGTGGTTGACCACCGCCGGCTTACGTGACATGATGACAGCATCGGCTGGCAAATTCTCCCGGCTCCATGCGGAAGCTTCAACCAACGGGCCGCGGACATCCGGAACCCACAGGATATCATTGATGCCAATGGACAGCACAATGACACAAAACAGGGCATAGTTGAAGATCAGCAGGCCACCTACCGTCTTGCTCGCCAGTCGCGCCACGCGCCGCTCGCGTACCAACCAGCATCCGCGACACAGCTGAACTAACCCGGCAGCAGCCAACACAATCAGAAAAGGCCCGATGATCTGCCCGTGACGGAAGTCTGCACTCATCCTGGGATAACCCGGATAGCCGATGGTCAGCACGAACTGGGCCGCGATGAAAGCCGTCAGGACAAGCAAATAACGCTTATCGCGGCGCTCCAGGGGCCTGAACAAGGCGACAACGATCGCGGGAATAAAGGTGAACGGCAGAAGACCGACGCGCTGCATGAGCCACAGCCCATCAGCGAAGGTGTTTTTCAGAAACAGCAATGCGTTATACACGCGCACCGCCCCTGCACCCCCCAGACCACCCACCCGATCCAGATAATCCACCCAGGTGAACCCACTCATCACGTAAAAATCGGCCCAGTCCGGCAGTGTCGTCAGAGATGTCGCGTAGGGCGACAACAGCCCGACCTGCCCGTAAATGATCCAACCGAGCAGCGTGAAAGTCAACAGCGGGGCAACGAGCAGATATACAGCGTCGCTCCAACGCCGCGAGCCGAGCGCAATCGTCACCAGCCCGAGCAGAATAAGCAACAGACCTTCCGGGCGCGTCAGATAGGCCAGCGAGAGCGACACGCCGGCCCAAACGAGGCAGGAACGGCGTCCGCTTTGATAGTAACGCAGCAACAGCGCAATACAGATGTAGTAGAAGGCAGCTACCGTCGTTTCCGCCATAGTAATTGTCCCCAGGCCGATGTATGCCGGATTCACGGTATAGATGAGGCCAGCGACCAGTCCCGTTGTGTCGTCGTGGAACGTTCTGCCGGCGATCAACACGATGGGAATGACCAGAAGCGCCTTGAAGAACGCAGCGACGAGATTAGATGTGGCAATAGACACGCCAAAGACGTGAAAGGCCAGGGACACCAGATACGGGTAGAGAAATCGTCCACGCACCATGAACGGTGGGGAGGTCTCACTCATTCCCAGGTCGCTTTTGTAATCGCGCGAAAGCCCCTGGCCTTCGTAGAGATTGACGGCCAGCGCATAGTAGCTCAGCGCATCGTCGGAGACTTTGTCGTGCGAAACGGCGAGAAACCCCGTGAAGCCCAGGTTGAGCAGAAACAGCACGAGCAACGTGACCCAGGTGATCCGCCAGAAATTACGCGATTGGTGCGCCTCGCGCGATGTCGAGTCGTGCAACGTTCCGAAAAAAGACATAAAGCCCGTCCGCCAATCTGACCTACTCGATCAATTTCCAGTGTACCCACAGCACCTGGCTGTCCCCAGAATCAGAGCTCTGGCAGGCTGCTGTGGCGGTCCAATGGAATCGCTCCGATACTTCTTCGTCGTTTTCGACAACGGCAACATACCACTCACTGTGTGGTAAATCGGAGAAACGCGCCAGGGGAAGCGCGTAGCTGCCATCTTCGCCCACCGTGCCGACGTGCCGTCCCTGCGTGCCGTGAATCCCCACAGCCTCGATGGAGACGCCAGGCAGGGCACGGTTATTGGCGTCGAGCACGGTGCCATAGACTGCCACCTCGAAGCAATTCAACTTGCGCTCCGCCCCTGCGAGCACGTATTTGATGTGGGAAGCGGTGGCATCGGGGGTGGGCGCCGGCGTATCGGTCGGAAGCGGGGTAGGTGTATCGACCGGCGTGGGTGTCGGCGGGACCACCGTGTTCGTTGGCGGCACTGGAGTGCCAGTCGGCACTGGCGGCAGTGTGGCTGTCGGCGGGACCACGGTGAAGGTTGGGGTCGGAGTCTGTGGCAACGTCGGTGTATCCGTCGGCGTGGCCGTCGGTGAGACAGGTGTGAAAGTGGGGCGCAAGGTCGCAGTCGGGGGAAGCGATACGCCAGTCTGCGGCTTCCCCGAAAAACAACATGCGAATGCGCTCGTGAATAGAACGGCGGGAATTCCCCACCTGGACAGAGTTTTCAACATGGCGTCTCTCCGTGGCAGCGATAAAGCCACTTTTGTCCCGTGGCTAAAACACGGTCAAGTATAACACCACGCACCACCCACGTCAAAGAATCAGCGCTGTTCCCGCTCAAATCAGATGATTATGTTACTGAGAGTGAACACGGGTTTCTTGAAAAACAACGCGCTTGGTGATATAATTAGCGGGTGTGTTTCAAAAACAGAACGAATCAGGAGTATTTTACCTTTTATGTTAGAAAAACTGGCCCGGATTGAGGCACGTTACGAAGAATTGAATCAATTGATGGCAGCCCCTGAGATTGTAACCGATCATGACAGGGTCAGGGCTTATGCGCAGGAGCAAGCCGACCTGGAAGCGTTGGTTCAGAAATACCGTCAGTATCAAGCCACGACTCAATCTCTCGCAGAGACCAGGTTGATGCTCGATGATGACCCGGATGAGGATATGAGAGCGATGGTGCTCGGTGAGATCGATGCGTTGCGCGAGCGCTCCGAGGCCCTATTGGAGGAGCTCAAGGTCTTGCTGCTCCCCAAGGATCCAAAAGATGACAAAAACGTCATCGTCGAAATCCGCGCGGGGACCGGAGGGGATGAGGCCGCCCTGTTCGCTGCTGACCTGGCACGGATGTACATGCGGTATGCGGAAAACCATAACTGGAAAACGTCTATCATCAGTCAAAACGAGATCGGAATCGGTGGATATAAAGAGATCATCTTCGAAGTGAAAGGCCACGGTGCCTACTCGCGGCTGAAATACGAGAGCGGTGTCCACCGCGTACAGCGGGTGCCGAGCACCGAGTCGAGCGGGCGCATCCACACTTCGACGGCCACGGTTGCAGTCTTGCCGGAGATCGACGACATCGAGATCGAAATCGATCCATCAGATCTGCGCATCGACGTCTATCGTGCAACGGGGCATGGCGGGCAGAGCGTGAACACGACCGATTCCGCAGTACGGATCACTCATTTGCCGAGTGGGCTGGTCGTATCCTGCCAAGACGAGCGCTCGCAGCTCCAGAACCGTTTGAGAGCGATGGCCGTGCTCCGTGCCCGGTTATACGCCATTGAGGAAGAACGGCAGCGCAGTGAGATCACCGAGAGCCGTCGCTCCCAGGTAGGCACAGGCGAACGTAGCGAGAAAGTACGTACCTACAATTTCCCGCAGAACCGGGTTACGGACCATCGCATCGGGTTGACCAGCCACCGCCTGGAAGGGATTCTCGAAGGCAATATCGACGAGTTTATCGATGAGCTGGCGACAACCGAGCAGACACAGAAGTTGCAGGCTGCAGAGGTGAGTTGAGTGTGGTCACTCACAGCGAACTGACATGACGATCGGCCGGCACATCCACGAAGCAACGAAACGCCTGACCGACGCGGGTTGCGATTCACCTCGCCTGGACGCCGAACTGCTGCTCGGGCACGTGCTGAGCCTCAATCGCGCCCAGCTTCTTGCCCGGTCCGAGAGACTCCTTTCTCCCGACGAAGCGCGAACGTACCAGGCTCTGCTCGACCGCCGGACGCAGCGGGAGCCTCTGGCATACATCGTGGGGCATAAGGAATTCTTTGGTCTGGAACTCGAGACAACTCCGCATGTGCTGGTCCCCCGTCCCGAGACCGAGTTGCTTGTCGAACAAACCTTACGGCTTTCCCATGAAATCGCTTCGGCAGCGAATGTGCGAATCGCCGATATTGGCACGGGTAGTGGTGCAATCGCGATCAGTTTAGCTCTGTCCCTACCGGAAGCAGTCGTGTATGCTGTAGACTGCAGTACGGCGGCCCTGGTGGTGGCAGCACGCAACTGTCAGCGGCACGGGGTCGAAACACGAGTCCGTCTTTTGTCCGGGGACCTGTTGGCACCGCTCCCCGAGCCAGTGGACATCGTCGTCGCGAATCTGCCCTACATCAGCCCAGCGGAAATACCATCTTTGATGCCTGAGGTCCGGCTCTTTGAGCCGCAGGGAGCTCTGGACGGGGGAGACGACGGGCTGGAGCTGATCCGGCGGTTGCTGCAACAGGTGATGCGGCAGTCAAGACGCCCACAGGCTGTTCTGCTGGAAATCGGCGCACATCAGGGCGAAATGGTACTGCAAATCGCAAGTGAAATTCTCCCCGAGGCCACAGTGTCCCTGATGCGGGATTACGCCGGTCTCGAGCGCATTATTACGGTGAGGTTATGAGATACAGACTACTGGCTACAGATGTAGACGAAACGTTGCTGCCCCACGCGGGCGGCATTTCAGACCGGGTCAGGGCCGCGATCGGTCGTGCTCAACAACAAGGGGTCCTGGTTACCCTGGCTTCAGGACGCACATTTGGCGATACGTCGAAGTACGCACGTGAGCTGGGAATCGATCTGCCACTGATCAGTCACCAGGGAGCGCTCGTGAAACACCCGCTCTCCGGAGAGGTGCTGCACGAGGACCTGCTGCCAACCGAGATCATGCGCGAAGTGATCCACTTCTGCCGCGAACGGGACCTCCATCTTAACGTCTACATCGACGACGAAACGTTCATGGAAAAGACCGGCAGGGAATTCGAGCTCTACTCGGCTCTGTCCAGGAAACCGCAGCAGCCGGTCCCGGATCTGATGGATGTGCTCACCCGCATGCCCACAAAGTTCATCATTGTGTCGACGACACCGGAGGGCATCGAGGCTACGCTGCCATTGGTACGAGCACATTTCGCCGGCAGGTTGAGCGTGTTACGGTCCCATCCGCTCCTGATCGAAGGCGTCATGGCGACGGTCTCGAAAGGTCGTGCACTGGCCGTTTTGGCGAAGTATCTGGGTGTCCGGCAGATGGAAACAGCGGCTATCGGCGACAACGAGAACGACATGGAGATGCTCGCCTGGGCCGGCCTGGGCATGGCGATGGGCAACGCTACGCCTCAAGTACAGGCTGTAGCGGATTGTGTGCTTCCACCGATCTCTGAAGATGGCGCGGCGTATGGCATCGAGCGGTATGTGCTGGATGATGGGCAACATGGTCGTTGAGGCAGAAACACGCATCCTCCCCGCAGACGACCTCGAGGCCATCGCCGAAGCCGTTTCATTGCTGCGGGATGGACAGGTGGTAGCTTTCCCAACCGATACCGTGTACGGTGTCGGCGCTCATGCATTCATCGAGCGTGCTGTTGCTGCGTTGTACCGGATCAAGGAGCGCACACCAGACAAATCGATCCCGCTGCTCCTGTCCGACGCCAGCGATCTGCCGCAGGTGAGCGACCCGGTTCCGGCATTGGCATGGGAACTGGCCCGGCATTTCTGGCCGGGCGCATTGACCCTGGTCGTGCCGAAGGGACCCCACATCCTGCCGATCGTGAGCGCGGGGCACGCTGTGGCAGTGCGTGTGCCCAGGCACCCCGTCGTCCCGGAGATCATCGGCAGGCTCGGTGTGCCGTTGGCGACGACCAGCGCCAATCTGAGCGGTGGGCCCAATCCGGTGACCGCGCACGAAGTGCTGGCGCAACTGGGAGGGCGGCTTCGATTGATTTTGGACGGCGGGCCGTGCCCGGGAGGTATTCCATCGACCGTGCTGGACCTCACGCTCGAACCACCGCAAGTTCTGCGGCACGGCGGCATCCCACTTGAGGCACTCGAAGCGTGCCTCAAGCCGTAGGAGCGAGACCATGCACATCGGAATCGATGCGAGCAGGGCTACGGTTGCCAAACCGACAGGTACAGAACACTACGCGTGGCGAATCATCAACGAGTTGTTGTGCCGGTCGAGCGCAGATCGTTTCATCCTGTATCTACGAGACGACCCGCCGGCGGGCTGTTTCGTTGCCGGGCCGCAGGTCGAACAGGTCGTCATCCCGTTTCCACGACTGTGGACCCACCTGCGGCTCTCCGTTGAAATGCTCGTCCGGGCACCCGACGTGTTATTCGTTCCTGCTCACGTGCTGCCGCTCATCCACCCACGGCGCAGCGTCGTCACCGTGATGGATCTGGGCTACCGTTACTATCCGGAAACGCACCCCTGGCGTGATAGGCTCTACTTGGATTGGTCGACCCGCTGGAATGCGCGCAAAGCGCACGCTATCATCACCATTTCCGCAGCCACCCGTAACGATCTGATCGGGCACTACGGGACGGACCCGGAAAAAATCACGGTGGTTTATCCCGGTATCGATGAGACGATACGCCGAGAAGAAGATCCCGCACGCATCCGGCAGGTCGCGGCGCGCTACGACTTGCCCGGCCATTACCTGCTCTACATCGGCACACTCCACCCCAGGAAGAATCTCGTCCGGCTGGTACGTGCCTACGGACACATGTTAAGTGCATGGCTGCCCACATTCGGCAATCCACCGGGCCTGGTCCTGGCAGGTAAAAAGGGGTGGCTTTACGATGAGATCTTTGCTGAGATTCGTTCTCTGGGCCTGGAGAGCAGGGTGACATTCACGGGCTACGTACCCCAGGAGGATTTGATTCCCCTGCTGTCGGGGGCGGACTTATTCGTGTTTCCATCTCTCTTCGAGGGGTTTGGTTTCCCCATCCTGGAAGCGATGGCCTGTCGCGTTCCGGTCATCACTTCGAACGTATCCTCTCTGCCGGAGGTGGCAGGCGACGCAGCACTGCTCGTGGACCCGCACGATGAGTCCGCACTGGCTCACGCCATCACCCAGGTACTGACCGATGACGCTCTGCGTACCAACCTGACTGTACGCGGGCTTGAACGTGTCGCGTCTTTCACCTGGACGCGCTGCGGCCTGGAAACGATGGCGGTCCTGCAACGGGCGGGCGGCGATCAGGACTGATTGTGTGGAACACTCCGGCAGCGCAAATGTACGGATGGGGTGCATCCGGGAATTCTGGGGCCAGCGAGCAATGGGCAGGGCGTGTTTTCAGCGTGATCTGCCAGGTCCACACGAATATCTTCGTGTCGGTCAAGACTGTGCCAATCTTGGACGCGTTCCGTTTGCGCGGAGACCCACGGAAACAGGACACCAGATACCCGCATGACCTGTGCGGAAATTGGCCCGGTCCGCTCCAGTGAGCGTGCTCTCCGCGCATTGGTTGTGTCAAAGGCGTTGCAATCGTCGCAAAATTCCTGGCTGCACCCGTACGGATGTCGCGCTTTGCCGTCGCCGGCATTTGTGGTACATTGGATGGAGATAATTTGACTCCTTGCCAGAGGTGTAGAGCGGTGGTCGAACTCCCTGAATATGCCGAGATTTTGGGTGTTCGTGTCCATAACGTGGACTATGCGGACACGCTCCAATTGATGGTCCAGTTCATCGAGAGCGGTTGCCCCCATCAGGTCGCTACAGTCAACCCCGAATTTATCATGCGCGCGCACAGGGATGCGGAATTTCGGCGGATTCTCAGCGAGACCGATCTCTGTCTGCCTGACGGAATAGGTATCCTGTGGGCGGGACGGTTGCTCGGATATCCCTTCAAGGCACGAGTGACCGGCGTGGATACCACCTGGCGGTTGTTGGGGATGGCCGCCGAGCGAGGGTTTCGGGTGTTCCTGCTGGGTGCGGCGCCGGGGGTAGCGGAGCGTACGGCGCAAATCGTGTGCGACGCCTACCCGAAGTTGATCGTTGCCGGAACCCACGCCGGTTCTTCCAGCAGGGATGAGGACCATGCCACCGGCGACTTGATTTTTGCAGCCCGTCCGGACATTCTGTTGGTGGCCTACGGTGCACCCGCTCAGGACAAGTGGATCTACCGCAACCAACCCAGGTTGAATGTACCCCTGGCGATTGGCGTGGGAGGCACGTTCGATTTTATCAGTGGCGTCTCGCAGCGTGCGCCGAATTGGCTGCAGCGCGTGGGTCTGGAATGGTTCCACCGACTCTACTGCGAACCCTGGCGCTGGCGCCGCATGATGGTGTTGCCATTATTTGCGTTGCGGGTCATGTGGCAGCGTGTGACGGGGAGATAAGTGTTACATCATCAGTGGGATATCCCGATAGCGAATACAAACGGAGCAGCACATTGAGACTGACACCCGAAGAACAACACTGGCTCGCTGGAGAGGCGGGGCCGGGGTTACGCAAGGCAATAGAGATCGTTGTCGCGTTGGGCAAGATCTACGGTGCAGAGGACACGGTGCCGGTTGAGAGTGTCCAGATCGCCGGTGTCAGCTACAAAAATTTGGGCGATGCCGGCCTGGCTTTCCTGCACGAGTGGGCGGCGGAAGGCGGACACATACGTGTGCCCGCATATCTTAACCCGGCGGGGATGGATTTGCACGACTGGCGAAAACTGGGCATCGCGGAGGACTTCGCACACCGCCAACTGGACGTGATCGAGGCCTTGAGCCGGATGGGCGCGGTCCCGGCATGTTCGTGCACGCCGTACTTCATCGGCGTACGGCCCGCGCTTGACGAGCACATCGCGTGGAGCGAATCCAGTGCGGTGAGTTATGCCAACTCGGTACTGGGAGCCCGGACCAATCGCGAGGGTGGCCCCAGCGCCCTGGCCGCGGCCATCATCGGACGGACAGCACGCTACGGTCTGCACTTGCCGGAGAACCGGCGCGCAGACACGCTGCTCGAAGTGCACTGCCCCGTCGAGTCGGAGGCAGACTTTGGCGCCCTGGGCTATCTCATTGGCAAGCAGGTCGGGAATGCTGTCCCGTATTTTCGCGGGCTCAGTATCGCACCCTTCGAGCAGCACATCCCGGCCAATACCGATACCCACCTGCGCGCATTGGGCGCAGCGATGGCTGCAAGCGGTGCTGTCGCACTGTATCACATCGAGGGAGTCACGCCGGAGTCCTGCAGGGACAATATGCTGCGTGAAGACGCACGCACACTCCGAATCGACAGCCTGGAAGCTGGCTATGCTGCACTCAACAGTACCCCGCTGGCCCAGGTCGATCTGGTCAGTGTGGGCTGCCCACATGCCTCCCGTGATGAGCTCCTGGAAATTGCGGACCGGTTGCGTGGTAAACGTGTGACAACCCGATTGTGGGTGACTACCGCGCGTGCGACGAAGGAAGCCGTTCCGCACGCTGTCGAGATCATTGAGCAAGCTGGTGGACTGGTAGTCGCCGACACGTGTCTCGTCGTTGCCCCGATCGAGGCATTGGGTATCCGGCGTCTGGCGACCAACTCCGCCAAGGCAGCCTTCTACGCACCCGGACACTCTCGCGTCGATGTCCGGTTCGGTACGCTGGCACAATGCTTGGAAACGGCAGTCACCGGACGGTGGCCCGGCGGCCCAGCGGAGGTCCGCTGATCTCAGCGCGTGAGGGGGATGGATGGCAAGAAAGATATCATTCAAGGGACGCGTCATCAAGGAAGGGAAGGCCGCCGGTGAAGCGCTGGTGTCACCTGCACCGATCGGTTTCTTGGGCGGAGTTGACCCTGAAAGCGGCTTGATCGTGGAACGCGGGCATCCGCTGGAGGGGCAGTGCATCGGCAAGCGTGTACTGGTGTTTCCGACCGGTAAGGGGAGTACCGTCGGCTCTTACACGTTGTACCGGCTGGCTCGTAACCGGCTGGCGCCGGCGGCGATCATCAACGTGGAGAGTGAACCGATCGTCGCGGTCGGAGCCATCATCAGCGAGATTCCGATGGTCGACCAGATCGACATTTCGGATATCCGCAGCGGCGATTGGGTCGTTATCGATGGGGAGGTGGTGACGGTTGAACGTGACCGACAAGATACTGACGTTTGTTAAGCTCGGCGGATCGGTGATCACGGACAAGAACCGTGAAGCAACCGCCCATTGCGATGTGATCTGCCGGTTAGCGCAGGAGATCGCCCATTCACGAAGCGCACGTCCGCAATTGCAGTTGGTTGTCGGTCACGGTAGCGGTTCCTTTGGGCATTTCGTCGGGAAGCGGTACAGCACCCACCTGGGTCTCCCAGGCGGCGGAGGATGGGAGGGCTACGCGCAAACCGGTGCGGCCGCACTGCGCCTGAATCGCATCGTGACGGACGGGTTTCTGGAAAGCGGCGTTCCGGTCGTATCGTTGCAGCCTTCGGCATCGGCGCAGTGCCGGAACGGCACTTTGGTCTCCCTGGCGGTCAGACCCGTGCAGGAACTGCTGGCTGCAGGGATGGTCCCTTTGGTCTTCGGTGACGTCGCCCTCGACGAGACGCTGGGGTTCACAATCATTTCCACCGAGACCATCTTTGGCTACCTGGCCGGCCATCTTGCGCCGGCCCGTATCCTGCTGGTCGGCATCGTCGATGGTGTGTACACGGCAGACCCGCTGATCTATCCCGACGCTTGTTTGATTCCCGAAATCACTTCCGGCAATATCGCCGAACTGGAGCACGTGTTGGGTGATTCGTACGGGGTGGATGTTACCGGAGGTATGTTCTCGAAGATCCGCCAAATGCACGGCCTGGTCAAAGCACATCCCGGCCTGCAGATTCAGGTTATCTCCGGGGTGCGCCCCGGGTTATTGGAAGCGGCCTTGTGCGATCCCGAGAGGCCGATTGGCACGCTCATTCGCGATTGATGGAAGGGGAGATAATCCCGTTCTTGCTATTGCGCGGGATTGTGGTATAATACAGGTATAGGTGGCTTGCGCCACCGCGGCAACAGCTATTGCAACCTGGCAGCCAAAGAGGACAACGTTGTTCATCTTGCTTATAGATCGTATTTCAAGTCAAAACGGCAAATCGCAGCGTACACACTACCACCGGTTCCATCCCGTTGGTGGCAGTGAGATGTATCCGCACACAGCAGCGGTACACGTAGTCGCATTTGCCAGTTAGCCAAAGAGGTGGGCAACCTGATCGGCAACTTAAGGCCGGTCGGGAGAGTCGACCTTTTTTGTTGGTTGTGAGCAGAAAAGCCCGTGGGAAGCAGAGACGGTCAGGGCGTTTCTCAGCAACCAGCCCATTCTCAGGAGAAGAAACACAATCATGGCACATCACAAAAACACAGCCACAGTGACAGCTGCGGAACTCGAAGTGCTCAGAAAATATCGCACCCAGAACAGCCTGGCGCTCACCGCTTACCTCGATCTGAGGTCCAATAATCTCAAGGCCACTGCAGAATATCTTCTGAAAGACAGGCTTCAAGCCCGGCTACGAGAGCTAGGCATCGACAGTGAGGAGCAGGGACTCCTGCAGGAGGACCTGGAGTTGATCCAAATCTATTTGAACACCAATGGGAATCGCAAGGCCACCAGTATTGCAGTATTCTCTTGCGCAGAGGAGCTGTTCTGGCGGGCTTACCTGCTGCCGGTCCCCGTCGACATGCATGTACATATCGGCGCGGAACTCGATCTGGAACCGCTCTTGGATGTTCTCGAACAAATTCAGTGTGAGAATTTGACCCTCGAAACAATGGCTGTCTGAGAAGTTGTCTGATGGATTACTATTTGACCGTCGGACAACTTACTGCGCGTATCAAAGAGGTCTTTGAATTCGATCCGATTTTGCAGGATGCGTGGGTATTGGGTGAAGTATCCACCGTCTCACGTCCGGGAAGCGGCCATATCTATTTCACGCTCAAGGATGAAACGGCCAACCTCAACTGCGTGCTGTGGAAAAACACGGCTTACCGCATCGGCCACCTGCTGCAGACCGGCAGCGCCGTCGTCGTTCATGGACGGTTGTCCGTTTACGAGCCGCGCGGGGTGTACCAGCTCTACGTCGACGATGTGTTGAGTATTGGAACGGGGCAACTCTATCAGGAATTTGAAATCCTGAAAGAACGTCTTCGCGAGCGCGGTCTGTTCGACGCGGCGCGAAAACGTTCCCTACCGCCGTTTCCACAGCGTATCGGTATAGTCACTTCCGCCTCGGGAGCCGCACTGCAAGATATCCTCAACGTGTTGGGAAGACGTTACCCAATCGCGGAAGTCGTCTTGTCGGCGACACTGGTGCAGGGTGCGGAGGCTCCGCCTCAGATCGTGCGTGCGATTCAGGAGCTGAATGCGCTTCCCGACATCGACGTGATCGTTGTGGCGCGCGGCGGCGGATCGCTGGAAGAGCTGTGGGCATTCAACGACGAGGCCGTCGCACAGGCTATTTTCGAGTCTCGGATACCCGTAGTAAGCGGCGTGGGGCACGAAACCGACTATACCATTGCCGATTTCGTTGCTGATGTCCGCGCCCCGACGCCATCGGCCGCTGCCGAGCTCGTTGTTCCCGACCTCCGAGATCTGGAGGAGACGATCTCTGCCTGGCAGTGGCATCTGGTGCAATGGGTAGAGCAGCGGCTGGAAGCCCTCGGGCAACGTCTCCGCCACCAACAGCAAATGCTGAGATTACGTTCGCCACAGGCACGAATCAACACACAGAAGCAGACCGTGGACGTATTGACTCAACGGGCCATTCAGATAATCACCCAGAAGCTCGCTCTCCGGAGAAGCCAGCTACACGGGCTGGCTGCCCGATTAGAGGCGCTGAACCCACAGGCAACGCTGGAGCGCGGTTACGCAATCGTGCTCGATCGGAAGACTGGCCACGTCATCCACAACACGGGGCAGGTCAGTTCAGGACAGGCGCTCGACATCCGAGTCAGTGATGGCAAATTCGGAGCCACAGCAGACTGAAACAACCGGATATGCGCATTCAAGGAGGGGAAATGACAGATAAGCCTTCGGAAACCCGCAGCCCAGAAACGATGTCATTCGAAGAAGTCATGCAAGAATTGGAGCAGATCGTCACGCAACTCGAGAACGAACAGATGAGTCTGGATCAATCGCTGGAGTTGTTCGAGCGTGGGCAGCTCCTCGGTAACTATTGTATGCAGGTTCTCGAGAACGCCGAGCTAAAAGTCTCACAACTCACCCCCAGACAAAGACAGGATTAGGGATACCCCACAATGTTGTGGCTCATAACCCCTCTTCGATAACCGTCAGAATGGCGGCGGGGCTCTCGTAGGCATGAGCCAAGCCGAGAAACTGCAGAATCACCGTTGGGACATCGAAGAAATTACTTCTGACCAGCATAGACCAATGCAATGGCTTGACTTCGACTTTGCCATCCGGCGGCTCCTCCAATTTCACGACCACCACGTTTCCATCGGTGAAATAGAACGACCAATCCCCGTTTGAGCGCAGTAGATACGGTCCGACCCCCGGGGCATGAGCGCGCTGCGAGATGATCTTGTGATTCCCAAGCAGGTCTGCGATGAAATCTCGCTCATCATCGATGTTTGGCGAGACGATATGAGTGGGCACCGGAACGAAACCCGAGAATGCCAGCCCCAGCCCGTGATCGTAGCTGGCAGAGACAAGCCAGATAGGCTTCCCATCCCAGGTATGCTCGTCGTAGCGCCAGACCCGCAGGTGGTGACGGTGTGCCAGACTATCCGAGGGAGATTGGAACCCATAGTCCTGTGCCCGGCCCAGCACATACCGGGTGCTTATCGGAGTGACTCTCTTCACTACCGCCCCCTCGACCACCTCCACAACGGATTCCTGGGTCACCGCATGCAGCTCGATCAGCCCCGCTTTCTCGAACGCGGCGACAATCTGCTGCCCTTCATCGGCCAGAATGATCAGATTGATTGGTTCGCCAGCAACAGTCCCATCCTCATCGACATACGTGAAATACGGGAATTCGTATGGAGACTGCTCAGGTGGCGGAAACCAGGCAGGAATCCAGATCACCATCACGAAATACAGCCCATACACAATGACCAGCACAGAGAAAAAGAAGGCGAAGATAATGAGCGCATTCGTCCGGGTGAACTGGGACTTCCTGCGCGGCTTCGCGTCGCCAACCTTCCGAGCAGGGTCAACAGACTCTGCCACGACATCCGAGGCCGAACTTTCGGGACGGACCATCTCCCCCTCCTTCCGACAGGTTGGAACCAGCGAAGCGCGAAATACCAACCGGCGCGCCGCCACCCCACCGCAAATCGGAATCCATCTCTGTAATGAAGAGAAATGGACCAAGAGATGCCCTTCGACCCATTTCGTGCTACAAATTGTCGTGTATACTCCGAAACCAGCCCGCTGTCACGCGGTGTGTCCCTGCATCTCGTTCATGATCCGCGTCAACAATCCGGCGTCGATGTTCCCGCCGGACAGGACCACTGCCACTTTCTTACCCTGTACATCCACCTTACCCGAAAGCAACGCAGAGACACCCACTATTCCGGATGCCTCGATCACCAATTGCTCCCTGGTCAGCATGGTATAGATACCCACGGCTAATTCATCTTCGTCAAGCAACACGACCTCGTCGAGCAAATGTGCGGCCGTCTGGAACGGAAGCAGGCCAAATCCACCCGCCAACCCTTCGGCCATAGTGGGTGCCGACTTGTAGTGCTCGATGGCCCGGCCCTGCTGCAGTGACAACTGGGCTGACGGCGAAGCTGAGACTTGCGCACCGACGATGTGAATATCCGGATTGATAGACTTCGCCGCTACCGCGATCCCGGAAATCAACCCCCCACCGCCTATGGGAATGAGGATCACATCCGCATCGGGAAGGTCCTCCATGATCTCGATGCCGATCGTGCCCTGGCCGGCCATCACCAACGGGTCGTCGTAAGTGTGCAGGTACACCTTGTTGTGTTCCTGTTGGTAGGCAACGGACGCTTCATGCGCGTCTTCATAGTCCTCACCCGTCAGCACGATCTCCACCTGGTACGAACGCAGTTTGTCCAGCTTGGAGCGCGGGGTGGTCTCGGCCATGAACAGGCAGAGCGGGACATCGCCGGCCACATGCGTGGCATACGCTGCGCCTACGGCGAAGTTGCCGGAAGAAGCAGCCACCGTCCCCTGTGCCTTCTCTGCAGCAGAGAGATGAAACACCTTGTTGAGGGCACCGCGGACCTTGAACGAACCGGTACGTTGCAGGTTCTCCGGTTTCAAGTAGACCTCCGCGCCTACCTTCTCGCTCAGCGCATAGGAGTAGCGCAACGGAGTGCTGTAGATGTGTGGTACGATGATCTGGCGAGCTACCAGAATATCCTTCAGGGAAATCATAGGCTTAGTGCAGGATCTTGCTCAGAAACTGGCGAGTCCTTTCCTCCTTTGGATTTTCGAACAGGTCGTAGGGTGTCGTCTCTTCGATCACCCATCCGTGATCCATGAAGACGATACGATCGGCTGCAGCACGGACAAAACCCATCTCGTGAGATACGACAGCCATCGTCATACCTTCCTTGGCCAGGTCCAACATCACGTCCAGGACTTCCTTGATCATCTCTGGATCCAGCGCCGAGGTCGGCTCATCGAACAGCATGAT
>CAZPTF010000003.1:31441-39124 GCA_964589015.1 uncultured Anaerolineae bacterium
GTCCCGAAAGACTTATATACGTTGCGGATCTGAATGATCGCATCTTCATTCAGGTCGATGTTCTTACCTGTGTTCAATGCTCATTCTCCTCTCAATTTGTCGGACGAGAAAAGATAGCGCAAACGTCATGATTAAATAGAGCAGAGCTACCATGTTCCAGGTTTCGAACGTTCTGAAAGTTCTCGCCACATTTTGACGACCCAGCATGGTCAGTTCCTGCACGGAAAGCGCTGAGACCAGCGATGAGTCCTTCAACAACGCGATGAAGTCGTTGCCCAGCGGTGGCAGAATTCGCCGGATAGCCTGCGGCAGGATGATGAAACGCATCGCCTGGAAATAGCTCATCCCCAATGAACGCGCCGCCTCCATCTGTCCTTTTTCGATGCTCTGAATACCCGCACGGAATACCTCGGCTGAATAAGCGCCGTAACCTATCGACAGCCCAATCACCCCGCGGACGATTTCGCTGACATTGCGGATATTGTAGTCGACCAATGCTTGCGCAAAACCGTGGAGAAAACCGGGAAGCCAGGTCCAGGTCAACATCGCCGCACCCAGCGAGTTCGTCCAACTAATGACCATCGGAATGCCGACGAAGCTCACATAGAGCAGCAGCACCAGCATCGGAACGCCACGGGCAATCTCGACGTACAGGGTTGCGATGGTGTAGATAATCGGGTTTTTGCTCAGGCGAGCCAACCCCATAATCAACCCGATCACCAGAGTGATCACATAGGCGACAATCGTAATCACAATCGTCAGAACGACGCCGGTCACCGCCCCGCGCGTAATCCACAACGTGTACCCCGAAAGGAATGACAGCGTATCGAGGTAGCTCGGATCTGTGATAACTGCATTGATGATGAACAGGAAGATTGCAGCGACAATGACAGCCCACCAGGGAATCTTGTTCCAGTTGATCGGAATTGCTTTACCCTTCGTGGAACCTGGTTTATCCACCATAGGTATTTATTTATCCTCCCCTCTATTTCTTCGTTTCTTGAATGCGTGAAGCCACACCACCATGCATTATGGCGCACCTGTGCGGTTTACTACGCATCAGCCCCCCACCGGACGATTGACCAGGTGACACGCCACCGAATGTCCCGAGTCTCCTTCCACCAAAGCGGGCTCCAATTTCGAGCAGACGTCCAGTGCATACGGACATCTGGGATGAAACCGGCAGCCGGACGGTGGGTGGACAGGATTTGGGATTTCGCCTTGTGGGATGGGATGTTGCCGGCGAGCGCGTGGATCTGGCACTGGGACTGCGGCCAGCAATGCCTGCGTGTACGGGTGCTGCGCCCTCCGATACACATCCTCCAATCGCCCAATCTCGACGATTTTCCCCAAATACATAATCGCCAGCCGGTTGCAGATGTACTTGGCCGTCGCCAAATCGTGCGTTATGAACAGGTAAGTCAGGTTGAGCTCCTCTTTCAGGCGCACCATCAATTCCAGCAAGAGCGCACGCACGGAGACATCCGCCATCGCGATTGGCTCGTCAGCGACCACGAGCTCGGGGTGCGTCACCAACGCCCGCGCGATCACGATGCGCTGGCGTTGCCCACCACTTACCTGGTGAGGATACTTGTTGAAGAACAGATCGGGCGGAGTCAGTCCGACATGTTCCATCATAGCCAGAACGCGGTTATTCAGCTCTCTGCCGTGAGCGAGATGGTGGATACGCAACCCATGTCCCACACTATAACCGACCTTCATTCTCGGGTTCAGCGATGCATAGGGGTCCTGAAAAATGATCTGCATGCGCCGGCGCATCCGGCGCATTTCCTGCCGGTTCAGCGACGTCAGATCAATGCCATCGAACGAGACACGCCCGCCTGTAGGTTCCAACAAGCGCAAGACCAAACGCCCAGTTGTCGTCTTGCCGCTCCCGCTTTCACCGACCAGGCCGAATACTTCTCCGCGGCGAATGTTGAAATCGATGCCATCGACGGCACGAACGTAATCTCTCTGCCTGGTCGCAATGGTTTGCAGAAATCCGGTCTGCAACGGGAACCAGGCACGTAAACCTTCTACTTCTACAAGATTATCCGTCATATCACTTTCTCAACACACATGCTATTCATCGCGCCAGCAGGCAACCCAGTGCCCTGGCGCGACTTCCTGCAGGGGCGGATTCTGCCGCGAGCACCTGCTCTGTGCATGCCGGCAACGTGGATGAAAACGGCAGCCTGCCGGCGGATCGATCAAATTGGGCGGTACCCCATCCATGATCCGCAGCTGATCGTCATCCAGTTCAATGTTGGGCACGGAGGCCAGCAGGTCCTGCGTGTAAGGATGCAATGGTTCCTCGAAAAAGGGCAAGGTCTCAGCCAGCTCCACCAATCGACCGGCATACATCACTGCCACGCGGTCCGATAGCTCGGAGACAATGCCAATGTTGTGCGTGATCAACAGGATCGTCAATTTCAGTGACCGTTGGAGTTCTTTGAGCAGATCGAGGAACTGCGCCTCGACAACGACGTCCAGCGAGGTGGTTGGTTCATCGGCAATGATCAACTCCGCGTTCAGCGCTAAAGCCAGGCCAATCATGATCCGCTGTCTCATACCACCGCTGAATTGATGCGGGTAGTCGGGTAGACGGCGAGACTGGATGCCCAGGCGGTCAGTCAGTTCGACGATTCGTCCATAGGCTGCCGCCCGCGTGGTCTGTGGCTCATGCACACGAATAGCCTCAATCAGATGGTTCTCGATGCGTTGGAGCGGATCCAACGAGGTCATCGGATCCTGGAAGATCATCGAAATCCGCCGTCCGCGGACGTCACGCATTTCCCTTTCGGTTAGAGACACCAGGTCCCGTTCATCGAACCAGATGTGCCCACTGGCGATATGCCCGGGGTCGCGAACCATTCGCAACAGGGCCATACCCAGTGTCGACTTCCCACAGCCGGATTCACCGACGAGCCCCAACACTTCACCTTTGCGGATCTCCAACCACGGAACATCCACCGCCTGGACCATCCCATAATGTGAGGGGTACTCGACGATCAGATTTTCGATCTTGACGATTGGCTCAGCCACGGTGCTATCCCTCCACCAGCCGCGGGTTGTATATCTCGCTCAATCCTTCGCCCAACAAGCTAAACCCCAGCGTAACCAGCGTGATCATCAAACCCGGGAAAGCAATCATCCACCATTGTCCTGCGGCTACATAATTCTGTCCGTTGCTCAGGTCCCATCCCCAATCGGGGACTTCCTGCAACCCCAGGCCAATGAAGCTCAAACCCGCTTCTGTCAAGATCGCATCCGCGACGTTCAGCGAAAACACCACCACAAGTGAGGGGACGACGTTCGGAAAGACATATTGAAACAGAACCGACCACGGCCTGGCCCCCAGGCTGCGTGCCGCTTCAACGTAGACCTCCTCCTTGATCGACAGCACTTGCCCGCGCACGACGCGAAAATACGTTGGGATATACACCACCGCAATCGCCACGGCGATGTTGATCTCGCCGGGGCCCAGCATCGCAGCCAACGCGATAGCGAGGATCAGCCCAGGAAAGGAATACACGCTATCCATCACCAACGAGAGCACGCGGTCGAGCACACCTCCCCAGAAACCGGAAAGCAGGCCCGTCACGATACCACTGATCCCGGAGATCAGTGCAGCCAGTACAGCTACCAGCAGCACTGTTTTGCCCCCAGCCAGGGTTCGGCTCAACATATCCCGGCCACGTTGATCCGTGCCCAGCCAGTAGCGATCCCCAAAAGGCTCCCCCAACTGGCGGAATTCAGACCCGTAATCAGCCAGGATAGTCTGGGCCTGCTCTGCATCCACCACAGCGACCACGATTTCTCCTGACCGTAGTCCCGCGAGCAGTTCCGTGAGATCGTTGAATCGAGTCCGCTTGATATTGTTGTTCGAGAGATAGACATTGCCATTGCTGCCGCGCACCACACCAGGTGTCCTTTCAAGGTCAGCTAAACCCGTGGGGATGTTGACGGCACCAGTGAAATCTGTCAGGACCAGCGCCACCTGCAAACCCGCACCAGGCACAGTGAACGGGGCACCGACCTGGTTATCGGTCGGATCAAATGGCAAAACGGAAGGGGCCAGAATTGTCAGAAACGTCATCGACAATATGGCCACGAGGATCAGCCCACCAGCAACAGTTATGTACCATTCCGCGCCATACCACTTCCGGCCTCTCAGAAACCGGCCGAGAAGACTAATATCATCGGTCGCATTTTGCAGAGTCACTATTCCACCTGAATGTCCGTCTCAATCACGCATAGCCCCAGTCTCGTGTCGGCAGATTGGCAATCAATCCAGACACAGCCCGGGTCCACCCGCCAGACGGGTTTTGTCTCGATGCGTCGTTTCTAATACCGGATACGCGGATCGATATACGCGTAAGCGACATCCACCAGCAGACTCACCAAAGCAACCATCACTGCGAACAAGGTCACAACGCCCTGGACAGTGGCAAAGTCCCGATCGTAAATCCGCTCGACCAGCAACCGGCCCATTCCAGGCCAGGAGAAGGTCGTTTCAGTCAAAATAGCTCCGGCCAACAGCATAGCAAACTGCAATCCCATCAAGGTCAGAATCGGGATGAAGGCATTCTTGAGCGCATGCCCGTACACCAGACTCCTTTCCGGGACTCCTCGCGCGCGTCCGGACGTGATGAAATCCTGCTTCAAGACGTCCAACATATTTGCCCTGGTGAGGCGCGTGAAAATGCCGGACAGAACCAGCCCCAAAGTCAGCGCCGGAAGAATCAAGTGCTTCAGAGAGCTGCCCAGGCTTGTCCAGTTCAAAGTCAGAAGGCTATCGACAATGTAGAATCCGGTGATTTGTGCCGGGGCCAGTTGGACCCCTACCCGCCCATAGGTCGGCAACAGCCCCAGCTTCAGGCCAACAATAAGCTGCAAGATAAGTCCAAACCAGAAAATGGGCATCGAATAGATCACGATGCTCCAGACGCGTAGCACATAGTCCGTCGGGCTTTTGCGATGTTGGGCTGCGAAGGCACCGGTTGAAACACCTACCACTACGGTCACCAACATCGCCGCCAGGGCCAATTCCAGAGTCGCCGGGAAGCGATCTTTGATCTCGTCAGCGACCGGTCGCCGGCGGGTCATCGACGTGCCCAGGTCACCTCGGACCAGGCCCGTCAGGTAATCCACATACTGCACTGCCAGGGGTTTGTCAATTCCCAGGCCACGCCTGCAATTATCCAACTGCTCCTGTGAAGCACCTTCGCGCAAGATGGCAAGGCAGGGATCCCCTGGCATGACTCTCAAGATCAAAAAGACAACCGTGACCAATACCCATATCATCGGTATCGTCATTACCAGCCGGCCGAGGATATAGGTCCGAAGCGATGACATCTAGCTCTTACTCCAATAACGCCAGCAAATCGGGCAGCGATTTGTCTGGCTCGGTTTTTCAATCAAGCGAGGGGCTGACCCGCCCCTCGCTCAACAAAAGTCGTCCAGTTACGAATCCGGCTTACTTCAACCTGTCTTGCTGACCAGGTAGTAGTGGAACAGTGACAACGGATCGAGCACGATACCCGTCACGTTGTCGCGATAAGCGACAAACAGCGCTCCCTGAGCAAATGGCGTTGTGGAGTTCTCTGTCGGCCACAGGTCCTGAATCTGCCCGTACAGATCGGCACGCGCATCGGGATCGGTCGCCACCTGCGCAGCCTCGAGCAGCTTGTCCATATCCGGGTTGCTGTAGAAGACGCCCAAACCATCGGTCGCACCGGTATGCCCGAACGGATAGGTGTAGTTGTCCGAATCGAGATAGTCCGGGTACCAACCCAACAGGAAGATCGGCAATGTCCCTTTGTTGCGATACTCCTTGTAGGTCGCCCACTCGGCATTCTGCAACTTGACTTTCACCACGCCAGAGGCTTCCCACTGATCCTTGAGCAATGCCGCCACATCCGCTTCGGTATCCCCGTAGTGCGTCGGGCTGTACCAGAACTCGATCGCCAGCGGATTGCTCTCATCGTACCCAAGCTCGGCCAGCATCGCCTTGGCGGTGTCCACATCGGCATCGCCATAGGTTTCCTTGTGCCCAAGGAAGCCAGGTGGGATCATGCTGTAGAGCGGCACCTTGATGCCCTGGAACCCGACATCGGCGATTTCTTCGCGGTCGAGCATGAGCGCCAGCGCAGTACGCACGTTCTTGTCGGTGAAAGGCTCGGTCTTGCAGTTGTAGCAGATGTAGCGGATCTCGGTGCCCGGCTGTTTCTCGACAACGATGCCTTTCACGCCCTCAATGCTCTTGAGATCGACCGGCGCCAGGCTCTTCCAGGCGATGTCGATTTCACCGTTTTCGAGAGCCAAACGCATCGTCGCCGAATCAGCGAAGTAGCGGATGATGACTTTCGGGGTTTTCGGAGCGTCACCGTAGTAATCCGGGTTCGCTTCCATGACCAGTTCTTCGTCACGCTTCCAGCTCGTAATCTTATAGGGGCCAATGCCACCGGCCGTGTTGTCAGCCTCATAGGCGGTAGTGTCCCAAGAATTCGGGCTGATGATCTTATACGGGTTGGACGCAACCAGCTGCGGGAAGAACCCGACAGGGGTCTTCAGGTAGATCTTGACGGTGTAATTATCGACGACCTCGACCTTGTCGACATAGTCGCTCACCAGGAAGGCCACCTCACCGCCGAGCTCCTCGTTCATGCTGATCACGCGGTCGATGCTCCACTTTACCGCATCCGCATTGAACGGTGTGCCATCCGGGAAACTCAAGCCTTCGCGCAGGTAGAAGGTGTATTCCATCCCGTCAGCGCTGGCCTCGTATTTCTCCGCCAACCCAGGGACAACCTCCCCTGCCGTTCCCGGTTTGTTGTTGAGCAACCCATCGCCAGTGTTGTTCCAGATCTCCCAGGCATGGAAGTCATAGACGTCCGCCGGATCGAACACGCTGAGCTTGTCGGTTGTGCCGACAACCAGCATAGAAGCATCAGACGGGCCCTGATTCGATGGTGCAGCCCCAACCATAGAGACGGTCGGTAGTACCATTGCCAGGACCAAGACGATACTCACAAACCAGAACCTCTTATCCATCTTTCCCTCCTATACCGACTAGCGATCAGACAATACACCGTCAGTGAGAACATCACGACCCAGCAGTGGTCGCGCCTGCTCCTACTCAGCTTTCTCAGCAGTCTCTTCCTCGGCCGGAGCAGCTTCCTCACCGAAGTACTTGTTGTACAGCGTGGCGTACGTACCATCTGCCTTGTACTGGACCAGAGCAGCATTCATCGCCGGCAGCAACTCGGAATCGGGTGGGAAGGCCATTCCCAGCGCCTCACCTGAGGTCAGATCAGGTCCAACCGCGAGCTGACCGGGATACTGTTCCATGAAGCCAACCGCCGAAGGCAAGTCGATCACCACCGCATCGACATCGCCCTGCAGCAACGCAATAACTGCCATATCAAAGGTTTCGTAACGCTTGACGTTGGCATCACCAAACAGGTCGATCGCGGTGAACTCGTTGGTCGTACCCAACTGCGCGCCAACCGGCCGGCCCTCGGCCGCCTTCACGTCATTGATATCACTGCCAGTCGGCAGCAGGAGGATCTGGCCATAGACCAGGTACGGGTAAGAGAAGTCCACGATCTCCTCACGCTCCGCAGTGATCGTCGCACCGGACGCAACCATGTCGAACTCACCGGCAGCCAACGCCACGAA
>CAZPTF010000003.1:39224-42553 GCA_964589015.1 uncultured Anaerolineae bacterium
TTCGGATCATTGATCTTCGCAAAGGATTCATCCGTCGCTGCCTTCTCGGCAGTCACTGCAATGATGGCGACAACTGCGTCGGTACTACCCAGGTACGTCTCGGCCAGAGCAGCCAACGTATCACCCTGCTGAATGATGTATTCCTCGCCTTCTTGAGAGAGAGGCGCTGCGCCTGCAACGGAAGCCAGTGGCAGAACCATGGCAAGCACCAGAACCAGATTGAGAAGCCAATAACTCTTGTGCATTTCGTCCTCCATGCGTTAAGTAGATTTGGATACGAGACAGGAAGTTTTCGCCAGACTGCACACGTTACGCTGCAATAGGCAACACCCCCCTTCAAACCAATACGACACCAACTTCAACTTGCCTCAACTTCACCTGTAATGCTCGATTTACAAGGGCCTCTTTTCCCGGTCGGGACACAAGATGGACTCGACAGTAAGAGACTGCCAAACCGCTAATGCCACTTCCCGTGCTCCGAACACCGGCACGCCAGTATAGCAAAACAGTCTGCTTCTGTCAACAGCAGCGGCCATTGAGGATATCCGCAGCTTTCAAATGACTGTTGCCCTCCCCAACGAAATGCGCTGCCCGAACCCGAAACATACGCTGAGGAACCGGACGGCTAACTCCGCGACTGGGCTTCTCAGCTTCAGGCGGCGATTTCTGCCCAGCGGTTTCCCCCGAGTTTTGGCAGGCAACGCATCACGAAGACAGAGCGGTTAGCCCAGGTAAGCTTCGATGACCTGGGGATTCGCCAGCACCTCACCGGCTGACCCTTCGAGCACCACACGCCCGGTCTCCAGCACGTAAGCACGGTTTGCGATCTGCAGTGCCATGTTGGCGTTCTGCTCAACCAACAGAATGCTGGTTCCCTGCGCATTGATTTCCGCGATGATCGAGAAAATCTCCTCGACCAGGATTGGCGCCAATCCCATGGAAGGCTCATCCAGCAGCAGCATCGCCGGGTTCGACATCAGTCCCCGTCCCATCGCCAGCATCTGCTGTTCTCCACCGGAGAGAGTCCCGCCCAATTGGCCGAGCCGTTCCTTCAAGCGTGGAAACCGCTTAAATACCGCTTGCATCGACGTCTGAATTTCGGCTTTATCTGTTCGCGAGAATGCGCCCATTTCGAGGTTCTCGAGAACCGTCATGTTCGCAAATATCTTACGTCCTTCGGGAACCTGTGATATTCCCAGTTTCACGATCCCATCGGCTGGCATTCCGGTCAGCCCCTGGCCACGGAACTGGACCGACCCTTGTCGTGGTCGAAGCAACCCACAGATGGTGTTCAAGGTCGTGCTTTTCCCCGCGCCATTTGCGCCGATGATCGTGACAATCTCACCCTCCTCCACGTTAAATGAAACTCCCTGGAGGGCATGGATGGCACCGTAATATACGTTCAGATTGTTGACTTCCAGTAACATGTTCCCTCTCTATTCCATCCTACAGGCTACATCCGCTTCATTCACCCAGGATAATCAGAGATGCTCTCAGCCTTTTCCGGTTGCAAGAGCGCCGCGCCCGAGATATGCCTCGATCACTTTGGGGTTGCCCTGAATCTCTTTGGGTGTACCCCGCGCAATAACCTCGCCAAAGTCCATCACCGTGATCCACTCGCAGATGCCCATCACCACCCTCATTTGGTGCTCGATGAGCAAGATCGTCAGATCGAATCTGCCGCGAATGAAATGGATCAACTCCATCAAGCTCTTGACTTCGTTGGGGTTCATCCCCGCAGCAGGCTCATCCAACAGCAGCAACTTCGGCTCAGCGGCCAACGCACGGGCAATCTCCAGCCGGCGTTGCTCACCGTAGGGCAGACTGCTCGCCCGTTCGTCCTGGCGGTCCTGCAGATTGAACACGGCCAGAAAATCCTGTGCCTTTTCGGTCAGTTCGCGCTCTTTGGTTTCAAAAGATGAGGTGCGCAATACCGCGTCTTTCATACCGTAACCGGCATGAGAATGGTAGGCGATCCGCACGTTGTCCAGAACGGACAGCGTGGGAAAAAGCCGAATGTTCTGGAAAGTCCGGGCAATACCCTGTTGCGTTACCTGATAAGGTTCCAACCCTACAATCGAGCCGCCATCGAATTCGATAGTCCCGTCGCTGATCGGATAGATTCCGGTAATCATATTGAATACGGTTGTCTTACCGGCCCCGTTAGGGCCGATCAAACCGACCAACGAACCCTCGTCCACAGTCAGATCGAAGTTCGACACGGCTTTCAGCCCACCGAAGAACTTGGACAGGTGTTCAATTTTCAGTAGGGACATCTTTTTGCCTCCTTGGCCACTTGGGTGGTTTCAAAAAGCCAAGCTCCATGCCTCCGAACAAACCCTGTGGACGAAGTAACATGACTAACAGCAAGAGGATAGGGTAAACGACGAACCGCCAGGTCTCCGTTCCCGAGGGCAAGAAGATACGCAGTCCCTCCAGGAGTGCAGCCCACCCAAACGTCGCGATAACCGTTCCCGTGATACTCCCTACACCGCCGAACACCACGATAATCCAGATATCAAAGGACTTTACGAAATGAAACGTGCTGGGATGCAGAAACGCATACAGGTGGGCATAGAGCCCGCCAGCCAATCCGGCATAAAAACTGCCGATCACGAAGGCCAGCGTTTTGTAGCGGACCGTATCGATACCCATCGCTTTGGCCGCGATTTCATCTTCTCGCACCGAAACCATCGCGCGCCCGACCGTTGAATAGATCACATTGCGCATGACCACAAGCGCCAGAACCAGAAAAACAAACGCCCACAGCCAGGTCGTCAACGGTGGGATCCCAACCATGCCACGTGACCCTTTCATTTCCGCGAAGAACAGCTTGTCCGAATTGTCGGCCAACACCTTGACGACCATGGTAAACCCCAACGTGGCGATACCGAAGTAGTCGCCACCCATCTTCAGTACGGGCAAACCGAAAACGAAACTGATAATTGCCGACAGTATGGCCCCGACGAGGATGGACACCAGAAAAACAGCATTTTGCCCCAGATCCAGCGTCGTGAACCCCAGATCTACAGGCATAGAAAAACGACTGGCGAACGTATACGTAATTTCTGCGGAAGCATACGCGCCAATCGCGTAGAAACCCCACTGCCCCAACGAGAATTGACCGGTGAAACCATAGATCAGGTTAAGACCGAGGCTGACAATGGCCATCACACATGCAAACTGGACCACTGTCTGGATGTAGTCCGTCACTAACTCATGCGAGAAGATGAGTTGTACGACTACGAAGATGGCAGCCACGGCCACCCAAAACATCCATGACAGTCCCAATAATCTACCTTTCATACGCTTTACTTCACTCCTCCTCC
>CAZPTF010000004.1:0-31309 GCA_964589015.1 uncultured Anaerolineae bacterium
TGAACCTCACGGTATCTCGAGCCTCGCTTTCGGGTGTGTCGGCGATAGCGCACGAATTGCGTCACAGGCGGGAAGTACGGCGACGTTGCCTCAGCGCCGCCGCCACCACATCGCCACACCGGCAACGATCACCACCAGCGGTAACAGAATCAAACTGGCGAAGATGACTAACCGCGCGCTGCCGGGTGGGATCATCAAGAGCCTCTGTTCTGCCGGCTTAGGACTTATGGCAACCAGTTGATCCTCTTCCGCCAACCAGTTGACCGCGCCAGCAAACAGGTCCCTGTTACCGGCTCCTTGAACGTTCAGCAGGGCACTGTTGGATACAAACTCGGCGTTGCCAAACAGGACCAATCTCGTATCGCTATCATTTGCTTTCACTGCCATCGCAAGCGCAAGGGGCCCCGGCGTATCCACGGTTGCGTCGAGGCCGAACAGCTCTTCGTCACGATAGCCGGTTTCGCCCCAACTCGCGTCACTGGACTGGACGACAGGTGATATCGTCACCGTGTCGGTCACATTCTGTAGAGTTTGCAGTGACCGGACCCCCGGGAAGAAGGTGAGCAAACCCTCGACGCCTTTGGTGATCTCCGGAAACCCGTAGCTCATCGCAACTACCGCCGACAGATCCTGTGGGAAGGAACTGGCCGGATCCAGCACCAAGTCATCCCGAAACGCAACGCCCCAGGGTGTCAGTAGCTCTCCGAAGGGGTTTTCCACGCTGGGATCAGTCAAGACCAGGGCCTTTCCCCCGTTTTTCAGATAACTATCAATCAGCGCAATTTCCCGTTCCGCCAGGGGCATTTGCGGAGAGGCCAGCACGAGCACAGCTATGTCGGCAGGCAGCGTGTCCGTAATCGTCAGGTTAATGGGTGCTACGCGGTAATTGTTCTTGTCCAGGTAACGCGCGAGCTGTTGATAACCCCATTCCCCATCGTCTTCGAGAGCGCGCTCTTTGTGCCCGGTCAGGAAATACACGCTCTTCGTTTCGTCACGTGACGCCTTTAACAACGCCGTCGTCAACGATTGCTCGTCATAGGCATTTGTTTGCTGTCGTTTGTCGCCACGCTCGAAAACCACTGTGCCATAGTTACTGACCTCATACTGTCGGGCCGAACCCGGCTTCAGATCCGGATCCACGAACTCATAGCTGAGCTTGTCCGTATGTTTCGTGTAGGACTTCAGCAGATTTTCCAGTTCCGTCTGTACCTCGAACTGATAAGGGTTCGCCGTGGAGAAGAACCCGATCACCCTGACCGGTTCCTGCAAGCCCTGCAGGATGTTGACCGTCTGCTCGGAAATCGAGTATTGTCCGGAAGCGGTCACATCCCAGCGTCCGTAATATCTGGCGCTCAACACGTTGACCATCACCATAATACCAACAAAAGCCAGGCTCAAGAGCAGCGCATTCGACCCATAGCGGGCCGTCCGTCCTGTGAGAGAAGTGTGAATCCGGCCGGCTTCGACAACGAGGTATAACACGAGCAGGGCTGCTCCGACGACCAACGCTACCTGAGCCCAAATCTCGACACGCTGAGCGACGATGTAGGCCATCAGAGACACGGACAGGAGGATCAGCCCGCCATACGCGATCAAACTGCTGTATCTCTTGAGCGTCACTCTGAGCTGACCCATTGTCTACCTCCACCTCCGCGATTCCACCGATCGAACCGCCAGGAAAAGCGACACGGCGACGAATGTCAGGTAGAAGATCACGTTGCGCGTGTCGACGATTCCCACGGTGAAGTCAGGGAGATATGGGCTCAGGGAGACCGCGGAGAAGACACTGCCCAGAGGCATGCCTACGAAATCAGCTATCGCTTCCGATATCCAGAAGAAGATCGCCAATCCCAGACCCAGTACCACCGCAACGATCTGGTTCTGAGTCACCGAAGAGGCGAGCAATCCCAGAGAGGCGATGGCCGCAGCCAACAAAAACAGACCCAGATATCCGGAGACTATCGGTCCGAAATCCGGATTGCCGAATCGGGACATGATGAAGGGATAATACAGAGTAAGCCCCAAGATGACGAGGATCAGCACGATGACACCCAGATACTTGCCGAGCACGAGCTCCCAGTCACGTACCGGAGAACTCAGAAGCAGTTCAATCGTACCGCTTCGTTGCTCTTCGGCAAGCAAACGCATCGTGAACATGGGAATCATGAACAAGAATAACGTATTCATCGGACCGAACAGGTATTGCATGGTCGCGACGATGCCCCGCGGATCCGAGATATACCACGCGAAGAAAATGCTCATGACACTCAGGAACGCCGCAGTGACCACATAGACAATCGGAGAGACAAAATAGAACTGAATTTCTCGGCCTGCTATCGCGAATGTATTGCGCATATCGAACCACACCTCTGGGTATTAGCTCAATCCGTCGTCAGTTTGAGGAATATCTCCTCCAGACTCGCGCTCAGGGGACGCATTTCCAGAAGTCCCCAGTCGTGAGACACGACCTGGCGGGCAATCTCAACACGACAATCCATCCCCGGCGCACATTCCACTTCGTACGTTCCCCGTCGCCGGCCCGGCTCCACACCCAAGACATGGGGGACCCGCACCAACAGCGCCGGAATCTCGGCGGATGGCACCGCCACTTCGAGATGCAGACGTTCTCCGCCGCCGACGAGCAAACTCAAGTGTTCAGGGGTGTCTTCGGCCACGATCCGTCCTTCGTTGATGATGATGACCCGGCTGCAAATCTGGCTGACTTCCGGCAGAATGTGCGTGCTGAGAATGACTGTGTGGTCCTTCCCAAGCTCGCGGATTAGCTCCCTCACCTCCAGGATCTGCTTCGGATCCAGGCCAATGGTCGGCTCATCCAGGATGAGAACCTCGGGATCGTGGACCAGCGCCTGCGCGAGTCCGACACGCTGCCGGTAACCTTTCGACAACTTGCCAATCACCGTATCGGCACGGTCCGAGAGATGTGTCGCTTCCAGCGCAGACCGCACCGGTGCGGTTCGCTTCTTCACGCCGCGCAGTTTCGCCATGTAATCGAGATAACCACGCACGGTCATTTCGGTGTAGAGCGGAACGGTCTCCGGCAGATAGCCAATGTTGCGGCGCGCCTCCAACGAATCGAAAAACACGTCGTGACTGGCAATCTTCGCAGTGCCGGAAGTGGGCGGCATAAATCCCGTCAGAATGCGCATCGTCGTCGTCTTGCCCGCTCCGTTCGGTCCCAGGAAGCCGACTACCTCTCCCTTACCGACATGGAAACTCACCCCCTGCAGGGCCACGAAATCCCCATACCGTTTGCTGATATTCTCGGCATCAATCATCTATCACGGCTCTCCCATTGCACGAGATGGCATAGCGTGCGACAGTGTAGACTATAACAGAGCAACATTAACCATACATTAGAAACACCTTAGAGCTTTCTAAGGATTCGGAGTCCGTTGGAGTTATTGTGACGCGAATTCGAGACGCGTTCGGGAGCCTGCATCGACGTTCAGCTCAATCCATGCCCCCAACCCTTGCGGCACTACCTGGTAGACCCCGGGGGAAAGCCGGACAAACTCGGACACAAACCCCGCGTATCCATCCCTTGCCTCCGTCAGCTTGAAGGCGCTCCACCCATCCGCGGAGCGTACTTCCACGGGCAGGCTGGAAAGTCCGAGCACCTCGATGAGGATACTCCCCCACTCTTCGGGTGTATCGATCTCGACGGTCCGACTCACGACCCGACCGCTCCACGATTCCTCTCCGCTGAACAGGGTATCGCCCGGAAGCGCCAGGGCCGGAATCGACTGGAATTCCTGCGCAGTGTATGTGAAGTCGACGACCACGAACTCACTCGGGGTGATTTTCACGGTGTACGTCAGGCCCAGCCCATCCGGATCGATCTGGTATTCTCCAGCGGGGAGGCCGCCGAACTCACAGGCAAAGTCACCGTATTCCGGTTTGGTGCCGGTTGTCGCGCTCGTTTGCCAACCGTCTGCTTTGAGCCACACGGGCAGATCGCGAGCGCCCAAAACCTTCACGACCAGTGTGGCCGGGCCGTTCTCCGCGCCGGGCACACGCTCGGTTACCTGCGCTATCCACACAGGTTTGGTCGACGGGCGCAATACTCTGAAAGATGGCGTGACCAGATCCGCAGGCACCAGCCTTACCCCGGCTTGCGCCACGATCGTCGGGGTTCCAACAACCGTGGTCAGCGGCAGGGTCGGAGGTTGCACAACCGGCGTCGAGACAACCACAACCCCTGTCGACATCAACGGCAGAGTGGGCGTGACCGCTCCAGTGGGCCACGCACCCGCCACAGTCAGTGGCGTGAACTCCACCAGTGCGAATTCACCCTGTTCGAGCGTCAACGTCACGCTGCTGTTGATCCCTTGCGGTTCGACTTCATAGGCGCCGGGTGCCAACCCACCGAACTCACAGGCAAACCCGCCGTACTCAGGTTTGGTGCCCGTCACCGCCTCGGACTGGAAGCCGTCGAGTTTCAACAACACGGGCAAACCGACCTGCCCCGGCACACGCACGACAATCGTGCACGGGCTCTGTGGGCTTCCCGCCGTCGTATACGCCACCCGACCACTCCACACCACGCGAGTGACCTGCGTGGATTCTCCGGTCACTACAGCGGTAGGGGTTGGGGTTTGCAGGACTTGAGTCGCCGTAGGTCTCAGAGGCGGTGTCCAGGTTGAGGTGGGAGTCGCCAGCGGAACAACGGGAGTTTGCAGCGGGGTCGCTGTGCGCGTCGGTTGTAGCGTGGGCGACGGACTGGGTGTGAGCGAGGGCCAAACGCTCGTGGCGGAAGGGATGGTCGTCGCAGTCACAGCAGTGCTCTTCGTGAATTCAACGGTGATGTAGCTTTTGGTGTCGGAATAGAACGCCAGCGAGACTCCCAAGCCTTGAGGCTCAATCAGGTAATCACCTCTGGCAAGGGCGGCGAATTCGACCATGTATTCGCCAAACTCAGGCTTGCTGCCCGAGTAGCCGGTCACACTCCAGTTACCATCCGCGGTAGATACCTTGACCGGCAGGCCTTTCAGACCGACCACAGACACACGCAGAACGGAGCCGCTCAGTGACAGGTCCTGCACCACAGCCACGACCCGCCCGACCCATCCTGTTGCAGTCACCTGCAACTTAGATGCTCTGCCTTCGACAGCGCCTCCTGCCATCATGAACACGCTACAACACACCGCAATAACGATCACACAATGCTTCAGCTTTGCCATTCAGGTCCCTCCTGTTACCATCTCCTCCTCTGTGCGTTGGAACGCCTTCAGACGGTAGTCATTGGGAACGAATGCGCATGTACTGCCAGGCTGCTTGCACGTACTCTCCAGGCGTCAGCGCGAATGGGAACATCCTTCGCTTCATCGCGTATCCCTTCCAGAGCTTGTAAACCAGCCAGAAGATGGGATTGTTAGGTAGCTTAATCAGTTGCCGCACCAACGGGGCCAAAGCGGGGATTTCCACCGTCAGCGCAAACAACTTCTGCAAATTCTCGATCTGTCGTTTCTCAAATGCACTGCCAAAGCGAATGATCGTGTCGTCACTGACAGAACCGGAAAGGTCGTCGAACGACCCAACCATCCAACCGTGAGCGGCTGCCCATGCGGCCAGTTCAGTCCCCGGATAGGGTTGAAACAGGAACACGTTCGCATAACTGGGCCGGCAGGCAATGTTCAGCTCGAGCGTTTCCCAATCCGTATCCAGGGAACCACTGGGCAATCCAAGCATGTTGTTGGTCATGAAGCGGATGCCGTACTGGCGCAATATCTCCGAAGCTCTCAGGATCTGCTCGCGGGTCATGTTGCGATTCAAGATGACATTACGCATCCGGTCGTTACCCGCTTCCAACCCGAAACTGACGCTGACACAGCCCATTTCTTTGAACATGCGAATCAGATCGTCCTCGACGAGATTGGCGCGCACCTGGCACCAGAAAGGCAATCCGATCTCCGACCGGTAACGGGCGGCGAACTCGGTCAGCCACTGGCGATTGAGGATGAACGTATCATCCATGAAGATGATAAATGCCAGATCATTGTTTTCACGGACCTCTTTGATTTCGCGAATCACATTATCGACACTCCGGCGTCGTGTGCGCCGGCCCGTACCACCGTACAATTCCGAATACGCCTTGTTGAAACAGAACGAGCAGTCGTAAGGACAGCCCCGCCCGGTGATGAACGGGCGGATCTTGTTCGTCCTGCTGGGCGGATGGGCGGCATAGAGCAATGCGCGGTCGGCAAAAGGCAACGCGTCCAGCTGCTCGGGCGTCAGCAAAGGCCGCAACGGATTGCGGACGACTTCGTCACCCCGCTTGACCCACCAGTTCGGGATCGTATCGATCGGGCTGCCGTTTTGCAGCGCGTTCAGCAGATCCAGCACTGCATACTCGCCTTCGCCCAGACAGATCGCATCGACACCCTCCGCGTGGATCATCTCCGGGAAGAATGTCGGGTGCGGCCCGCCGAAGATCGACAAGACGCCCGGCAGTTGCGCCTTGATCCGCCGGTTGAGGTCGGTGTAGTAGTGATGCGTCCCTGAATACACGGTGTACCCGATGACGTCGGGCTGCAGGCGTAGCGCGGCCGCGAGCGGGTCCTCGTGGGTCGCGACGACCAGGCTCACACGGTGGCTCCCCCGCTGCTTGACCAACGCGGACGTCAGCAGAATGCCATGTGGTTCGTTATCGACTTCTTTCAGTATGTAGAGTAAATGCACCTTTCCCACTTTCTTTGTCGTTCAGCGCGGCGCCTCGACAGATCTGCCTAGGAGCGGATATTCATGAAATGCCAGATGACGTCGATATACTCGCGCAACGAGAGCTGCACCGGATGAACCCGTTTCTTAATCACGTACCCTTTCCAGAGCTTGTTAATGAGCCAGAACAACCCATTCGGACGCCAGTTGATAGCTCGCCCGAGGAGTGGCTTCAATTGTGGCCAATTCACCACCAACGCAAAGAAACGCTGCAAGTTCTGAAGCTGACGCAAGTGTTCCGGCGAAAATTTCAGGACCGACGTATCCCAGGCCAACTCGCCGATGTCGTCGAACGTACCGACCATCAAGTCCGCGTCGTGCGCAAACTCACCGAGCTGGGTTCGGGGGTAGGGCTGGAAAATGAACACATGCGCATAGTCGGGCCGGCATGCGATGTTCAAATCAAGCGTTTCGAAATCGTCCTCGATGGTTGTCGTCGGCAACCCAATAATGTTCGTGGTCGTGAAATGCAGACCTGCCTCATGAAACAGCCGGGCAGCGCCCAGGATGTCCTCGCGACTCATGCCACGATTGAGCAATTCATTGCGTACCCGGTCGCTCCCCGCCTCGAGTCCCATGCTCACGGAAAAACATCCGGCCCTTTTCAACAACTCGACCTGTTCGCGTGTGACCAGATTGGCCCGCGTGTTGCAGAAGAAGGGCAAACCGACTTCCTGCGGGAACTTCTCTGCGAATTCCTCCAACCAGTGGCGCACAACCACAAATGTATCATCGACAAAAACTACGAATTCCAGCGGATATCGGGCCCGCACCCCGTTGATCTCTTCGATGACGTTGTCCACGCTACGCTGGCGGAACCGTTTGGCCTTGCTGCCATACAACTCGAAGAGCGCATGGTTGAAGCAATACGTGCAGTTGTACGGACACCCACGACTGGTGAGAAAATGCTTGATCTTGTTCTTGCGAGACATGACATCCCGCTCATAGACCAGGTCGCGGTCCGGCAAGGGCAGCATATCCAGATCTCTGACCGCCGGACGAACGGGATTGCGCACGATCTTCCCGTCCAGCTTGAAATGCCAGTTGGGGATGTCCGGATTAAACCTGCCGTTGGACAGTGCGTTCGCCAGATCGACAACTGCCTCCTCGCCTTCACCGATGCAAATGCCATCCACGCCTTCCTCTTCGATCATTTCCGGGAAGAACGTGGGGTGCGGCCCTCCAAATACCGAAAATGCAGGCGTCACTTCACGAATACGCCGGTTGAGGTCGAGATAATAATGCTGCGAACCGGTGATGACACTGAAACCAACGATGCCCGGTTGCCACATCTTCGCGACATCGACGGGGTTTTGGTATTGTGCAATGACCAAATCCACTTCATGTCCGGCCTGCTTCAATGCGCTGGACAGGTGTAGCAAGCCTTGCGGCTCATAATCAACCTGTTGGATAACGAACAGAACGCGCGTTTCGATTCACCTCGATAAATAGTCTCAAACCAAATCGTGCAACAATCGTACGGTATGTTAAACCAGGTGGGACATCAAGTCAACCTGTCGTGCCGCAGCACACCGGCAGCCACTCAGTCCAGACGCATGAAACGCCGCACGGCATCGATCATTTCGCGCAACGAAAGACGCACAGGATGAATTCGGTTCTTGATGGTGTATCCCTTCCATAGCTTGTGCACCAACCAGAATCCCGGGTTCCGCGGCAGCTTGATCAAGCGACGGACGACCGGTACCAGCCACGGGAACTCGACAGCAATCGCAAACAACTTCTGCAAATTCTCGATTTGCCGTTTGTGCTCGCGCGGGAAATTGAGCACGGTGGTATCCCATGCGGAAAGAGAGATGTCGTCGACCGAACCTTCCATTAACCCATCGCGGCGGACGAGCTCCCCCAGTTGCGTGCGCGGATACGGCTGAAAAATAAACGCGTTCGCGAAACTCACCTTACAGGCGGCATTCAACGCGATGGTCTCGAAATCATTGTCCACCGAGCTGTGTGGCAGACCGACCATGTTCGTGCTCAGGACGTTGATGCCCGCATCACGCAGTGTGTGGCACGCGCCGACGATCATCTCTCGCGTCATGTTCCGGTTCAGGACACGTTCCCGCAACTCATCATTGCCGGTCTCGATGCCCATACCCACGCTCACACAACCGGCTGCTCGAAGTTGGCGAGCCACGCGTTCGTCGACCAGGTTGGCGCGCACATTGCAGAAAAACGGCAACCCAATGCGCCGTGGGTATTCCTCAGAGAACTCAGCGACCCAGTCCTTGAACAGGATGAACGTGTCATCCAGAAACACGACGTGCTCGAGCGGGTAATTGTCCTTCACCGCCTCGACTTCGTCGAGCAGATGCCCCACGCTGCGCTGGCGCACGCGCTTGCCCTTGCCGCGATAGATATCAGCCAGGGCATGATTGTAGCAGTAGGCGCAGTCGTATGGGCAGCCTCTCCCACTGATAAAGTGTTTGATCTTGCTGTTTCGAATCACCTGATCTTTGTCATAGATGATCGCGCGGTCGGGCAAGCCGAGTCCGTCCAGATCGGTAGCGTAAGAACGGACCGGATTACGAACGATCTCGCCGTCAAGGTTGAACCACCAATTGGGCAGATCGGGATTGAAGGAACCATTATCCAGGGTATTCGCCAGGTCGACGAGCGCCTCTTCGCCTTCCCCGACACAGACGGCATCCACACCGGGTTCCGCGATCATTTCGGGGAAAAAGGTCGCGTGGGGACCTCCAAACACCGAAAAGGCTCCGATTTCTTTCCTGATCAGGTTATTGATGTCGTAGTAGTAACGTTGCCCACCGGTCCAGACGCTGTAGGCCAGAATGCCCGGGCGCCATGCTTTTGCCACAGCCACGGGATCTTCTGCAGAGACCACCGCGACACGGACCTCGTGGCCTGCCGACTTCAGAGCCGTGGAGAGGTGCATCAAACCGATCGGCTCATAGTCTATTTGCTTCAGGATAAAAAGAACGCGCAAACTGCTACCCCTTCCGTTTCGGAATTTGGCTGGCCCCGGCGCCGGTCACCCGTCACTTGAATCGCCACAGCCACGTAAGCGCTTCCAGGAGCCTTCCAGTCGCCCCCACTCGCGTGCCAGCCGGCACACGGCTTGCACGGCAACGTACGACACTCGGCTCCCCAGTGGTTCGTCCCGGTATTCGTTGCACAGGCGGGCAATGGACCCCCGCGCAGGTCGCAAATAGTTGCGGTCCGGGTGTTTTTTATGGAAAACGACCGATGACCGGCCAAAGCGGTAATCGGCGAGAATGCGGTCCCGTGCAGATAACAGATAGTTGTGAAAGACCTTGATGGACGGATCGTAATAGATGCGGATGCCTTCCTCTCGCAGCTGCAGATTCATGTCGTAATCATCGAAATAGAGCAAGTTGGCATCGAAGTAGGTTCCCTCGAGTGCAGACCTGCGGAAGGACCGGTTGGCTCCATAGCAGAATATGACTTCACCCGCCTGTTCGTGGGTGATTCCCAGCGACGCATTCATCAAGTCGAACATCTCCAAATGGACCTGGTGCCGGATTTTCCCCGCCAGATTGGCTCCCTCCTCGGGAGCAATGCCGCCGGCAACCCCATCGTAAATCGGATGTGCGCGATAGATCGCGTCGTACCTGGCGAGCCAGTCGATCGGCATCCGGCAATCATCATCGGTGAAGATGACGATCTCGCCGTGACTACGCGCCACGCCGGTGTTGCGCGCCACAGCCCACCCGCAGTTCTCTTGATGCAGATAGCGAACCCGCCCCTCGCGGGCCAGTGACGTCAACAGGCCAGGCGTCGTATCCCTGCTACCATCATCCACAACAATGATTTCGTAGTTATCCTGGGGAAAATCCTGAACCAGCAACGAAGCAAGGCACCGTTCCAACAACGCTTCACGGTTGAAGGTCGTCACCACCACACTGAAGCGTAGAGGCTGTTCCGTCATGTTCATCCTCCCAGACCCGATGAAAGGCGGTCTGTTCGGTAAGTGTTGAATGTCAAGAACTGCACATCATCCCTTCCCAGGATTTCCGCCAGAAAGGTGTGCCACGCCTGCAACAAGGCAACACCCCCCTCTCCACAGAACTCCCAGTGATGATTCACACAAATCAAAGGCCGGCCCATTCGCCGGCAGAATGAAGCCATTTTCCGTGCCCGTTCCAGGCATCGTTCAGGTGCACGAGCAACCGTAAACAGATACTCGTCGCAAGGAAACAACCAACGGACGCCATAACAGGAGACGGGGTTGTGAAAACCGGGCACCGCAAGACGCCTGGCAAGCCGATATCGCCACTGCTGCAGTCGTGAATGGGGCCATAACGCAGTCGACTTCGCACAAATGTTGAAACCCAGTTCGAGCACTACATCCCGCGCAACAGTGGACAGGTCCTCTCTGGGTGGCACAAAAGTTTGCAACTCAGCATTGGGAAACACGGACTCGATCAACGTCTTCGCTTCACGCAACCGCTCTGCCACCATAGTCCGGTCCGACACACGGAACTCTCCCGGGCTGTGGTAAAGGCCGTGCAACCCAATCTCCACATGTCCAGATAGTATAGCCTGATTGACAAAAACACACAAATTGTCGTTTTTGGGCAGAGGGATTGCCCCTCTGCAGCTGATACGAGGCACCGGCTCAACCAGTTGCGGTGAGGCCAGCGGGACAACGAAGAGGCAGACTGGCTTGTCGACGTTCCACAATGGGGCGTACAACTGCGCCAACAAGGCCGCTGCAGTCAGCGCAGACACATCGTCATCGCGAACGATGATTTGCAGCGGTTGTCGACTGGACCCGGGTTCTTCCATCCGGCTATTCACGTTTCGCCCGGTACCAGAGAGAGATGGGGCGCTGTTTGTAGCGCGGCATCAATTTCCGGGCCAGATAAAGACGCGCCGTACGCAACAGCATCACAGGTATCTGGTAGACAACGAGCGCCGGCACGAGCGTAAACAACTGATAGGGTCTGGCATAGCTCACGAAGAACAGGATATGATTTCTCAGCCGCATGTACGTCTGCCACAGGAAGCGCCTCTCGCCGGAACGCCCGACCTTGTGAAGCATGCGCGCCCGTGTCGCAACTGCTGTCCCATACCCCAGGGCTCGTGCCCGCATGCAGAAGTCAGCGTCTTCGTAGTAGGCAATGTAGCGCTCATCGAGAAGACCCACCCGCTCCAGCACCTCCCGCCGAACCATCAGCCCGCACCCCCATACGTAGCTGATCGGAAAAAGCCCATTACATTCCATCGCGGGAACGAAATGACGCAGAATAACCGCACCGGTCCAGAAGTCGAAATCGCCGCCCATGTCGATCAGGTCGGGGCGCAGCGTACGTTGCATCAGTGGGCCGACTATGCCGATTGCTTCATCTTGCCCAAGCGCGCGGACCAGCTCACTGATGCAATCCGGCTCGACAACCGTGTCGTTGTTCAGGAGCAAGAGCAGATCGGCGTGCATCCGCAGGCCGGCATCGAAGCCGATATTGTTCCCCCGGACGAAGCCAAGATTCCGTCCGTTGGCGATCAGAGTGACTTGTGGAAATAGCTCAGCAATCACCGCGCAGGAGCCATCTTCCGATCCATTGTCCACCACGACAATTTCCAGATTCGGATAGTCGCTCTGGCACAGCGATTTCAGACATTCCAGAGTATCCTCTAACCCATTCCAACTCAACACGACAACGACGACTTTCTCCAACGCTTTCGCCCCTCGACTTGCGCAGCACTTCGCGTTCGTCTGTCAACCACGGTGTCTTTCCCGCTGAAATCTCAGACGGTCGTACAGACCCTCCAGCCGCGTCACGTTTCGTTCCCAATCGTAGGTACGTTGCACGTGGCGGCGTCCTGCAGTGGCAATCTGCGTCCACAACGCCTCATCCTGCAGCAACGCCTCGACATGCGCAGCGAATTGAGCGGGTTCGTCAGCGATGCAGACCGCCGTCCCGGCCGGTGCACCAATCCCCTCATTGCCAAGCGACGTCGTGACGACCGGGCGACCGGCGGCCATTGCGTCCACGATCTTGTTGAACACCCCGCCGGGTACGCGCAGCGGCGCTACGAATACATCACAGGCGGCATAAGAAGCCCGCAAATCTTCCACGTAACCCGTCACCACAACGGCAGGGTCTCGACCGAGACGCACCACACGCTGTTGTGGATTCGCACCCACGATCCACAACTCGACAGCCGGACAACGGCGCCGGACGAGAGGGAAAACATGGTGGTAGAAGTACAGAACAGCCTCACAATTCTCGTTCCGGTCCATCGCCCCCACGAAGAGCAACCGTCCTCGCGCACGTTCTTGTGCGGTGACGCCCGCAAACTGAGCGACATGGGTCCAGGGTTGAACGACCGCGACGTACAGCCCGGGATCTTGCGCGAGTAGCACCTGCCGGTCATGTTCCGAGCGCGTCAGAACCGCATCGAACCGCCGGCACAAGGCCAGCTCGCTGACTCGCGCACGCCGGCTGCGCCAGCGCGCATAACCCACCTGCCACCACGCACTCCGCTGTTCCGCAAGATGCGCGAGCGGCCGGTAACTGACATCCACTTCATCCAGAACCCGTATGGCTTCCCCGCTGGGGATCGCGTCCAGGTACGTACCCGTCTCCGTCCACTCAAATTGTACCACGTCCGGTACAAATCCAGCAACGACCTGCCGGATGTGCGCACGCATCTCAGCCCGCGCGCGTCGACCGAGCATGAAAGGGTTCGTTCGCAACCCCCGCCATCCCTGCCGCAGTTTCTGGCGCAAGCTCCAGGCAGGAGCTACGGTCCGGACCGCTACGCAATACGGTGCGATCTCCGCAACGTGTCCGATCTCGTCTTCACTGACGATCGACACCAGGCTGACCTCGTGCCGCGTCGCCAGAGACGCGATCAGGTGGAACAGGTCGACGCCGCCACCGTGAGTCACGTCCGGGTAGGGCAACAGACAGGACACGAACAGAAGCTTCAACGGGACGTGCTCCTTCCTCCAACCAGGTCGGCACAGATACTACACAACGGTGACAGAGCTTCGCCCCAGTCGTAACGCCGCTCAACCGCCCGGCGCCCCGCCTGCCCGAGTGAAGTACGCAGGTCGGGGTTTCTCAGCAGTTCCACGCAGGCGGCAGCGAACGCTGGCGGGTCATCGACAACGCACAAATCCCGCCCTCCGATCAACTCCAGTCCCGCCACGCCAACGGAGGTCGAAACAACCGGCCTGCCGGATGCCAGCGCCTCCAGAATCTTCAGCCGGGTCCCGCCACCGCAGCGCAGCGGCGCGACACACACTGCCGCCCGGGCCAGATAGGGTCGGACATCGGCTACATTCGGCACGACCTCCACACCGGACAAACCGCCCAATATCTGCACTTCAGCGGCAGGCTCACGGCCCACGATCGCGAAGCGGGCGACCGGCACCTCCCTCCGGATCAATGGCCAGATGCGGGACGCAAACCAGATCACAGCGTCTACGTTGGGATACCAGAACAGTGCACCGGTGAAGACCACGTCGTTTGTCTCGCCTGTCTCGACCGGCCTGAAGTACGTAGCGTCCACGCCGTTCGGTACCACATCGACCACCGCCGCGGGCGCACACGAACGCAGAGCGTCCCGGTCCGCCTGCGATACGACAATCGTCCGACCTGCCAGTGCAGCCACCTGTCCCTCCCAACGCCGGACCGCAACGGTTTCGCACCAGGCTAACGCCCATGCCAGGTGGTGCCTCCGCTTGATGGCGGCATGTCCCCGTAAGAGCAACCACTCACAGTTGTGCTTGCTCCACAAGACGGGTAGCGGACTGCTCTGCTGCACATATTTCGCCACCCCCATGTCATCCAGGATGACCAAATCCCATACCTCTTCCGCGAGACGACTGTGCAATTCCATCTCCAGAGCTGCGCACGTGCGTCCCATCACCACATTTTCGGGATGGCGTAGCGCTCGCAGGAAACGCTGTCCGGGACCGGTGAGACGCCGTGGCGCGGGCACAGTCCGCACGGAGCGGCACAGTTCGTGCAACGGTCCGCGACCACTTCGGACAGTGTTCCCATATTCCAATGCGAGCAAGTGTATGTCATGTTGGGCGGACAGTTCCCGCAAGAGGTGAAATGACCTGATGCGCCCGCCGCTATCCAATGGGTAGGGCACATACGCTCCGACAAATAGAATTTTCACGACTTCACCTCTTGGATACCATCCGGTCTAACTCCGCAGTGACCACTTCAATTTCGTCGAACATCGCCCGCGCATCAGCGATGCGCTGCAAGGCGAGATAGGTCTCGCCCAGGTAGCCATAAGCGGGGACGTAGAACGGATCGAGCTGCAAGGCGCGTTCATACTTCTCGATCGCCAGAGCGGACCGGCCCTGCGCCTGGCAGACGCGCCCCCAGCGTGCCCAGAGCTGCGGATCCGCAGGACTCATCTCCACAGCACTCCGAAACATATCCGACGCCAGGTCCAGCTTGTCACGTTGCCCCGATACCCCCCATTCGTAGTAGATCGTGCCCAGACCGCTCCGGTAGGTCACATCGAGCGGCGACAGCGCAATCGCGTGCGTGAACGCATCTTCGGCCAACGCGAAGCGCTCTGTTCTGCGCTCTGCCTCGCTAAGGGCGAGCCCGGCAAAGCTGTTGGCCAGGTCTTGCCAGTAGCGGTCCTGCTCCGGGGACAGCGCCAGTGCACATTCGTACGCGGAGACCGATTCCACCCACTCCCCGGCGACAGCGGCGTTCTGCGCCTGACGGGCACAGACGTCGGCACGGAGAGCCCGTCCGTGTGGAACCACTACGACAATCAGCGCCACCGCACCAACTCCCGCCGCCACAATGCACGCGCTCCACCCGCACCGTGCGCTGATCCCAGCGGCACCCTGTTTGGGGCGACCGTTTACGCACACCCCTGCGGTGGGGACCATCACGTGCTGCGCGATCGCCACGATGAGTCCGAGCATTACCCAGAACAAACTCAGGGGAGCGATGGTCGCAAAACTGAGCTGATTTTGCGCGGTGTAACCGGCTACTGCGGCAACGAGTCCCATCAGCAACATCCGTCGCCCTTTGTGCACGATCAATGGGATGCTGCGCGCACCAACCCAAATGGCCGTCAGCAGAAACCACGCATGCAGTCCCACGCCGACAATGCCTGTCCCCAATGCCAGATCTAATATCTCATTATGGGCGTGATCGCCCGCCGCAACCAACCCGCCGTAGACCGTCAAGAGAGGTTGATAAGCTCTTGGGAACGACAGACGAAATGTCTCCGGTCCAAACCCTTGCCAGGGTCGCTGCTGTACCAGTTCCCAGACTCCCTGCCAGGTCAGGCTACGGACCTGGGCAGTTGCGGACTTGCCGCGCAGGAAGGAATGGAACGGCTCGAGAGCTGAATAGGAGAAGATGCCATTGGGATCCGCATAGGCCAACAACCCCGCCGCAAGCAGCAGGACAACGAGCACGCCCGCGAGTGCCAGCCACAGTCTACGCTGCGGTGACCAGCCGATCTGAAAAAGGATGAAACATCCGGCAGCAACCGACAGCCCCAACCAGCCGCTGCGCGAAAACGTCACAACCATGCAGAACAGATTGCTGCCGCAGACAAGCCCATGAAGCACGCGTTCGCGCCAGGAAACGGCAATAAGGAGGCGGCTCCCTGCCAACGCGCTCGTGAGCACCAGATAGGACGCAAGGAAATTGGGATGTCCCAGCGTCGAAAATGCTCGCCCCTCGATCACACGATGCCAGGGGAGCGGATCCAGTTGGAAGTATTGCAGGATACCATAACCAGCGACCACGGCACTTGTGATTTCGATCGCCGTGATGAGAGCATCCTGCCAGCGCTCGATTTGGCCGCTCCAAACAATGGACACAAAAAGGATCACACACGCGGAGAACGTGAAGGCCCCCTCCCGCCATTCGTACGAGCCCTGCACACTCAATCGCGGCGCGATCGATGTCACGCTGGCGGTGAGCCATACCCACAAGGTCAGGAGCACCAGGGGAACCGCGACAAGCACGCCCGGTTGGCGCAGAGAAGGCACCGTACGAGACCGGTTTCCTGCCGGAGCACTCCATGCGCTCTGCGCAATCAGAAGCACCGCCAGGAGCACGGCGACCGTTCTGAAAATGAACGCTTTCTCAGGCTCAAAGACCCTGCGGCTGTACAGGTTGAACGCGAGTGGAATGAGCACCACCGCCGCCAACCACAACATGCCCATGAGTCCATTCAACCATTTGCTCATGTTGTCGCATTCGTCACAAGAGGCGCCTCACGCATCACTAGTATGGTGGGCGATGCGGTGCATTCACCACTACGATAACCGTCTGACAGTCTTCCCGTCCCTCATAGTGCCAGCACAATGTGTAGCGGGTCGTTTCTGCCGGACAGATTTTTCTGGTATCGTGCCCCACGGCGGGCGCCCCATCCAGATACACGGACTCGACGTGCTCCACGTCCCATTGAAGCTCAGCGCACTCTCCGAGATTCAGCTGATCCCGGTCGGACCGGAAGCGGATGAACGGGATGGGCGTTACAGCAGGTCGAGGTTCGCTGCTGGGCGAGGACTGAGTCGCCGGGATGGTTTGAACGTGGACCGATACGCTGGCAATCGGCCCGACACCACGCCCTACGGCATCCTGCAGTTGCCACTGTGCCACGTACAGGCCCGGCTTTGACGGCGCTTCCATGAACACGCCGATGTCTGCGGTACCACCGGGCTCTGTTCGGCGAACCGGCACTGCAGAGGTCTCCGACAACCAGTCGCCTGAAACGAAAGTCCACGTGTAGCCGATCCACGAGCATGCGCCGGTATTACGTACTCGCCAGATCTTCTCGACACGTTGTCCCGGCTGCAATACAGCACCGTCAGGCAACGACACATCCGCCAGGAGCATCGCGTCAGGGGTACAGACCGCCGTGACAACCGAAGCACCCTCGAGCGGCGGATGCGGTTCCGGACTGCTGAACATCACGGGCGGTTGTCCGGGTTCGACCTGCATGGCTTGTCCGGCGCGAATCTGCTGCCGCTGCTGCGCACCAATTACGACAGCATCGCCCTCAATGACTTCGACCAACGTCCCCCCCTCCGGAAGGGTCGTGATATGCACCAGGGTCCCGCTCGACGCGACGAGCGCCGCAGGAGTCTCCACTTCGTAGTGTAGCGGCACGGGCCCCGCGTCCAGGCGATGCCAGGTATCTCCATAGGGAGATACGACGCGAACCGAAAGTCCCCGATCGTCATTGATTTCCATCTTTTCCAGCAACAATTCCGAGTTGTTCCCCAATTCGGCGACCAGTCCATCGGCAAAAACGATCTGCGCTCTGCCATCTTCCAGCGTCCGCACGGCATCGCCGACCTGAATCATCCTCCCGCTGTCGGCAGATTGCCAGCCCGTCCCACTGCCGGGCAAAACCTCGAATGAGCCATCGAGCAAAACCACAGTCGGACCGTGCTGCCGTGCTGAAGGGATAACCCTGACGACGACGGGGTCAGACAGCCCGACGTCACCGGATGCACTGTAGGTTTTGACCTGGAATGTGTGCAACCCGGCATCTTGAAAAACCCAGTGCAGGGTGACAGGAACCGAGGAACCCGACGGCAGGTTGGTTTCGGGAATGACCAGCGCATCGTCCACCCACAGCTCCACACGGCTGATACCCGCCGGCGCTGAGCAGCGCGCTTCCACGGTCACATTCTGCCCTACTTCGAATTCCGCACCATGAGCGGGCGCCAGGATAGCAGCATCCGGGTAGGAACGCCCGTTCCACTTCCAGTAGGCGAACAACCCGACGACGAGCAAGAACCCGAGTAAAAGGAAGATGCCTGCAGACAGGCCGATCAGCCAGGTCCTGCGCTTACGCCTTGGAGGCAAAACACGCGGGATTCTGTCAGTAGCATCACCGCAGGCGGGAACAGCCCCCTGCCACGCGTGCCCGTCGTAAGACAGCCACCCACCGGTCTCCGCGTCGATGGTCCAGTAGCGCCCTTGTGAATCCTGAATCATCAACTTAGAGACCGCCTGATAGAAGGCATCCGCGGTGATTGCCCCATTTTGATAGTTTTCCTGCAATTGGCTGAATCTTCTTTCAGCCTCACGGAAATCCATGAACACTTCCTCCACACTGCCACGGGAAGCCGGCAATTGCGGCACCACGAACCCTCCGCCAGACCCTGGCGACATGATGAATGACCTCAGCTTGTCAGGGGGGCGTTCGCCTTTTCGTCCGGTAAAACACCCGCGGGGAGCTGTGCTGCGGGGGAAACCAGCCATTAGTGAATGAGATAACACCGCTCCCGGGCAGTTGAGGGCAGTATAACAGATTTCTGTAGGCGGAGCAATTGATCGGTCTTCCTGTTTTCTATGAGCTGTGGTAGAATATGCATTGAAGTGCATCCCCCTGCGAACGGGATGGTGCAACCATATCCTGCATACATTAAGGAAAACATGTTTCATGTCTCAGCCTGATCTTGTACTGCTTCATGCGCCCAGCGTATACGATTTCCGCAAAGAATCCATCCTATATGGGCCAGTGAGCGACCTGGTTCCATCCACTCCCGTTTTCGAGCTATATCCCATCGGCTTCACGACGATGGCCGAGTACCTGGAACGCCACGGTTATCGGGTGAGGATCATCAACCTGGCTGTCCGGATGCTGAACAGCGCGAGATTCAGCCCCGAGAAGATGCTGCGCAAGATAGAGCCACTGGCATTTGGGATCGATCTCCATTGGATGCCCCATGCACACGGCGTATCGGAGGTGGCCCGCCTGCTGAAGCGGTTGCACCCGAACATTCCGGTCATTCTGGGAGGGTTTTCGTCATCGTATTTCCACGAAGAATTGGTGCAACGTGCGGAGTTCGATTACATCATCCGCGGCGACTCGTCCGAGGAACCGCTCCGCCTGCTGATGGACTGCATCAAAATGCAGTGCGCACCGGAAAACGTCCCCAACCTGACGTGGATCGACGACACAGGTCAGGTACGTATCAATGCGCTCACCTACGTGCCGGAAGATCTGGAGCACGTTCTGATCGACTACAGCCACGTCGTCAAAGCCGTGGCGCGTTATCGTGACCTCGCCAGTTACGTGCCCTTCAAACATTGGCTAAACTATCCGATCACAGCCGCGTTGACGTGCCGGGGGTGTACACACAACTGCAAGACCTGCGGGGGATCCGCGACGACGTTCCGTAACCTCCACAACAGGCAGAAACCCGCCTATCGCAAGCCCGAAACGCTGGCGGAGGATATTCGCGGTATCGGACGTTTCAGCAAGGGGCCTGTCTTCATCCTGGGAGATTTACGCCAGCCTGGACCGGACTATGCGGACCGGTTCCTCGACGCAATCCGCGTCCTCGACCGGCAGGTAATCATCGAGGTCTTCGATGCAGCGGACCGCGCGTTCATGCAGAAGGTTGCCAGCGCGATGCCCAACTTCACGCTGGAGATCTCGCTGGAATCACACAGTGAAGAGGTGCGCAGGGCCTTTGGTCGCCCTTACGGCAACAACGACATCGAAGCCACTATGGAGTACGCATTGGAGGCGGGCTGTAAGCGGCTGGACATCTTCTTCATGATCGGTTTGCCGAAGCAGGACTACCAGTCCGTGATGGATACCATCGATTATTGCGAATATCTGTTGAAACGATTCAACAGCGGAACGGACAAGCGGCTATACCCGTTCATCTCCCCGCTAGCGCCCTTCCTGGACCCGGGCAGTCCGGTGTTCGAGGATCCGGCGAAATATGGCTACCGCTTTTTTTACCGTACATTCGAGGAGCATCGTCAGGCGCTGGTGCAGCCTGGCTGGAAGTACATCCTCAACTATGAGACGCAATGGCTAGACAGAGACCAGATCGTGGCAAGCACTTATGAGGCGGGCCTGCGTCTCAACCGCTTGAAGGCGCAGTATGGACTCGCAGTTCCCGCCCAGGCTCAGGTGACGGAGGAACGCATCCACCGCGCGATGCGTCTGATGCAAGAGATCGACGACATCATGTCCATTCAGGATGAGGGCCGCCGGCAGAAGCTGCTGACCGCCATGAAAAGACAGGTCGACACCGCCAATGAGTCAACCGTGTGCGAAAAGAAAGAGCTGGACCTGCCTGTCGGTTGGCTCAAACTGAACATTCCGGAAGCGACGCTGTTCCTGGCACAAGCGGGCTGGCGCAAGATGCGCACAAAGTTGGGACGGGCTGTTAGAGCATGTCCAGAACAGGGGAAAGGATAGTGATGCGTTTGAGAAGGGGGCAGGGCTTCGTCGAGGTGTTATTGGCGGTGATGCTCGCGGCTGTGCTTGTTGGCGGCTGTGCGCCGGCTGCGACGCCGACACCCATACCGACCGCGACCTCCACACCATCAGCCACGCCGACAGTAACGCCAACCCTGACGCCAACGTCCACGCCTACCCCGCAGCCGCTCGCGATCATCCTCTGGCATAACCTGCCGGACAGGGAGACGGTCCAACTCGAGCAAGAAATCGGCCGTTTCCAGGACAGCAACCTCAAGGTACGGATCATTCCCAGGCAATACGGTGATGAGGCTGCTTTGGAAAAAATCGCTGCTGAGAGCGATGCGCAATTCGACATCGTCCTGGGCAATGCCCGTGCGATTGGCTTCTTGCGCGACAATCGGCAGATTCAACCGCTGGATCCGCTCTTCGACGATTCGTTTTTCCAGGGTCTCGCCAGACCAGGGAACGAGGGAGTTACAGCGGGACGTCATATTTGGGGCGTTCCCCACACACTCGGAATGCAATTGCTGCTGTTCTACAACACCGAGCTGGTGACAGATCCACCCGCAGATACCAACAGCATGATCGAGATCGCGACGAAACTGACTGACGCTGAACACGGCGGTTTGGGAATGAACGGGCTCGATCCGTTGTGGCTGATTCCGTGGCTATCAGCTTACGGAGGATGGCCAGTGGACGACCAGGGCCAGCTCACTCTCAACACAACGGCCATGATCGATGCACTGAGCTTCATGCACAGCCTGGCCCAGCAACCCGACGTGCTGCGCGTGGTAGACGACTATAACGCCGGGCTGGAGGCGTTCAAGGCGGGACAGACCGCGATGTGGATTGATGGGGAATGGTCGCTCCAGGTGTTGGGCGAAAACGACGATCTGAAATTGGGTGCGGCTCTCCTGCCAATCCTGGCCGACACCGGCTTAGAGCCAGCGTGTCTGGTTGCGGGAAGGTATTTCGCCGTGGGCAGCCATCTCGAAGGCGAACGATTGGAGGCCACACAGCTTTTCATCGCGCAGATGGTGGGCACCGACGGGGCAACACGGTGGACGGAGACGTTCCACACCATGCCGTCGTCGCTCGCTGTGCTCGAAAGCGACACCATTCAACAGGATCCGTTCTTGCGGCTCTCCGCGAGTCAGATGTTGGCCGGCAGGGGAGCGGGCTTGACCAACGGGATGCAGATGGCTATGGAGCTAATGCGCGGCCCGCTCGAGGATGTGTTGTATAACCGGATTTCGCCCAGAGAAGCGGCGCGTGGCATGCAGGCTCGTGCGGATGCACTCACATCCCCATAGACATACCGTGAAGTTGTAGGTAGCGGGCGAAATTTCGAGATGGCTCAGCGCTATACCAGCCTGCACCCCGGTCACGGATAGGCCAGAGGCAGGTCCACCACGCCGAGATTCTCGAAACCGTCTCCTACTGCACCATAGACAACGATTTGCGCCCCGTCGAACTTCTGATCAGCGCGGACCGGTATCACGTAGTCATCGCGCACGATCTCGCCTGTTGTCCAAGCGGACATGGGATAGAGCCCGAGAACGGGATGCACGACATCCATCTGTACGATCCCGGCCCCCGCCGGCAGCAATTGTCCGTGCCACGTCGGGCGGACGGAGATCGACCAATCGCGATCCATTCCTTCGTTGGCTCTCCAGTACAAGGTCAGATGGAACTTCTCCACCGGTTCTTCCGCCGGTACGTACAACGGCGAGCTGTTTCCCGCTTGAACGAACTGATATCCCACCAGCTCCAGTGAATCGCCGATCAAGATATCCACGGCATGGGCGGAATGGGGCAGCTCCAGCAACGGAGCGGAGCGCAAAGCGACCAGTTCCGCGCCATGACCCGCCGGATACAACGTCACGCCAGCTTCCTGCATGACCAACGGCGAAACCTGGCGTGTGAAATAGAGATCGGATTGCTGATGCGAGATCAACTCTCGCGCTTCGTTCAACTGCGCGGCGCGTACGTCGGAACGCACTCCCCAAATCTTGGTCAGATACTCCAGTGACACGAATTGATCCGCATCGCCGATGATAGTGGCTCCCTGGGTTGGCCAATCAGACAACAACGCCCAGCCCAGACTCAACCCGTCATCGTCCGGGCGGTTGCGTTGAAAAGCGCGCGGGTCGGGATAGGTCAGGCGGCTGGCGACGAGCGCTCCCATCGCGATCAGCAGAGCCAGCCGCCACCAGAGTTCGCGCTTTCTACCATCCATCCACCGCCAGACCCTGTTAAACGCAACCGCCATACCCACGACCAGCAGCGGATAGACGGGCATGAATACCTGATACCAATTGCCGAAACGATCGACGTAACTGAATAGCAGGTAAAGCGCCAGCACACCGAACAAAAAAGCCCCTCGCCGCCGCCCCAGAAGCCACCAGCCCCAGAGAGCGAGGAGAACACCGATCACGCTCATGTCCCAGAATATCAGTCCCGGGAACTCCGCCGTCAATGGCCCGAGTGTCCAGGTCATCTCATCACGTCCCTGTTGGGTGCTGATGAACGACACGAACCACTCACCTGCCGAACGCCATTCGCCTGCTCCCCACCACTCGGGGTGCTGCGCCCCCCTTACGTAGACGTAGACATAACTCAGCAGCGGCACCAGTGCCAGTACCACGCACGCTCCGATCAGCTTGGGTTGCCGGAGCACGCGCGGTCTTCCAGTGACAATCAACACGAGAAGCGGGGGCAAGAGGAAAAGGACTGTGACCAGATTCGCCAGGCACAATCCGGTCATGAACGCCAACAGGTACAGGTATTTGTCGGCACGGGTCCGCTCCCAGCGAAACGCCCACAGCACCATGAGCAACGTCTGGAACACCGCCGAAGTGTATTGCTCTGTCGAACAACTATAGTACCAGAAGAAGTAGGTAAATGCGTAGAAAAGCGTCATCAACGCGGCGACTGGCCAGTTGTCGTCCGTGACTTCTCTTAGCAGAATATACAGCACGAGCAGAGAGAGTGCCCCCCACAGGGTTGAATACAACGAAAGAATCGCTGTGGGGTTGAACAATGGAGACAGCAACTCATGTCCCATGTGAAACCACAGCCATCCCCCCATCGTGTACAGGGGGTAGCCCGGCGCGTTACTGGGACGCGCCTGGACCTGCGCGTACTGGTGGGTGACCAGATCGCCGCCGTGGAGCTCCTCCAGCCGCAGACCGGTATCCAGCGTGCTTACGTACAGCGCGAGCGCTATTCCAATCACAAGAACGCCGGCCAACACCGCAGGCTTGAATGGACGTTTCAGGGATTCCACTTCCAGTTATCCTCGCAACGAAGATGCCCGGTTCGCTTTGGGCCGTTCCGTCCGTTCTTTCAGCGAAGCGGTCAGAGCATCCTTGTGCCGTAACAACACCTCTTGGAACGCACTGCCGCGCAGCGGCGGCGTCGTCATAATCAATGCGTCTTCTTGGTTGTCACGGTAGTAAGCGCGTCGTCTGCCCACCGTTTGGAACAGGTACTTGCGATACAGGTTCTGCGCCACCTGGTTGGACACGCGGACTTCGAGCGTCGCGACCTCTCCCCCGACGCTCAACGCGCGCTCCAACAGCCCAACCAGGAGCAATTCGCCCAGGCCCAACCCTCGCCAGTCAGGAGCGACGGCAATCGTACTGATATGGGCTTCGTCGACGAGCAGCCACAAACCCCCATACCCCAAGATCGGTGAAAGTACGGGATGGGGAGCAGAGAACAGGAATCTCCTGCGCAATTTGGGCGGCTGATCTGCTACCGGCGGGGGATTCTGCCGGACTACGAGAAACTGCGAAAAGCTGTTATGCACCAGCTCGTACTGGTAGGCGCGCACAGTCCACGGGGAAGCGAAGGACAGGTGCTCGATCACCATCACTTCGTCGATATCACGGAGCTGCATATCCTGAAGGCTGTATGGAATATCGTGGAAATCGCTCATGCGCGAGTCGTGTTCTCAGGGTGATGAATGTAAAGCGGAGACAAAGACACCACGTCATCACGTTCGCCCCGTTCGAGCCTCTGCCATCCCAGATCGGCCAGATACGCGGCACGGCGCAGAGAAAAAGCTGGAGGAATGAGCAGCACGGATGTTCCCGCTGTTTCTTCGATCTGCGCACGATCTGCCGGGGAGAGCTCACCGCAGACCAGCGCCCGGTCATGCAGACGGCCCACGAGCTGCTCGATAGTGCCGACTTCCAGATCGGTACATGGTTCCCATTTCCCTTCCTGGTACGTATACTCCGCATAGCACAGGCGATCACGCCCCGCCTGGATCACAGACCAGATGGGAAGAGCCGGCTGGCCCACCGCGTAGGGCAGAATTTCCAACGTAGGAACACCGACAAGCGGAATGTCCAGGCCCATCGCCAATCCTTTCGCAACGGAGAGCCCAATCCGCAACCCGGTGAAAGAACCCGGCCCAATTGCCACAGCGATGGCCTGCAGCGAGGACATCTCCATGTCCTGGCGTTCGATCATTTCGACCAGGCTTGGCATCATTTCGACGGTATGGTTATTGCCGGACTGCCAGGTGTATTCAGCCAGCACGCGGCCCGGCTCGTAGAGGGCGATGCTTGCGAAGCGGGTAGCGGTATCTATCGCAACTAACATAGGCGTCCCTTCTCCCTATACGCCAAAGGCGTTGCGCTTGAACTCGCGTAACATCGCCTCGTAGCGTTCACCGTCCCCTTCGAGAATAATGCCGCGGCGGTTATCACCAACGTAGTGGCGCAAACTCACCCATAGGGTCTCCTGCGGCAAATGGTCCCGAATCTGGTCAGCCCATTCGATGACACACACTCCATCATCTTCCAACAGCTCCCACAAGCCAATCTCACCGATCTCCGCCGCATCTGTCAGACGATACACATCGACGTGGAAGAGAGGCATCCTTTGGTCTGCAGCGCGATATTCGTTGATCAGCGTGAAGGTCGGGCTAGTGATCGTCTCCTGCACTCCCAGTGCCTGTCCGATGCCCTGTACGAAACACGTCTTGCCGGTGCCCAGGTCTCCTTCCAGGCAGACGACATCTCCCGGTTGCAGGAGCAACCCGAGCCGGTAGCCAAAACGACGTGTCTGACTAGCGCTGTTGCTCACCAAATCGACAACATTCGGACTGAGTATTGGCACAGGACCCCGTTCTCCTCATTCTTACCTGCATTGCATATCGCCTGGGTGACATTATACAACCTTTGTTCCCTTGCGGCAAGCATTGGCATAATTTGGTGAGGTATGGTATGATAGAATGCAGTTCAGGGGCGATCTGGAGTGAGCAACCCAAAATGCGCTACTTAATTGTTTCTGATATCCATGCCAATATCCATGCATTCGATGCTGTCTTGCACCAGGCCGCGGGTCAGTTCGACAAGATCTGGTGTCTCGGCGACATTGTCGGATACGGACCACACCCGAACGAGTGCATCGAACGGCTCCAGGAATTCGATTACGTCTGTGTGGCGGGTAACCACGACTGGGCGGCGCTGGACCGGCTCGACTTGAACGATTTCAACACCGACGCACAGGCATCCACTCTGTGGACGCAATCCCAGCTCACAGCCAACAGCAAGGAGTTCCTGGAAAAACTCCCCGAGAAGCATGTGGAAGACGGCATCACGTTTGTCCATGGCAGCCCGCGAGAACCGGTGTGGGAATACATCATGTTTCCCGCCATCGCCAAGCTCCAGTTCGCTCTCTTCGATACGACGGTCTGCCTGGTCGGGCACACCCACGCGCCGGTCATCTTCAGCTACTATAAATCGGACAACAGCCCGGAGGTCTGTGAGGCCTCTGTGTTGCCGATCGAGGTCACATTAGAGCTTGGACAGGAACGCCAGATCATCAATCCGGGTAGCGTCGGACAGCCCCGCGACGGCGACCCCAGAGCAGGCTACGCACTTCTCGACACAGAACGCCGTGAATTGACTCACTTCCGGATCACGTACCCGGTCGATCAGGTGCAGGAGATGATGCGGGACCGAGACCTCCCCCCACGGCTCATCGCCCGTCTATCGTATGGATGGTAGCAAGACACCCCCCAGAAGGAATCTGGGGGGTGTTTATTTGCTCCGGAGCGCGTAACTGCATTGTAGCGAGAGCGCCGCAGTTGCTAACTACGTTGTTCTCGGACGAAAGGCTGTCCCAACGCCGCAGGTGCACCCACCCGACGGCTGAACGACTCCCACCAGGTGATGATCACCAGCACGAAAATCGTAAATAGATAAGGCATCATACCGAGGAAGCTGGCAGGGATCGTCGTGCCTGCGGCCTGCAGCCGAAACTGGACTGCGTTGATGCCGCCGAACAGAATCGCTCCGACCACAGCGCGGATTGGGTCCCACGCAGCAAAGATGACCAACGCCACGGCGATCCAGCCTCGCCCGGCGGTCAGTCCCTCGGTCCAGCCCGGTGTGTAGGACAACGACAGATGTGCCCCACCTAGCCCGATCAGCATACCGCCCAGGACAGTATACAGGTAGCGAACCTCGAAGACGTTCACCCCCATCGCATCAGCCGTGTAGGGATTCTCTCCGACCGCACGCAGGTGCAAACCGGGACGGGTCTTATAGAGAAAGAACCACGAGAGCGGAATCAGAAGGTACATGACGTAGACCAACACGTCCTGGTTGAAAATGGAAGAACCAACGAACGGCAGATCGCTCAACAACGGGATCGGCTGGCGAACGAACTTCGGGCCGACGAGTCCGACCAACGGCCCACCCGCAGGTCCCAGTTTCTGTCCGAGAAAATTAGCCATGCCCGTGCCGAACAGCGTCAACACGAGCCCGCTCACCACCTGATCCGCCTGCAGCGATATTGTGAGAAATGCATGGATCAACGCGAGCAACCCACCGATGACCAGCGCTGCCAACACGCCCACCCATACACTGCCGCTGTGGTAGGCGGCGGCAAAACCCATCACTGCCCCCATGATCATGATACCTTCCACACCCAGGTTCAGAATTCCGGACCGTTCGGTGAATATCTCGCCCACGGTGGCATACAACAGCGACGTACCAGCACGAATCGTGACCGCCAGAATGGACACCAGGAAGGCTTCGTTCATGACCGGATGTCTCCTTCTTTCCCCAAAGATATGTCGCCCGGCATAGGATGCGAACCCGCCCAAATGAGTCTGACGCGATGCGTGATCAGAAACTGGCCCCCTAACACGCAAAACACGATCAGCCCCTGTAGACTGGGAGCCATCGCTGCAGGCAATCCCATCGTGATCTGAATCTGATCACCGCCCACGAGCAGTGCAGCCCACAGAATCCCCCAGAGCAGGATACCCCACGGATTCAGGTTAGCCAGCCAGGCGACCAGGATGGCGGTATACCCGTAACCGACCGTCAAACCGGTCTGCAGGCGGTGCGACACGCCCAGCACTTCGGAGAGACCTGCCAAACCCGCCAGTCCCCCGCTAAGCATAGCCACCAGCACGATATTCCGGGCCAGATTCATGCCGGCGTAGGTCGCCGCGCGAGGATTTTCACCGATGACCCGAATCTCGTAGCCCCACTTCGTGCGTCCTAACACCAACCAGATGAACGCCGCACAGGCCAACCCCACCAAGAAACCGCTATGCACGCGTGTTCCCGATAGAAGGATAATCATCATGACAACCTGACCAATGGCGATAGCGCCCAGCAAGAGCGCCACCGCGAACGCGGCAATCCCGGCTCGCTCGGATCGCTGTGTATCCTGGCTCACTCTGAACGATGCCAACATCGCCAGCACCAAAGCCGGAGTCAGCCACAACAGGGCGACCGCACAGGCCTGTCCGGCCCCCTCGGGAAACAACCAGCCTTGCGTGACGAAAGTGGTTACCGCAATAGCTACTTGAGAGACATAGGGGGCCACAGACCACCCCACGACCATCGCAATACTACCAAGAGCCGACCCGAGCAGGATGCGAAGGCGGCTGACTTGCGCCATGACCAGAGAAAGACCCAATCCCACGACGATGGCAAATACCAATACGATCACCGCAGGGACAATCCAGCTCTCGTGAATCCGTCCTAACCACAAGCCCTTCACAAACTGAGCACTGCCCGGAAATCCGTAACCCTGGGGGTCCTTCCACGGGCCGTAGAACAGGTACTCAATCCATAATACCGCTACATAATTCAACATCAGCGTGGTGATGATCTCATTGACGTGCACATACGCCTTAAGCAGTGCCGGTATCAGCGCCCAGACTGCACCAGCCAAGGCCGCGGCGAGAAAGGCCAAGACAATCGAGACTCCAATTGGGAGTTCAGGATAACGCACGGGGACATAGAGCGCGATACCCGCTGCCGCAAATCCCCCCATAGCCAATTGTCCCTCCGCTCCAATGTTCCAGAACAGCATTCGGAAGGCAATCGACACGCCGAGCGCGCACAGGATGATTGGGGTCGCCTTGAGCAGTGTCTCGGAAAAGGCGTACCTGCCTCCCAGTGCACCGGTGAACATGGCAACGTACGTTTCCCAGGGGTTGGCACCAACCAACAATAGCAACACACTGCCCAACAACAGGGCAAACAGCAACGAAAGCAGGGGGACGGTGATCTTGATGGATTTGGATTCGACCAATCGTTTTTCGATCTTCAAGGAAGGGGGCATAGTTCGCCTCTTACTCCGTTAGAAATTCCCGTAAGGGGTGAATTCGTCAGACGGCGCATTGGCGTTCGCCGGCCATCATAAGGCCGATCTCGGAGATGTCAGCATCGGCAGCGTCGACAACGCCCATGATCTTACCGCAATTCATCACCGCAATCCGGTCGGACAACGCCAGAAGTTCATCCAGATCTTCTGAGATCAATAAGATCGCCAATCCTTCATCTCTTTGCTTTAACAGAATGCGCTGTACCGACTCCGTCGCGCCCACATCCAAGCCACGCGTGGGGTGCACGGCAACCATCAGTTTCGGCGACACGCTGATCTCACGCGCGAGCAATGTCTTCTGCAAATTGCCACCCGACAACAGCTTGATTGGTATGTCGGGACTCGGAGTCGCAATGTCGAACGCCTTGATCAGCTTCTGCACGAAGCTGCGAATGAATGTCTCGTCGAGGAACGGCCCACGAGACAGGGGTGTGCGGTCATAGCCCTTCAGAATTGTGTTGTCGGTCACCGGCAGGTTGGGGATCAAGCCAACACCCAACCGGTCTTCCGGCACGTGGCTGACTCGCTCATCGATGACCTGCCGCGGAGAGTGATTGGTCATATCTTTTCCATGGATCAACACTCTGCCACTTTTCGCTTTGCGCAGCCCAGTGATCACCTCGGCGAGCTCACGCTGACCATTCCCTGCGACACCGGCGATTCCCAATATCTCACCGGCGCGAATGCGCAGAGAGACGTCTTCCAGGGCGGGAACTCCGCGATCGCTCAGGGCGTTCACGTCGTGGACTTCGAGGACAGCTTCGCCCGGGTTGAAGGTCCCCTTGTCCAGGGCAAACAGCACCTCACGGCCCACCATGAGCCGCGCGAGTTCCGGTTTGTCGGTCCCCGCCTTGTCGCGAGTCGCCACGACCTTGCCGCCGCGCAATACGGTGATCCGATCCGCGATCGACATGACCTCGTCCAGTTTGTGCGAGATGAAAATCACCGAGCGGCCTTCGGAAGCCATGTGCCGTAAGGTCTCGAACAGCTCGATCGCCTCTTGCGGCGTGAGGACCGCGGTCGGTTCGTCCAGAATCAGAATATCGACACCCCGATAAAGCATTTTCAGGATTTCGACGCGTTGTTGCTCGCCCACAGACAATTGCCAGATGCGGGCTCTGGGATGGACCTGAAGCCCATAGCGGCTGGAAAGGCGTTCGATTTCTCGCTCTGTCTGGGGCAAGTTCAAGAGGAAACGAGGCTGGCTCAGCCCGAGGGTCACATTCTCTGCCACGGTATGCATATCCACCAGCTTGAAATGCTGATGGACCATACCAATACCCAATTCGATCGCCTGTCGAGGCGAACGGATATCGACTGCCTTGCCGTGAATCGCGATTTCGCCGGCATCCGGCCGGTATAGTCCCGACAAGATGCTCATTAGCGTACTTTTTCCAGCTCCGTTCTCACCGAGTAGGGCATGAACTTCGCCAGCACGGACTTCAAGATCGACACGGTCGTTGGCTACCACGTTGGCAAATCGTTTGGTGATTCCCTTCATCCGAACGGCAAGCGGCGGTTGTGTTGTCAAATACGCGACCTCCCCTGGCTCGAGTGTTCTCGCCAGCGTTCAATAAAGTGCTGAGAGAGGGGACTCCTCTCTCAGCACAGAACCTGAAACGATCTCGCGTTATTGCGGAATGGTGCCGTTGACACCTTCGACCAGCCAATCGAAACTGAGCTTGGCTGGGTCATCCATCGTCTCACCGGCTGCAACTCGTTCTGTTCCGGTGTT
>CAZPTF010000004.1:31409-36063 GCA_964589015.1 uncultured Anaerolineae bacterium
CCGTCGTCGAACAACGCCTGAGCAGCCTCACGCTCTTTCGGCGGATCGACCCAGGCATTGATCCACACTGGTGTGACCTCCACAGATGGATTCACGGACCGCGCGCCCAGGGCGAACGCGTTCATGTTGCGAATCACTTCCGGGATCGGGTAAGGCGCGATGTAACCCAAATCGTTGGATTGAGTCATCTTTCCGGCGACCATACCCGCCAGATACCACGCCTGGTAGCCACGACCATCGTAGATGCCGACGTTGTCCGCCGTCTTGTAGCCGGTACAGTGCTCGAAAACGACATCAGGATATTCGGCGGCGATTTCGAGGACGTCGTCCATGTAGCCAAAGCTCGTCGCGAAGATGATGTCGTAGCCTTTCTCAGCGTAGTCGCGAAGCACGCGGTTGGCATCGGGGCCTTCGGCTACCAGCTCGCTAACCGCAGTCTCGATACCGAGCGTTTCTTCCATCGCCTGACGACCATTGTCGTGCGCCTGGGACCAGCCGCCATCCTGCGCCGGGCCAACCAGGACAAATGCGGCCTCGACCAATCGTTTCGCGGCCGGCGGTGTGTTTGGCGCCTCGCCAACAACACCTTCGACGAACCAGTCCATACTCAGCATTTCCCCGTCTGTCAGTGACATGCCCTCAGCCACAGCCGGCTCGCCGCCCTGGCCATTGATGGGACCGTCGAACACATCCCACTCACCGCTGAGAATCTTGTCCTGGTATTCCTTGACCAGCGTCTTCACTTCTTCCGGGACCTTCGGGCTGAAGGGAGCCAACTGCACGATGCCATCCGCCATCGAACCCCAGTATTGGCCGCTCTTCCACGTACCGTCCATCACGGCCTGCACTTCCCTCACGTAGTACGGTCCCCAGTTCCACATCGGGCTGGTCAGCACGCTATCGCCGACCATCGAGCCCATGTCCGAGTCGTATCCGATACTGAGCGCGCCCTTTTCCTGCGCTGCCTTCTGTGGCTCAGTTGTGTCCTGGTGCTGCGCAATCACGTCACAGCCTTCTGCCAACAACGCTTCGGCAGCTTCCTTTTCCTGCGGGGGGCCGAACCACGTGTTCGTCCAGACCACATGGACGGTCGCCTCGGGGTTCGCGGCGCGGACACCCAACGTGAAAGCGTTGATGCCACGAATCACTTCGGGAATGGGGAATGCAGCCACGTAGCCGATCTTGTTGGTCTCGGTTGCAGACCCGGCCACCAGACCGGAGAGGAACCGCGGCTGGTACATCCGGCCGAAATAGGTCGACATGTTGGGCGCCGTCTTGTAACCGGAGCAGTGCTCAAAGCGCACATCGGGGAATTCTTCGGCGACGGTCAACGTCGGGTCCATGTACCCAAAGCTGGTCGTGAAGATCAAATCGTACCCCTTCTGGGCATAGTCGCGAATGACGCGCTCGGCATCCGGGCCTTCGGGCACGTTTTCGATGTAAGCCGCCTCGACACCCAATTCCTCTACCAGCATCTGGCGAGCCTGTTCGTGCGCATAAGTCCAGCCCATGTCACCGATCGGAGCCACGTAAACGAAGGCCACCTTCGGCTTTGCCGGTTCTTGAGCGCTGACCGCAGGCACTATGAGCGCCCCCGCCAACATCACCACGACAACGAAAACAGCAACCACATTCCACAGCTTACCAGTTCTGGACATAATCCTCCTCCTTAACTTGTTAGAGTTAATATAGTCTGGACGACGATCATACAACCAACCGCTGCAATACCCCTGGACTCTTTGCACCGCAAGTCAAACGACCGTGACCGTGACACATCCTCGTGAATTGGAATTACTTACCTTACAAGATGGAAAGGTGTACAACCGGAGATTCTGAGCTGATGTCAGTTCAAATGCTTGACCTCCATTTTTTTCAGTTGGGCGGAATTCGCGTGGGATTGGGCCTTGTGCCCGTACGCATCCGGCAAGCCTCTGACAAGGACTCATGTCACAGCGCCGAGCGGTCAGAATCCGGTGTGAAATAGCATCAGATTTATTATAGCACTGAAGAATAATAAAGTCCATAGCACGAATGGGCCAGTTGTGTGGTTCTAACCGTAGGCAAATCGTAGCGCTCGCGTCGGGCAAAGCTCTGCGACTTGTGCTATCATCAGGAAGGGGTTGACTCGAAAGCCAACGCGAGCCCGCCAGGGCGCTCCCAAGGAATGGTCCGGCAACCAATGTCCATCTTTGAAACTATCATTCCACGTATCAACTATATCACCGTGTTCTACCATGCCAGCGTTCTGTCCATTTCCATCGGCTCCGGGCTGTTGAGCGCTGGCGCCTGGTGGTTGGCCACGCGCAGGAGTAAGATCGCTTTGGCGACGTTGGCCTGTATGCTGAGTTTCATGCTGCTGGACCTGGCTTTGTTTAGAAGCATGCCGATGCTGGGTCTCTCCTTCGGTTTGTCACGCATTCCATTTCTGCTCATAGCCATCGTGCGCGGCATCGCCACAGTGACCAGCGCAGTGGGGCTGCTGGCATACCTGGCATTAAGGCACTGGCGAAATCCGCTCTCCTTGCCGGCGCGGTCCAGCTCCCTGTACTGGGCGATTCCCGTCTCCATCAACCTGACCATGACCGGCTGTCTGGTCGACGGTCTGATCATCGAGCCGTTAAATATCGATGTGAATCACGTCGCGCTGATGTCCGAGCGGTGGCCGGAGGACGCGCCCCCGCTGCGGATCGTACACATTTCGGATCCACATATCGAACGCTTAACCCATCGAGAACGCGATGCCCTTCGACTGGTCGAAGACCTCAGTCCGGACTTGATCCTCATGACGGGAGACTACCTCAACATTTCGTTCCTGAACGATGCGCAGGCCCGTGAAGATTTTCGAGAATGGGCGAACCAACTGCACGCCCGCTATGGTGTGTACGCCGTGTGGGGCAACACCGACTTGGCGCCGTGGCGAGATGAGCTCATGCAGGGACTCGACATCACGGTCCTCTCCAACGAGACCAAGGCGGTCACCATCAACGGCCGGGATATCAATCTGGTAGGGATCGACGTACACCAATATTTCATGAGCAAGGACAGACGAGTGCTCGAACGTTTGGCGGAGGAATTGCCGCAAGACGGGTTCAATGTGCTGCTGTACCATACGCCGGATTTGATGCCGGAGGCCATCGCGACAGACAAAATCGATCTCTACCTCGCTGGACACACCCACGGCGGACAGATCCGGCTGCCATTCTATGGCGCTATCGTGACCGCTTCGATGTATGGCAAGCGTTACGAAGCGGGATCGTATGAAGAGGAACGAACGCATCTGTACGTCAGTCGGGGCCTGGGCTTCGAGGGCGGCCACGCACCACGCATCCGATTCCTTTGCCCACCCGAAATCACCGTCTTCGATTTGTCAGTGAGTCCATAAGAATTCCCCATACCCACTCTTGCTTTTTCTGGCAATGCCAATAGAATCCGGAGTGTTTCCCGGTGCTGTAACCCGCTGGGGCACATGCACACCCAGGACAGCATCCTCTCCCGAGACGAGGTGAAAAGACACGCATGGACAACATCGTGATGACTCCCAAGCGGCGATTCTTGTCGGCGCTGTTCGGTGGACGCGTCGACCGGGTACCTGTGGGCAGCCCCACATCGGTTGCCACAGTGGAATGTATGGAAATCTCGCGGGCCTGTTTCCCCGCTGTCCATTTGGATGCAGCCGGAATGGCTGCGCTCGCCGCTACGGCGCATACCATACTCGGTTACGACTGCATCATGCCAGTCTTCAGCGTACAGCAGGAAGCGGCAGCGTTGGGTTGCGACGTCGAATGGGGCCAGATGGATACGATGCCGGTGTCCCGCTCGACGCCGTGGAGCACGCCCGACGCCGTCTCCATCCCGGACGACTTTCTGGAGCAACCGTCCATCCGCACCGTGTTAAACGCGCTGCGCATCCTGCGGAAAGAGTATGGCAGCCACGTCGCGCTTGTTGGCAAGGTGATGGGACCCTGGACACTGGCCTACCATCTCCACGGCGTGCAGGACTTTCTGATCAAAACGATCCTCGAGCCCCATACTGTACGGCTGTTTCTCGACAAACTGAAGCAGATCACGATTCTATTTGGCCGGGCACAGATCGAGGCCGGCGCGGACGTACTCTGCCTGGCGGATCATGCCACCGGCGATCTGGTGAGCGCCACAACCTACCGGGATTTCCTGCTACCCGTCCACCAGGAACTCACTCAGATTTTGGGATGCCCCACCGTGCTGCACATCTGTGGCAACACCACCGACCGCCTGGGCTTCATCTGCGCGGCGGGCTTCGACGCCTTTCACTTCGAGTCCAAGGTGGATGCGCGCACGGCTCGCCGCATCACGGGCAACCGCATCTCACTGCTCGGCAATCTCAATAATCCGGAAACCTTGCTGCAGGGCACCCCACAGCAGGTCTACGCGGAGGCTATGGCTGCGTTGCAGGCCGGTGTCAATATCGTAGGGCCGGAATGCGCCATCCCGCTCGCCACCCCGAACCGGAATCTGCTCGCGATTGCGGAAGCCGCGGAAGATTTCTCGCAGAGCACGTGTCCGGCTACCTCTACGCAGTGACGCTGCGTCGCCGGTCACTGCCGAACAGCAACCAGGCAGCCAGGACACCAGCGAGAAGTCCGAACAGATGCATTTCCCAGGAGATGGCCCACAC
>CAZPTF010000004.1:36163-40099 GCA_964589015.1 uncultured Anaerolineae bacterium
GATCCGAGTATAATGAAAGGAACCGTGTTCGCCAGCACATGCCGCAACCCATCGTGTAACAGCGGGGCCAGGAATATGCCCGGCACACCTTTGACCGTCCGTGGATAGAGTCCCCAGGTATCCAGACGAAACCCCAGGAACGCGTTCAGGAGCGCCACTGCCCACATGCACACCACGAACGCGACAATCCAAAATGCTCTTTCTTTCAACTCGCGTAGCGCTCCCCGCTGTTGCCCCGAAATCCTCATGGTACCTTCCTTGAGAAACAATGAACACGAATTCGCCTGGAACACCGGTAGCATATTAGCGGGAGGAGCCGGTATGGTCAAATTCAACCCTGGCGGTTCCGGCGGCGCACCGAACCTGCCGCCGCGCGTGGAGTCGGATTGAAGGCGCGCGCGGGTTGTGATATACTCCGTCGGGAAGACAAAGGAGGAAACCGTCCATGACCTACTTCACGTCGCGCCGTTCCGCCGTGGTCGCCCGGCGAGGTGCAGTCGCGACCAGCCAACCGCTCGCCGCTCAGGCGGGGCTGCGGATGCTGATCGACGGTGGACATGCCGTCGATGCCGCCGTCGCTGCCGCTGCTGCGCTCAACGTCCTGGAACCGATGTCCACAGGAGTCGGCGGTGACCTGTTCGCGTTGATCTGGGACAACACCGCCAAACGTGTCGTCGCACTGAACGGCAGTGGGAGATCCGCCGCCGCCACGAACGCAGCGGACGTTCGTGGTAAGGGATACGAGCGCATCCCCACCGCCGGCCCTGATGCGGGGCTATCCGTCTCTGTCCCGGGTACGGTCGATGGCTGGCAGACCGCGCTCGCAACTTACGGTCGCATGACCCTGCGCGAGACACTGGCCCCGGCGATCGACTATGCGCTGAACGGCTTCGCCGTCTCGGAAGTGATCGCGTACCAGTGGCAGGCCAACGAGAGCAAGCTGGCCGCCAACCCATCGGGCTTCGAGTTTCTTCCCGGCGGACGCGCGCCACGCTATGGTGAGTTGGTCACTTTGCCGGCGTTGGGACGCACGCTGCAGGCCATCGCCGACGGCGGGCGCGCTGCCTTCTACACCGGCGAAGTCGCTGAAAGAATCGCCACTTTCGTCCAGCAAAAAGGCGGTTGGTTGACCGCCACCGACCTGGCAAACCATCGCTCCGACTGGGACGAGCCTATCCACACCGACTACCGCGGCGTGACGGTGTGGGAATGCCCTCCCAACGGCCAGGGAATCGCCGCGCTGCTGGCCCTGAATATCGCGGAGGGCTTCGCGCTGCCGGCGATGCCGGCGCAATCGCCGGAAGTCTACCATTACCTGATCGAGTCGATGCGTCTGGCTTTCACAGATGCACTTCAGTACGTCGCTGACCCACGCGCCGTCGATGTTCCGATTGCACAACTGCTCTCCAAGACTTATGCAGCGCGCCGCCGAGCGGCAATCCTACCCGCTGCGGCGCTGGTCGACGTCGCGTACGGCAACCCGAGCGGCAGCGCGGACACGGTCTATGTCACCGCCATCGATGCCGCTGGAAACGCATGTTCGTTCATCAACAGCGTGTTCCACAGCTTCGGCAGCGGGCTCGTCGTCCCGTCTACCGGCATCGTGCTGCAGAATCGTGGCGCGCTGTTCGCGCTGGACCCGGCACACCCGAATTACGCGCAGGGCAACCAGCGTCCGTACCAGACGATTATTCCGGGCATGGCGACGCGCGACGGTGAGCTGTGGCTCAGTTTCGGCGTGATGGGCGGGTTTCAACAGCCCCAGGGACACCTGCAGGTGATCTCGAACATGGTCGATTTCGGCATGGATGCACAGCGTGCGCTCGATGCGCTGCGCTTCCACATCGACGTCGCCGGCTCAGGCGTGGTGATGCTGGAGGCCGGCGTTCCGGACGAGACGGTTCGCGCGCTGCGCGACCGCGGGCACAGGATCGAGATCGTGGACGGATACGAGCGGATGCTGCTCGGTGGCGGGCAGATCATCTCACGCGATGTGGAGTCCGGCGTACTGATCGCTGGGTCAGAGCCGCGCAAGGACGGCGCGGCAGTGGGCTGGTGACCGCGCGCACAAACGAAGCATCGCGGACATCAGCCTGGTTCACGTGACCGGCAACGACCGGTCCCAATGGGTCAGCGGATCCGCGAAAGGACTAGATCACATGCAAACCACCGAAATCGCCCGTGGAGAGTGGGAACTGCTCTTCGACAGGTTGCGCCGGGAGCACGCTGGCAGGCCTGTCAGCATCGAGACATCATGTTGGGAAACGTGCAGCATCTATCAGCGAGCGCGTGGCGTCCCGCTGCGCGAGCTGCGCATCGAGAGATCGGACCAGCCACGCGAGACGGTGATTGCACTCACCGTGGGCGAGAGCCAGGAGAACGCCATCACCCACACCATCGCCCGTCCGTCGCACGTGAGGCTCGAACCAGCGGAGAGGGGGCCCGACACGCTGCGCATCGAGTCGGAGGATGGCATCGTCACCACGGTTCTGTTCCATATCACCTGAAACATGTGCGGTACCACCACCGCTCATTGTGACGACAGCGATGCGTTGAAAGCACCGGTCCAGCGCATCGAGGCTGCACCTCTACGACGCACTTCACCGTTCCGAGGGGCGATCAGGTCTCGGCAGGCCCGTCTTCGGAAATGACGACGCCGAATATTCCCCGTGCGAGGTAGGTAGGTTCCGGTTCGTTCGGATAGGGAAGACCGCCACGGATCTTCTTCAAGACATACCTGACGACTTCGCGAATGATCGCCGTCAGCGGGATCGCGACGAAGGCCCCCAGGATGCCCCACCATGCCGTGCCGATGGCAATCACCAGGATCACCATTGAGATGGGCATGTTGAGCGCGCTCCCGTAGATCTTGGGAATCACCGTATGCCAGAGGATCAATTGCACGAGCTGGTAGATCACGCTGGTCAGAATAGCCAGGGTCAGCGGATCGAGGTGGAGCACACTCGACCCATAGACGAAAGGCACGATGGCAATTGGGACTGCAGCCAAGACGGCCCCAACGATCGGGATGAATGTCGTGATGCCGGCGACCAGGGCGATCAGTGGCGCGAACGGGATGCCCATGACCAGCATTTGCACCAGGGCAATCGCGGCGGTGAACAGGGCAGCGATCATGGAACCTTTCCAAAATGATCCCCAGACATGAGCGATACGCCTGAACAGGATCGCGTACTCGCGACGGTAAGCGAGCGGAACGACCGCAAAGAGATAACGGAAGAATACGGGCATCTCCAGCAGGAAAACCAGCGCCAGGACATTGACCAGTAACAGTGTCACCAGAGCGTCACCGATGATGCCCAGCGCTTCACCGAACGTCCCCAGCAACGTTGCCCCAAAACCCGCGACCACTTTGATATCGACGGTTTTCATCCATCTGCTGAGCGGGCTTAGGATGATATCGAGATCGATGGCGTTCTCGCCCCACGGTCCGTGTTTGAGCAACCCCTGGTCCGGCGTGTAATTCTTGAGGAAATTGAAGCTCTGAGTGATCAGCATTTCCAAATTCTGCGTCACATCCGCGAGAAACGTCGCCAGCGGGACGGCAAGGAACAGAATCGCGAACGCGAAAATCGCCAGAAACAACAGGAAAACGATCACCGCCGAAAGTGGGTACGATAAAGGCGTGAGACGTGAAATTAGCAGCGCCGGGTAAATCAGCACAAACGTGAGGACGAGAGATAGCAGAACGATCTGCAACAGCGGTCCGATCAACGTGGCAGCGTAGACACAGGCAACGAGCAACCCGACCGCCGCCGTCCGGCGCGCAAAGACCGACCAATCCGCACTGTAAGACACGGTTCCTGTTGGATTTGCATTGCTTTTCGTCATCTGCATCTCCTCTCCCCACAATCGCTGTCGAATGGACGGAGCGACTCGGGTGTAGCCAGCCAGAATTTTTGGCGACAAGTGTGGCGC
>CAZPTF010000005.1:0-33205 GCA_964589015.1 uncultured Anaerolineae bacterium
CAAGGGCACATCGTCACGAATCACCATGTCATCAAGGACGCAAGTACCATTGAGGTGACGTTCGCAAACAATACGGTTCTCGAAGCTGAGCTCGTCGGGTCCGACCCCCACAGCGATATCGCAGTTCTTCAAATCGATCCCAATGGCACTGACCTGCACCCTGTGTCACTTGGAGATTCGAATGCACTGGCAGTCGGACAATTCGCCATTGCCATCGGCAACCCGTTCGGTCAGGTGGGGACGATGACGCGGGGTATCATCAGCGCCCTCGGGCGGACCTTCAGGGCCAGTGACAGCCAGTTTTCCATCACGGAAATGATTCAGACCGATGCCTCGATCAATCCCGGCAATTCCGGCGGCCCCCTGCTGGACAGCCAGGGACGAGTGATCGGCATCAACACGCTGATCCTATCCCAAACCGGCAGCAGTGCGGGTGTGGGTTTCGCAATCCCTATCAATACCGCGAAAAAAATCGTCCCGGACTTGATCAGTACCGGCAAACACGAGTATGCCTTGCTGGGAGTCACTGGCACCGACCTGTCGCCCTCCATCGCCAAAGCCATGAATCTACCCACTAACACACGGGGTGCGCTGATTACCGAGGTGAGTCCAACCGGGCCCGCCGCTCTGGCAGGGTTGCAGGGCAACTCGGGTCAGGTGGAGATAAATGGCATACCGACAAGTGTCGGTGGGGATGTCATTGTGGCGATCGACGGGAAAAACATGGACAAGATGGCCGATGTGCTCGACTTCCTGGTGAACGTGGCCACACCAGAGCAAACGATCACTTTGACGGTCATCCGCGACGGGACGCAGCAGAACATCGAGGCCAAACTGGGCACGCGTCCGTTCGAGAGCCAGCAGGGCTACCCGATGCGCTAGGTGAAATTCTAACATAATCCTAATATTCATCTAACGTTATTCTAACAAGCCTTTGTTATGATGTAATCAAGGATTGCGGAAATGTGTAGACCACTTCTTGATGAATCATAGCGAGGTGAGGAAATGAGTAGTGTATGGCAACCAGTCAGTCTGAGAGATGCAATGAATCGGTTGATGGAGGAGAGTTTCGTAAGGCCGCGATACGGCAGAGGTGTGCAAGCAGAATCCGACGTTCCGGATCTTCCACTCGACGTTTTATCCACTGAGGAGGCGCTCGTGATCGTGGCCAACGTCCCGGGACTGAACGTCGACGAAGTGGACATCAGTATCGAGGGGGACATTCTGACCATTCGCGGCGAGTTGAAACAGACGGAATCTGAAAATGGCAGTTGGGTCATGCAAGAACGCTACCATGGTCCTTTTCGCCGCGTGCTGACGCTCAACGTACCGATTCAAGCGGACAAAGCTGAAGCCCGCTTCAAGGACGGTGTCTTGACTCTGACGCTGCCCAAGGCTGAGAAAGTGCGTCCGAAAGTGATTAAAGTCAAGAGCGAGTAACGACACCAAGACTTTGGGGAGAAGCGGTTATCGTCTTCTCCCCAAAATCCGGCTTACAGGAACCCGCGCGAGGATTGCACGCTTAGAGCGAACGCTCCGACTTACCTCCGGAAAACAGCCATTTCGACGCAATCTCACCGAATCCCCCCTTTACCCACCCCGATAACAGACCGTGTAATCGATCGGCCCATCTCTTGGGCATTTCTAACAAAAGTCTTATACTACTCTAACGTTACTCTAATGCAGAGCCGTTATGATATGTGATAGAGAACCAAGTTCATTGTCGCAGGAATCCTCATGCCTCTCGCGCCCAGGAATCATCGGGCGAGCAAGAAGTTGGATCGCACAAATCTACACTTCGTGGGTTGGAGATTGAGGGATTTTGCATCAGAGGAGGAACTAAAATGTTACCATGGCTGAATCTACTGGGTGCAGCCCATGAGATTGACATCGCCAACATTCCAGACGAACTGCCGATACTGCCACTGAGAAACATCGTCGCTTTCCCATTCATCGTTGTTCCTCTAGCGGTAGGCATTCCTCGTTCTGTTAAGCTCATTGAAGAGGCAGCAGAGGGAAACCGTCTTATCGGTATGGTTGCTATGACCGACCCCTCCGTGGAAGAGCCGGGAATCGGACAAACCTATGGAGTCGGCACCGTGGGCATCATCCACAAAGTGGTCAGTACGGACGACGGGTCGTTGCAGGTCATCGTACAGGGTCTTGAGCGATTTCGGATCAAGGAATGGATCACCGAGCAACCCTATCTCAAGGCGAAAATCGAGTTGATCCCGGATATCATTCCTCAACCGATTGACGGTGAAAAGGACAATGACTCAGGCCGGTTGCTCGAAATGGAAGCGCTCAAACGCAATTTGCTGGACTCTTTGCGCCGTCTGGTGTCTCTGACACCGCAGCTTCCGGAACAGATTGTGGATTTCATCAATAAGCTGGATGACCCACGGTACATGGTCTATCTCACGGCAGCGAACATCCGGATGACAATGGAGCAGGCACAGGAGATTCTCGGTCAGGATGATTTCGTCGAAAAGATGCGCAGTCTGATCACGATCTTGACCAAGGAACTGGAGATTCTCGAACTGGGACAGAAGATCAGGACGGAAGCGCAGTCGGAGATGGAAAAAGCGCAGCGCGAGTACTTCCTGCGAGAACAGCTCAAGGCCATCAAGAAAGAGCTGGGGGAAGGCGACGAAGAGCAGGTCGAAGTAGAAGAATACCGCGAGAAGATCCTGAAGGCCGGCATGCACAAAGAGGCCGAGAAGGAAGCCCTGCACGAGCTCGCGCGTATGGAGAAGATGCCACCACATGCCGCCGAGTATGGCGTGATCAAGACATATCTGGACTGGCTCGCGGAGCTTCCGTGGCAGACGCGCAGCGAAGACAACCTGGACATCGGGCATGCGCGTACCGTGCTCGACGAAGATCACTACGACCTTACGGAGATCAAAGACCGGCTGTTGGAGTATCTGGCCGTGCGCAAACTCCGTCAGGAACGTAGCGAAAATGGGGAGGACCAGGAGACAGGCGATCGCAGCTTCGAGCCGGCGGTCGAAGGCCAGGGCACGATCCTGTGCTTCGTCGGACCACCGGGAACGGGCAAGACGTCGCTTGGCCGGTCTATCGCGCGAGCGCTGGGTCGTGAATTCACCCGCATGTCGCTGGGGGGAGTGCGCGATGAAGCCGAGATTCGCGGGCACCGGCGGACCTACATCGGAGCGATGCCCGGGCGCATCATCCAGGCGATCAAACGTGTCGGGACGATGAACCCGGTGTTCATGCTGGATGAGGTCGATAAACTGGGCGCAGACTGGCGTGGCGATCCATCTTCCGCGCTGCTGGAAGTGCTGGATCCTCAACAGAACCACGCGTTCAGGGATCACTACCTGGACGTCGATTTCGATCTGTCGGAGGTGATTTTCATTGGGACCGCCAACCTGCTGGATCCGATCCCTGCGCCACTGCGCGACCGGATGGAGATCCTGACGCTGGATGGATACACCGAATACGAGAAGGTTCGGATCGCTCAGGATTACCTGCTGCCCCGGCAGCTCAGAGTGAACGGGCTGCGACCGGGCGAGGTGGAGATCGACGAGGAAGGACTCAGAACGATCATCAGAGACTACACCCGTGAGTCCGGTGTTCGTAACCTAGAGCGAGAGATCGGGCGCGTGTGCCGCAAGGTCGTGACCCAGATCGCCGCGAACCAACCACCGGCATCACCGCTGGTCACAGCGGACCAGATCCGTGAGTATCTGGGCAAGCCGCGTTTCTTCTTTGAAGCGGCGTTGCGCACGGAGAAACCGGGCGTGGCTACCGGCCTGGCGGTGACCGCTGCGGGCGGCGAGGTCCTCTTCGTCGAGTCCGCGATCATGCCGGGCAAGGAGAGCCTCACATTGACCGGACAACTGGGCGACGTCATGAAGGAGTCGGCCCAGATCGCGCTGAGCTACGTGCGCGCTACGGCAGAGCAGTTGGATATCGAACAAAAGTCCCTCAATGGGAAAGACATCCATCTGCACGTACCCGCAGGCGCAACGCCGAAAGACGGGCCGTCAGCGGGGGTCACGATGGTAACATCGCTCGTGTCACTGCTGACCAACACACCCGTCCGCTCCGAAGTGGGCATGACCGGTGAGATCACCCTGCAAGGCCAGGTGCTTCCGATTGGGGGCGTGAAACAGAAAGTGCTCGCCGCGCATCGGGCAGGGTTGAAGACCGTCGTTGTCCCGAAGCGAAATGAAGTCGATCTGAAAGATGTCCCCGACGACATCCGCGAGTCGATGTCCTTCGTCCTGGCGGAAACCATTGACGATGTGCTGGAAGCAGCGCTCCTGCCGAATGCCGTAGCTGAGTCGGTGGAAGCCGCTGCCGAAGCTGCCTGAACACCTACCGCAAGAAACCGAGCGCCCTCTACCGGCCAAATACCGGCATGAGGGCGCTCCCTTTCTCGTCGGTTACAGTTGCCTGCGACTTATTTGAACCAGACGGGTTCCCAATCTTCAAATGAATTGTTGCTGATGTTGGTCTGCCCGGTGCCATCCAGATTGATGACATAGATCTGCCGCCGCCCGTCGTCCCGATCGGAACTGAAGGCTATCTGCTTCCCATCGGGTGACCAGGTGGGGTGCTTGTCCAGCGCACCGGCGTTGAACGTCAATTGGCGATCGTCACGCCCGTTCGGGCTCATGACGAATATCGCATCCTTGCCATCGGTACGCAGCGAGACAAACGCGATCAGCGCATCGGTGGGAGACCACACCGGGTCGTAGTCCGCAGCGGCGTGTGAGGTAATGGCCATCGCCGCCTTGTGCTCGTCGGCGGGCACCATATAGATGTCGTAGTTCCCGGAATTATCCTGTACACGGAGGCGTTCCTTCCCATCTGGGGACAATGATTCGCGATCGACCGCCTGCGCATGGGCCGCGAGATCGGTCAGCGGATGGGGGTTCGAGCCATCCGCGTTCATTACATAGAGCGACTCCTTCCCATCCCGATCGGTTTTGAAGGCGATCTTTCCGGTGAGGATTTCGGCGGTGGGCGTAGGCGTCGGCCCGAGCACACGTGTCAGTGCGGCGCTGGGCGTGCCCGGCGCCGCACTGGACGACGTGGGAACTCCCGCAGTGCGGCTCGGACCTGGCGTCGGATCGGAATCCGCGGGCGACGTGCCTGCGGACAGAGCCGTTTCCGCTGTCACCTCCGGCGTCGCGCGCAGTGGCTCCAGGATGGACGGCACCGTCGACGCTGCGGCGGTGCGCAAGGCGCTCGCCTGGAGCGTCTCCTGCATACTGGTGGAAGCCGTCGCAGTCGGTTGGGCGGCCACTACCTCGTTCCCTTCGCGCAACGGCCATAAGAAGACTACCGCCAGGACCAGCGCAAGCACGAGCAGGAGCAGGGCGGCAGAGAGCGCCAACCATACCCGCCCGGGCGACCTCTTCAGCGGTTCCTCGCGCTTCGGAAGGAGCGCAGGATTGGTTGCTTCCGGCGGCGGAGGCAATCGCATCGCACGCGCAGGCGTCCGCCACGCCCGTGGAGAAGCACCACTATCGTCGATCACCGAAATACCCGCCGGGACACCGACCGGCTCCGGTAGATAAGGGAACTTCGCACCGTCCACACCTGGCGGCACGCCCAGACCGACGTGTGCCCCACACCGCGCACAGAATCGCTGTCCAGGCTCGAGTGGAAGATGACAGCGCGCGCAGGACAACAGCTCGTCGTCGGCAGCGGCGGACGAGTCCAGCAGCGGGGCAAAAGCCGCTTCCAGGCTCTCGGCGAATTCCATGGCGCGATAGTAGCGTTGCTCCTTGTCCTTCGCAGTGGCTTTGACGATCACGTCTTCGACAGCCTGAGGGAGATCTGGCCGAATCTCACGCAGCGATGGCAGCGGACGTGTCACGTGCGCCATAACGACAGCGAAAGGCGTATCGTTGCTGAACGGGACCCGATTGGAGAGCATTTCGTAGGTCACGATGCCCAGCGAGTAGATATCGGTACGCTGGTCGATCTCCAGCCCCTGTCCCTGCTCCGGCGACATATAGTTGGGCGTTCCGACCAGACCACTCATCGTGAGGCGCGAGCTTTTGACCATCTGCGCGATGCCAAAGTCGCTCAGGACGGCCTGCCCATCGGCTGAGAGCAGGATGTTGCCCGGCTTGATGTCGCGATGGACGATTCCGCGCTGGTATGCGTAGTCCAACGCACTCGCCATCGCCCAGACGATGCCCAACACTTCCTGAGCGGGTAGAAACTTGCCACCGGCGCTGGAAACTTTCAGACGGTCGCGAAGGGACTGCCCATCCACGTATTCCATCACCATGTAATACATATCGTCAACGTTACCGAAATCGTAGATCTGGACGATGTGCGGATGACGCAGCAAGGCCACGGCCTGGGCCTCACGCTGGAAACGTGCCAGGAACAATTCGTCGCTGGATATCGTCGGATCCAGCACCTTGACGGCTACATAACGTTTCAGAGCGGGTTGGTAGCCCTTGTAGACTGCAGACATGCCACCACGGCCCAATTGCTCCACAATGTTATATTGTCCAATCGTTGTCCCGACCAGTTTAGGCATTTACATCTCCGCAGCAGTTGATAAGCATCAGAGGACAGATGAGCGCTGCATGTCCAAGCGTGGATCTGCCATGAGCATATCACAAGCAAGATATGATGTCAAAAGCGCAGGCACACCTCACCGGCGAACTTGCTTTGCCGCCCCATTCTTTCTGTGTTAAACTGGGACATAGACAGGGCTCACACATTCGACAAGCCACGAGGCGAGAGGCCACGGCGCTGTCACGTTATGCGAAAACGGAGAACTCAATCATTGTCCACAGACCAGAGGCAAATCGCTCGCGCTGCCATGATCGTTATGGGCGCTTTCGTGCTCAGCCGTGTCCTGGGCCTGGCGCGTGAAATCATCATCAGCAACTACTTCGGCACCAGTGCCGACCTGGGCGCCTATCTGGCAGCGTTTCGCATCCCCGACATCATCTTTCAGGTCGTAGCCGGAGGTGCTTTGGCCTCGGCATTCATCCCGACATTTTCAACGCTTCTGGCTCACGACGATGAGGTCGGCGGCTGGAAACTGGTCAGTGCAATCGTCAACTGGCTTTTGATTGTCCTGACCTCACTCGCCCTGTTGGGGATTCTCTTCGCACCTCAACTGGTGAAATACGTGGTCGCGCCAGGGTTCGATGCCGGACAACAACGCCTGACTGCGGAATTGATGCGTTACATGCTTGTATCCACCGTGATATTCGGCCTGAGCGGGGTGGTGATGGGCATTCTCAATTCATACCAGCATTTTCTGTTGCCCGCCTTGGCCCCCGCAATCTATAACCTGGCGATCATCGCGAGTGCACTGCTGTTTGCACAGCGGTTCGGCGTGCGCAGCCTGGCGATCGGCGTCATTGCCGGCGCCATCTTGCATCTCATGATCCAGATCCCAAAACTGCTGGGGGTCGGCCTCAAATACACACCGCTCTACCTGGGTCCGCACAACTCCAGCGTCCGCGAAGTGGGTTGGCTGATGTTACCGCGTGCCATCGGCCTGGGTGTCGTGCAAATCAACTTTCTGGTCAACACCATCCTGGCATCACACCTCGGTGCCAACACATTGACCGCACTGAACTATGCCTGGCTTCTGATGCTGTTGCCTCAGGGTATTTTCGCACAGGGCATCGCGACCGCTGCCTTTCCCACGTTTTCCAGGCTGATTGCCCAGCGAAAGCACGATGACATGCGCAACACTTTGTCGGCAACCATCAGAGCGATTCTGTACATCAGCATCCCGGCCAGTGTCGGTCTTGTCATTCTGCGGGTTCCGCTCATCCAGCTGCTGTTTCAGCGCGGCGCTTTTGACTTCCAGTCCACAGAGGCCGTTGCAGCCGCACTGCAATTCTACGCCCTGGGTCTGTTTGCCCATGCCACCGTCGAGATCACGACGCGAGCTTTCTATGCAATGCACGACACAGCGACACCGGTAGCCATCGGCGTAGCAGCGATGGGCGCAAACATCATCCTCAGCCTGTTACTGGTACACCCTATGAATTATCCGGGGCTCGCGCTGGCAAACTCACTTGCTACCATCGGCGAAATGCTGGCGCTGATCTACATCGCCCGAAAACGGTTGGGTGGGCTTGGAGGCAAGGCGATGTGGGTTTCCATCTCGCGGATGCTGGTGGCGGCGGCGTGCATGGCGGCAATCGTCTGGGTGCTCCGAGATGGCCTCGCCACCTACGGAATCATCATCCAGTTGGGTGGATCGATTGCCGTGGCCGCGTTCACCTATGTCCTGATATCCGCCGCCCTGGGAAGCACAGAGATCAGAACGTTGTGGGGCTGGACGAAACAGCGCGCCGCTTCCTCAAGAAACAGATAAGCCCGAGCAGCACGAGACCACCTGCCGTGGCGCTGGCGATTGCCACACCCAACCAGAACATGGGCTGCGCAAAATGGAATGTGACTGTGTGCCGCCCGGGCGTCACGAATACTGCCCGGAAAATGTGGTCCGCCCGATAGATCGGGACAGGTTGGCCATCGATTTTTGCCTGCCAGCCGGGATAATAACTGTCCGTGAGCAAGAGGAACCCCGCTGAACCGGTCTCGTACTCCACGGTGACATCGTTGTACGACAGAGAAACGATGTCCACTGTCTCTTCCGTGGACATACCATCCTGCGCTTGGTCCAACAACGCCACAGCGTCCGAATCCGCCAGCAGCACGACCCGCTCAAATGGAAAGGTTGGATCTTCGAGCCGCTCAGGGGTCTCGGGCAACGCGTCGTGGACAATGAAAGCACGCGGCAACACGTGCGGATTCTCCCAGATGTGTATCGTGGGCGACGAGAACACCTCCTGCAACGGCCCGCTGAATCCAGCGGGTTCGCCTTCCGTCTGTTCGAGCACGTACTTGATGCCCGCGAGGTCATATAGCCGGGGATTGACCCTCGCCGCATCTCTGTATTCTTGCGCCCAGCGCAGCGTGAGAGAAGACGAGCCGCCGAAACTGGGTATGTGGTAGATCATGGGGAAATAGTGCCCCAGCATGTCGTTGGGATCCGCATCCTGATTGGTCGGATAGATTCGATAGCGCCCCACGTTTTCCTGGAGAAAGGCCGTGGATTCTCGTTTGTCGAAATAGGCGGCTGGCGCAACCGGATTGATTGCACTACCGCTGACGAGACAGAGATCGAAAGCAATGAGCACGATGGCAGCGGCTCTGAACCAACGACCGGACAATCTACCGAATAGGAACAGGTATAGCAGCACGGCGCTCAGGTCCAGCACGAGCAGGAAATGGACGAGCGGGTTGATGAGAAACGGGACGGCGTTCAGCAGCAGATTGGAGGGTGGCACGTCGGGAAAGCGAACCAGGGCTTTCACCACCGTACGCAGGGTGAAGATCGCATAGCTGGGATACACATGGTCGACAAACCAGCTCGTCACGTCCATTATCTGGGTTTTGAGCACGAACACCCAGGGCAGCAACCCGGTCGCCACGGCAGCGAGGGCCAACAGGCCCCGTCCCAGGCGCCGCATCCCGCGTGACTGCTGCGCGCTCAACAGATAGTCGAACCCGAACCCGGCCAACATCGCCAGAGCGAGTGTCATCGGATACAGCCAGCGGGCCGGCACTCTGAACAGATTGTACAACGGGATATGCGCGATGAGGTGGTAGAGCGGAACCGCACGGCCCCAGGCCAGTACGACCGAGACGGGGAGCAGTATGCCGTAGAACAACACGTCCTTCTCCCGCCGCCGGAACCAGGCCAACACGACCAGTACGAGTGGCAACAGCCCGATGTAGTTGTGATGTTCTTCGTAGAACGCCGGGCCGCGGTAGCCAATCGCCTGATTGCCCAAAAAATCGGGCACGAGGAACGACACCATGCGATACGGGGAGAGGGAATAAGACGTGACGAAGTCAAACCCCAGACTCTCCGACAGCACGGAGAGCGACTTGAGTTGGTATGCCGGCAGCAATTGTGGCGCAGACAAAGCAACACCGATCCCCAGAGCCACCAACAGCAGCACACTATAGCGCAGGCCCATCGCGACCGTTTGTTCTCTGTCGCCGCTACCCAGCAAACAAAACAGGCTATAGAGGTAATAGAATCCGACTACGGTCAACGTCAACAGGATGAACTGGGGATGGGCGGTCAAAATAAACAAGGCGATGACGACACCCGTCAACACAGCGTAGACGTAACTGCATCGACGCAGGGCGATGAGAAAGAGCAACAGAATCAGCGGGAGCCAGATACTGGCAGTCAGGATACTGAAATTCGTGAGCTGGGCCATCAGGTAGCCACTGCACGCATAGACCAGTGCAGCAACCACGGCGCCCGCTCCACTGATCCGCTGTGAGCGTGCCAGAAGATAAGTAAAGAGCCCTGCCAACACGTAATGGAGCACCACGAAGAGCGTCTGCGCGTAGTAGGGAGGGATAGACAGCAGAAACAGCAGATTGAACGGGTACAGCGGTCCTACTTCAGGCTCGGCCTGCAGGGGGTAACCGGCGAAAATATACGGGTTCCAGAACCCGTAGTCCCCCTGCCTCAACGTGTCCATAAAGTATATCTTTCCAGGGTAATGGAGAAACTCGATGTCCTGGTAATAGAACGTATAGGGCAAGAATATGACGTCCCCGAAACATACAAGAATGGCAAAGACCACCAGGGCCATCAGTACCAAATCTTTACCATGTCGTTTCAGGAAACGCTTCAAACCTGAACTCGTCATCAACTTCCTTTGGTCTCTCGCCGCGCTACGGGTATTTGGAGACAGAAAAGCCCGAGATCAGCAGCAGAAACACCATAGATTCGACTCATCGCGCCGCCTAATCGCGCAGACTGCCCTGATGCGGAATGACGCTTGCTCGTGCGCGAGCGTGTGCCGAGGCACCGGCACTCGCCCGTGGGCCTTCCCTTGCAGCGCCGGTAGGGAATGCCGTATCAGGAAGCCGGCCTCGTCGGCCATACCGAGAACTCGACCCGCCCGATGATATTGCCCACGGGTACCCCACCCCATTCGCGTGAATCGTTGCTCACGGAACGATGATCTCCCAGCACGAAGACGGTCCCATCCTTCACCGCAGCCGGTCCATACTCCTCCGCAGTCTGTTCGACCAGGTAAGGCTCCTCAAGGCGGGCATCGTTGACTGAGACGACCCCCTGGCGGATAGCCACACGCTCCCCGGGCAGTGCAATGACGCGTTTGACCACGACAGCCGCGGAGCTATCGGGCGATTCGAGGACAACGATATCGCCACGTTGCGGTGTCGCGAATCGATAGGCCAGGCGATTTACGAGCAGCACCTGCCCATCCTCCAGCGCAGGGGCCATACTGTCACCCTGCACGCGCACGAGCCGAACCACCACTGGGACAGCAACCAGAGTGGTCACGCAGATCACGGCAATCAGCGCCAAGTTGATTAAACAGCCACGACGTGATTTCCGAATGCGGGATGCTTCCTTCAATTCATAGTCCGACATGGCGCGACCCTGGCTCCTACCCGCTCTTCTCGGTCTTGATTTCTTCGTACACTTGATTGATCCCTGCCCTGAACTGCTGCTCCAATTTATCCTTCTTGCTATCCCGCACAGGAAAGGTGTCGAGCAGCTCGAGCAACTGGCTGTACGTTTCCGCCTTGCTGTGCCCGGCATTGTAGTGACGGCGCACGCCAGAGCGCACACTGCGCACAAATGCGGAAACCGGGATAGTCAGAGATCTATCCCCCGGCTGCCCATGCCCCGGCACCAACGTGTCAAAAGCCATACGGCGGATGCGGTTCAACGCACTGAGCCAATCCCTGGAACTGGCGTGGGACAGAATCGGGTACACCCCTTGAACCACAACGTCCCCTGTAAACAGAATGCTCTCCTGTGGCAAGTAGACGAGGACGGAAGACGAAGCGTGCCCACCGACATGCACGATCTGGATGTTCTTGTCTCCCAGGAAAAGGCCCATGCGATCGGTGAGGGTCAATTTCGGCGGAATCAGACTGACGCCCTTCAACTCAGCATCACGCACCGCGTCACCCACCTGCATCGAATCGAGCAGCCGCTGGCGGAAGGCATCGCTATACCCGGTGATCTCCTTCCAACCGAGTTCGTGCCCGATAATCAAGCCCGCGAAAAACTGATTGCCCAGACAGTGTTCAGGATGATGGTCAGTGTTGATCACAAACCGGATCTCCCCGCGGACCACGTCTTTTATCGTCTCGGCCCACGCACGTGCGTCCCACGGCATCATCGGCGGGTCAATCAATACCGCCCCTTCGTCTGTGACAATCAGTCCGACATTTCCACCCGGAAAACCGGTTTCGACATAAACGCCAGGCCCAATTTCTTGCATTTTAGCGATTTCTCCTCCGGACGCTATTGAGAAGGTGCCATTTTCAGCGATAGAACGGCCTGATCCAGAGCCGCTTCAACCTGATCGGTCCGCGAACCGCCACCCTGAGCCATGTTTGGCTGTCCTCCCCCGCCACCACCGATGAGCCGGCAGGCTTCCTTCAGGATGGGACGCACATCTACCGGTACATCGTCGGAGCGGGCCACAATCAATTGGACACTGTTGCCATCCACATAGGCCAATACCACAGCGGTCGCGGGATACCCCATCAGCCGGACCGCCAGATGTTTTGCCAGCAGCGGACCCCCATCGTCCAGCACCGTCCGGACTATGCGGACTCCCCCCGCCACCTCGGCGCTTGCGCGGAGTCTTTCGGCCTCGAACTCCAAGAATCGCTCGTTAGCGCGCCGGAGCGTTTGCTGGCACTCCTTGAGCTCGTCCTGCAAGCGAGACACCGCCTCGGCCAACTCAAAATCGCCCACGCTAAGCCCCGCAGAGACTGCATTGACCAGCTGGTTCTTTCTTCGCGCATCACGCAACGCGCGCCCACCGCAGACGAAATCGACGCGCATAGCGGTGCCCTTCCGCTCGATCTTGCGCATCAGAATGAGCCCGACTATCCCCGTGCTCCGTCAGTGCGTCCCTCCGCAGGGCGAGTAGTCCACATCTCCGACCTGCACGATGCGAATGGGCCCCGAGACTGCGGGCGTCTTGCGCAGTGGCAGGCGCGCCACGGCATCCCGGTTCACGAAGCGCGCTTCCACCGGTAGATCGGCGAACACCAGCTCGTTGGCGCGCTCTTCGACCGCCTCCCACTCCGCGGGCGTCAGCGGCCCATGCGCAATGTCGATGGTCAGTGCATCCTCGGTCAGATGGAACCCCACCGTCTCGGCATCGAGCAACGCCTCGAAGACATGCGAGAGAATGTGCTGTCCGGTATGCTGCTGCATGTGATCGAACCGTCGGGTCCAATCGACTTGACCCACAGCGATTTCACCCTCCAGTTGCCGGCTGAGCACGTGAACGACCGCCTTGTCCTCTTCCCGCTCCACCACATCCACGACGGGAAGGCCATTCAACGTGCCGGTATCATGCGGCTGTCCGCCAGAAGTCGGGTAGAATGCCGAACAATCCAGCACCACGCCCCAGTTCTCGCCCATTGGGAACTGCTCGACGATCCGTGCTTCGAACGAAGTCAGGTCTGCATCCCGATAGTACAGCCGGCTCTGTGCCACATCCATCACGACGATTTCTCCCAAACCAGTGAGCGGATCAACCTGTGAAGTGGGGCAAGAAGCCGGAGATCAGCCACACCCCCAAACCCAAGAACAACAGGGCGGTCAACAGCTTGACAGTGGCCGTATGCCGTTCAACAACACGTGCCAGATCGCCCGAAGACACGCCAAAGAAGGCCAGCAGAAATACGGCGATCAAAGGCACCACAAAGGCCACATTATAGATGAGCAGATAACCGAACGCCTGCCCGCGCAACGTCGGGTGGCTCAAAGCGGATAGAATAACCACGTAAACCTGTCCGGTACACGCCAATTCGATCAGCGACACGACGAAACCGGTCGCAAACGACACGAGCACAAACGCCTGCACGCCGGATCCTTCGCGAATCACACGGTTGATCTGGCGGCGCATGGCTGCCGGCAGTTTGAGCTGCATTTGCTCGACTTTGCCACGCCGCGCCTTGAAGTAATCGGTCAGGTTGATCGCAGCCAGCACCAGGCAAAGCACAGCCACGACTATGTAGAAGTAACGGCCCCACCTCGTGATGTCAATCGCTTCGAGCACCTGCAACAGGCCAAGCCCCAACAGGAGATAAGCCAGGAAGACACCCAGTGTGAATGCAATCCCGCTAAAAACCAGCTCCCGTCCCTTGCGCCCAACGAACGCCAGGTAAGCGACGAAGAACACGATGGTCGCGAATGCACATGGGTTCACCCCATCGACCAGACCGGCGCCGACAACGGCTGCCACACTGATATTCCGGAACAGTCCCGCAACCGCATCGCCGCTCTTGCTGGCTTCGAATTGTTCCCAGGTCGCCTCCGCACCCGTCTCTTTGAGTTTATCGAGAATCGGTGTGAGATTCTGCACGGTGATGGCGCTTTCGAGGAGATAGTCGGTGCCGACGAACACAACCGGCGTGACGAGCAGCTCCGATTCCGGGAGACCGTACTTCTCGCCCAGCCATTTGGCCAACGCGGCCTGCTTGACTACATCGAATTCAATGATAGCCAGATTAGGATAATCGGTCTGCTGCAGGTAGTTGAGCACATACTTGGCCCGGTCACATTCGGTACAACCCACTTCGTAGAAATAGGCCATGTGGATGGGCCTGGCGGAATTCACGTTAGAGGCCAGTGCGGTCGTCACAGTGGCCGAGGTCGCCGGAGTATTCGTGACCGGCACCACGGGAGATGTACTTGCAGCCACGGTACTTACCGGTGAAGCCGCCGGCGTGACGACCGCGGTTGCAGTCGCCTTTGCCGTGTTTTCCGTCTCGTCTGTGGCCACTGCATCGGTCACAGTCGTCGGGCGCGCTGTCGCTACGACTGTAGAGTCATCCGTGGGCCCCGCAGACGGCGGCTCGTTGGTCGCGGTAATTGTGTCCGTCACTATTGGGGCTGAGGCAGCAGCGGTGGCCTCGATATCGGCGGGGGTAAAGACCGGAGAGTTGAGCGTCTCCGTGAACGGCACCGTCTCGGTAACGGTCGCATTGGTCTCTGCGGCCGGCTCCTCCCAGACAATCATCTCCAGCAGTTGTTCTTCGGTCGGCATCAGAAACCCGCCCGCATCCAGCAGTTTCTGTACCTCTTCCTCGAGATAATCCCCAATGGAGTTGGATCCGATCAGAACACTGTTACCGACAAAGATCTCCGGCACACCGGCTTTTTCCGGAGGCACCCGGTAAATCGCCTCCAGCACCAGGCCGGTCTTGAAATCCTCCGGGATCGAAAGATTGAGGGGAATGACATTGAGCTGATCGCCGAACTTCTCCTGAATCGGCGGAAGTATCTCTGTCCTGACCACGTGACAATGGGGACAGGTTTCGGAATAGAGCAAGTATATATCGACGACTGGTTTGTCTGCAAACACGATGGAAGGGAGGGATAGAACTGACGCCAGCACCACAGTGAACAGGCATTTTGTGATTCTATGAGACATTAAGACCTCCGACAGATTCACAGAGTGTATGTCTGGCCGAGCAGAAGGCATCGTCCATTTTTCATTATACTACACTTTCGCTTTTGTTGAAACTCAGTTTGTGGTATAATCGAATTGTGAGCGAAACGAGCAATCCTGCGGGAACATCACATCGGTTGCGACGCATTGGTTTGAATGCACAGCTTCTCTCGCTGGCACCCAATTACCGAAGTGCCGGGATCAACCGCTACATCTACAATATTCTGACCCACTTGTCCAAACACGAAGGGGAGTACTTTTTCAGCGCTTTTCTGAGCGACAAGCACTTCCAGAGTAGCGGAAGTCTGGAACGGTTGATATCACGGTGGCCGACAGCTAAACCTCCAGTGCGGATCTTCTGGGAGCAAATCGTGCAACCGTGGATAGCCGTGCAACAGGGACTGGACTTACTACATTCGCTGGCATTTGCAGTGCCGTTTTGGGCACCTTGCCCGTCGGTGGTAACCATATACGACCTGAGTTTTTTGCGTTACCCGGAAAAATTCCGCCGCGGCAACCGGCTTTATCTCAGCCAATTCGTACGGCTTGCCGCCAAGCGGGCCAATCACTTCATCGTGATCTCGCGGAATACTGCGCGGGATACGTCCGAGCTGCTGGGCGTGGCCCCCTCCAGGATAAGTGTGACTTACTGCGGAGTGGAGGATCGCTTCCACCTGTGGCCAGCGGATGAAGTGGACCAGTTTCGGCGCAAGAAAGGGTTGCCGCAGCGGATGATCCTGTACCTCGGCACGATAGAGCCGCGTAAGAACATCGGCACGCTCCTCAAAGCATACCACCACCTGTTGTCGAAGACGGGCTCATTTGAGTCTGCGGATGAAAACACGCCACGACTGGTGATCGCTGGAGGAAAAGGCTGGGAGTGGGAGGAGGTTTTCGCCCTGGTGGAAAAACTGGAACTGCACAAGTTGGTTGTGTTTCCGGGCTTTGTACCAGACAGCGAGTTGCCCCTGTGGTATAATGCCGCCGAGTGCTTCGCCTATCCGTCCCGATACGAAGGCTTTGGACTTCCGGTGTTGGAAGCGATGGCTTGCGGGACGCCGGTCATCGCTTCTGACGCAGCATCGCTGCCGGAAGTAGTCGGTGATGCCGGGTTGCTCCTTCCTCCGGACGACGTCGAAGGGTTAGCCGATGCCATGAGACAGGTACTGACCGATGACGCATTTAAGGAGCAGCTGCGCCAGCAAGGCTTGTACCGCGCGTCGCATTTTTCCTGGGAGGAAACAACGCGCCAGACCCTGTCTGTCTATGACCGTGTACTGGCCCATGGAGGTTGATGAGTGTTCCGTCAATACAGGCGGTGGCTCCTTTTGAGTCTGGTATTATCCGACATCGTACTGATCAATGTGGCATTCGCCATCGGATACTGGATTCGCTACGAATTACAGTGGATTCGCATCGTCGATGAAGCGAACTATGTCCCCTATTCGGAATATTTGCCGATCGGTCTGCTGCTGACCGTCATCTTGATCGTCGCCTATTGGCTGGATGGAGTCTACGAGTTTCCACGAGGGCGGTCCTGGCTCAATGAAGTGTACCGCATCATCAGGGGCACGACCACCGGCGTGATCATCATGGTCGTCGGCCTGTTCTTCTACCGCCCGTACTTCTACTCCCGACTCATCTTTATCTACGCCTTCGTCCTGATCGTGTTTCTTTTGGGTTTCAGCCGGCTTCTAAAGAACCTGGTCCTGGTCCAATTGCGCGAACGCGGTATCGGTGTGCGGCGCGTTCTGATCGTGGGTGCAGGGGAGACCGGCCGGATGGTGATGCGCACGATCGTTGCGCAACCGGAGCTTGGCTACCAGATCCTCGGCTTCATCGACGACGACCCCGAAAAATCCAATTCCGAAATCGGACGTTTCAAAGGTCTGGGTACTATCGACAATTTGCGGAACCTGATCCAGGCAGAAGACAGCAATATCGAGGAAGTCATCATCACATTGCCCTGGATGTACCACCGCAAGATCGTTAACATCATGGCGCAGTGCGAGCGACAGAACGTGACCGCTCGTCTCGTGCCAGACCTTTTCCAGATGAGCCTGAGTCGCGTAGAGATCGAGGACCTGAACGGCATTCCGTTGATCGGTATTCGCGAGATCACCTTCAGCCGTTGGGGGCTGATTGTCAAGCGTGCCATCGACATCATCGCCTCTGCCACTGCCCTGATCGCCCTTGCACCGCTGTTGGGGTTGATCGCCTTGGCTATCATGCTCGATTCACCCGGACCGGTTCTTTTCCGTCAGACAAGGGTGGGAAAAGACGGTAAGACTTTCACGTTGCACAAATTCCGCTCGATGCGCGTAGGCGCGGAACAGGAGCAAGACAAGTTGGCCGAAAGAAACGAGGCGACCGGTCCGCTCTTCAAGATGAGAGACGACCCCCGCCTGACACGAGTTGGTAAAATCCTGCGGCGATTCAGCCTCGACGAGTTGCCTCAGCTCCTCAATGTGCTGCGCGGTGAGATGAGCCTGGTCGGGCCGCGCCCGCCTCTGCCCAAAGAAGTAGATGAATATCAGGAGTGGCACAAAAAAAGGCTGGCGATCGCACCGGGACTGACCGGTCTTTGGCAGGTCAGTGGGCGCAGCGATCTGACCTTCGACGAGATGGTGTTGCTCGATATCTACTACATCGAGAACTGGTCACCAGCGTTGGACACCATTATCACTTTGCGGACGATCCCGCGCGTCATTTTCGGTGATGGAGCCTATTAGGATTTATCGAAACCTTCTGATCAACCCAGGGCGGCAATCGGGAGCGAGATGACCCGGCCCATTAGTTCCGGCAGCGTCTTTCAATCTGCGGGACATCCGGTACCGCAGGAATTTACGACTACACTAACTGAAGGAGATTAGCCATCGTGTATCAGCTTTCCAAAGAGGATCAGCAGGCGGCAATTCTTTTTCTCCAGGATCTGATCCGGACGCCCAGTTTCTCGCACCAGGAGGGAGACGTAGCCAAGCGGATCGCCACCGAGATGCGCAAAGTGGGATTCGATGCCGTGCGCATCGATCGCGTGGGGAATGTCATTGGCCAGTTAGGGGATGACAAAGGGAAGCCTACGCTGTTGTATGACGGGCACATGGACACTGTGGGAGTCGGTGATCCGTCAGCGTGGAAACGGGACCCCTTCGGGGCAGAGATTGCCGATGGCGTGCTCTATGGCCGGGGGGCGTGTGACATGAAAGGAGCTCTCGCTGCGATGGTCTATGGCGCCAAGATGCTCAGAGACCGTCGGGGCGCGCTGTCGGGCACGTTGTACGTCGTTGGAATCGCCCAGGAGGAGCCTTGTGAGGGGCTTTCCATGCGCGTTCTCGTTGAAGAGGAAGGGATTCGACCTGACTTCGTCGTGTTGGGTGAAGCCACGAACCTGCAGGTAAGCCGGGGGCAGCGCGGCCGCATGGAGATCAAAATAACCACCAAAGGCAAGGCGAGCCACGGCTCCGCACCACATCGCGGGGACAACGCCATCTACAAGGCCGCCCGCCTGATCCAACAGATCGAGAATATGGCAGCAGAGCTGCCGGCCCACGACTTAATGGGACAGGCAACACTCGCCGTGACCTATATCGAAAACACCGGCGGCAGCCGCAACGTGATCCCTGACTCGTGCAGCTTCTTCATCGACCGGCGACTCGTGTTGGGCGAGACGGAAGAAAGTGTCCTTACTCCCATCAGGACACTCGTGGCAGAATCCGGCATCGACGCCGACGTCACGCTGACGGAACACAGCTCCACGAGTTGGACCGGGTACGCATGTCGTACGCCGGAATACTACCCTGCGTGGCTGATCGACGAAGACCACCCGTTGGTCCAGGCCACTGTGCAGGCGATACGGAAGTCACTCGATTTCACACCGGAGCTGCGCCAGTGGGATTTCTCGACTGACGGAGTCTATTCCCAGGGTACGGCCCATATCCCGACGCTTGGCTTCGGCCCCGGTGACGAACAATTCGCGCACACCATCAACGATCAGATCCGGATAGAGGATGTTTTCAAAGCTGCCGCTGTCTACGCCCAGTTGGCAGAAGACGTCTTGAAATAGACATGCCGTTAAGACCGGCGGTTTCAGAGAAACTTCCCTGAAGGGGGTGGAATCATGCGTGCAACAATCGGTCGCAGCACTCTCGAGTTGGTCGAGGGTGACATCACCAAGCAGCACGTGGATGCGATTGTCAACGCCGCCAACGAGGGACTGCGTGGAGGCGGAGGTGTCGATGGGAGTATTCACCGTGCCGGCGGCCCGGAGATCATGGCCGAATGCCGCAAGATCGGTCGATGTCCCACCGGCACAGCCGTCGTTACCGGTGCAGGCCGTTTGCCTGCCCGTTTTGTGATCCATACCGTTGGGCCAGTTTGGCGCGACGGCACCCGCGGCGAACCACACATGCTCGCCAGTGCCTATCGCTCTTCGTTGCAAGTCGCCGAAGAAAACGATGTGCGAACCATCGCCTTCCCCTCCATCAGCACCGGAATATACGGTTATCCCATCGATCAGGCCGCACGCGTGGCATTGCGCGCGGCATCCGAGTATCTCAAGGGCGAAACGCGCATCCAACTGGTCCGTTTCGTCCTGTTCGGTGGCTTCGCATTGAGCGTCTACGAAAAATCTCTCGCGGAGCTGGCGAACCGGGATACGGCCATTCGCCTCGAGCAATGAACCACTCTGCCGGCGGTAAAGATGCATGCGAGGCCAGCGTCGCCGTTCAGGGGAAGCTGGTTGCTGGTCGTGGGGTTCATTCCTCTCTCGCGCTCTTGGATTTAACCTCAATCTGTGATAGAATCTCCACAGTCATGCAGCAACCAAACCTGAGTTGATTAGGGAGGCGGAGCCATCACGATGTTCATTGGCCAGCAACCGCAGTCGGATATTCTCAAGGATTATGCCACCTACGTGAATCGAGGTCGGGTCGAGACCTTTCAGCGGTTGGGAATGGATTTTATCCCCGGTAAGCGTGAGGGAGTCTGGATTTGGGATGTGGCGGGCCAAAAAAGGCTGCTGAACTGCCGCTGTTCCGGAGGAGTATTCAACTTCGGGCATCGTCCGGCTCTGTTCGTCGACACGCTCAAGAAAGCATTGGACGAGGTCGACGTCGGCGACCACATGTTGTTGAGCGAAGCCCGCGCCAATCTGGGCAGATTGCTGGCGGCGGTCACCCCCGGCGACATCCAATACAGCACTTTTTCGCCGGGTGGGGCGGAGGCGATCGAGATCGCACTCAAGCTCGCGCGGGGCTACACGAAACGCCCCAACGTCATCTCGGTCGAGAAGGGTTACCACGGGCATACCGGGTTTGCCCTGGCGACGGGCGATGACGCGTTCCGCGGCAAATTCGGCCCGATGCCGCCGGGCTTCACTAAAGTGCCCTTTGGCGACGTCGAAGCGCTGGCGGTTGAGATCGACGAAGATACTGCCGCCGTCATCGTGGAGACCATTCCGGCTACCGCTGGGATGCTCATCCCGCCGCACGAGTATTATGCGGAAGTCAGAAGGCTTTGCGATCAATACGGCGTGCAATTCATCATCGACGAAGTGCAATCCGGGCTGGGACGGACAGGCCGGATGTGGGCCATCGATGAATGGAACGTTGTGCCCGATATTCTCGTGACCGGCAAGGGCTTGAGCGGAGCCGTGTATCCGATCTCCGCCACATGCCACCGCCCACATCTGGACGGCTTCTTTCAGGAGAATCCATTCATCCATCTCGCGAGTTTCGGTGGTGCGGAATTGGGCTGTATCGTCGCACAGAAGGTTGTGGAAGAAACGGCTCAACCCGCGTTTCTGGCTCACGTACGGGCAATGGGTAACCGTTTCGCGACAGGGTTCCAACAACTGCAAGCCAAATACCCGCTCATCGCCGGTTGGAGGCAGAGAGGGTTGATGATCGGCCTGGAGATGATCGAGGACGGGTTGGGGCCGTTGATGAGTATGGGCTTGGCGCACAACGGCGTCATCGCCGTATTCGCCAACCACCGTCCCAGCACAGTCCAGATCATGCCTCCACTGGTCATCCAGGAGGCAGAGGTCGATTTCGTGCTGGATGCACTAGACAAGACATGTGCTTGGGTCATGAACACGGGACTGGCATCTCAGCCATCCTTATCCGACATCGTAGTCCATTGACTTCACTTCAGATCGTTCGGCTTGCCGTACAACGGGGACAACTCGATGACCTTCGGGCGTAACGTTATCAGTTTTCACGATTTTCGAAAAGAAGATTATCCGGTGGTTGGCCAGAAAGGCGCGCGACTCGCCGAGCTGACCCAGGAGGGACTGCCGGTTCCGCCGGGCTTTTGCCTGACCACCACCGCATATCAATCTCTGCTGGCTTACAATGGATTGGCGCACGTTCTGGAGACGCAAGATATCGCAGCCATCCGCCAGGCTGTGTTGGAATCCGAATTGCCGGCTGCGCTCAATGACGACATTGCGCGAGCTTATCTGGCTCTGAGCAATGGGACCGAACCCGGTATTCCAGTCGCCGTGCGTTCATCGGCGACATCGGAAGATATGGATAACGCATCATTTGCCGGGCAGTACGATACATTTTTGAATGTCATCGGGCTTCGTCAACTGCTTGACAGCATCCGCGCCTGCTGGGCCGGCCTGTGGAATGAGCGGGCACTGACCTATCTGCAAGAGCACGGGATGGAGCATCTCGTGGGTTGCATGGGAGTAGTCGTCCAGAAGCAGATCCAACCTCAGGTAGCCGGCGTGCTGTTCACGCTGAACCCGCTTACGGGCCGCGAAGAGGAGATGATGGTGGAGTCCGCATGGGGCCTCGGCGAAGCCGTGGTCTCGGGACGGGTCACTCCGGATACCTACGTAATCGACGTTGACGAGCCGGAAATCATTAAGCGGCAGATCGCTCACCAGCACATCATGTTCGCACATCAAGAGGGGGGAGGAATTCAAGAGATCCCGCTTCCTCCGGAAAAGGGCAGCTGTCCCAGCCTGACGGACGAGCAATTGCTGCGCTTGAGCAATCTGGGTCGGCGCGTGCAGGCGATCTACGGATACCCGCAGGACATCGAATGGGCTTTGGAAGACGGTGGGGATTTCGTCATCTTGCAGGCCCGTCCGATGACGTCCTTCAGCTTCGATCCTGCTATGGGGCAATGGACGTCGGGCAATCATCGAGAGGTTTTTCCCGGATTTCCAAGTCCCCTGTCTATCTCGCTGAGTCTACGCCACGAATACGGCGCCGCGCTGAGCAGCTTCTTTATCAAATTGAAAATGGGCAAGACGCCACCCAAAGTGGAGTGGGGCCGGCTGTTCTTCGGACGACCCTACTGGAATCTGAGCGAAGTCAAACACCACCTCGCACTCATTCCAGGATTTCGGGAACGAAACTTCGATGCCACAGTAGGAATCGAGCCCACATACGACGGCAACGGAGTGAGCACCCCCTGGACTCCGCGGACCGTCATGCGGGCTATTCCCATCCTGCTCGCGTTCAGGAAGCTCTACCGTACCTACTGGCAGGAAGCGAAGGCTTACCAGGAACGTTTCATGGAGCGGATCGAGCCGGAACTGGATGCCGTCGACCCCACAAAATTGACGGACACCAGTCTGGGCGAGTGGGTCAAACGCGTCTTCGATGTACACTGGAACACCAACATCGTCGCGATGTGCGTCAGCTTCCTGTCCGAACAGGCTCAGGAGGGTTTCGAGCCGGTCATGGGCCGCCTCAATGCCGGATTGCCACCTGACGAACAGATCGCCGAGGGCGACCTCATCACGGGGCTTACCGGCGTCCGTACCGCGCAACTCGGGTTGGAGATGTGGAATCTCTCCCGCCAGTCATTGGAGAATCCGCGCGTCGCCGACATCGTGATGAACACAGATCCCCGTGTGATGGCTGATGTGCTCCAGGCAACACCCGCAGGGAATGCCTTCTGGAATGAAGTCCTGCTTTTCATCCAGCGTAACCGGTACATGTCCGAAGTGGATGAGGATCTATCCAAACCACGCTGGGACGAAGACGCCAGCTTCGCATTAGCGACCTTGCAGGCCTACGCCAGGGCCGATGAGTCACTCAATCCCGCCAGGCAATTGGAGATCCAGCGTCAGGTTCGCCAGGCCGCAGAGACACGCGCGTTGAGTATCCTGTCGCGTGGCTGGCGACGTATATGGCCGTTCAGCAAGAGGACTTTCCTCCAGCAACTGGATACGGTCCGGAGATACGTCTGGTGGCGGGAAGAGCTGCGCCTCATCGCGTCACGCGCGTTCTATCACACGCGCCGTTTCGTCAAAGAGCTGGGGAAACGCTGGTCAGCGCAGGGTTTGCTGGAATCGCCGGACCACATTTTCCTGCTCTATCGCCGGCATGTCCTCGCCGGCATCGAAGGGAAACTCACGTCGCAGGAGGCCAAACAGTTCATCGACCGCTACCTGCGCATGAAAGCCTGTTATTCCAACTTCGACCCGCCGACCACCATCGGACAGGGCATCCGTCTCGAGACGCGCAGACCTTCCAACCGGTCGAAGAAAGGACAACTCCTGTTTCGCGGCGTCCCGTGCAGCAGCGGACAGGTAGAAGCTCGTGCTCGCGTCGTCCACAACCTGGAGGAAGCGCAGACCTTCCAGCGCGGCGAAGTGCTCATCGCCCCCTACACCAACCCTGCCTGGACCCCCCTGTTCAACCTGGCATCGGCCATCGTTATCGAAGAGGGCGGCTTGCTGTCGCACGGTTCCGTCGTCGCTCGTGAATACGGCATCCCGGCCGTCGTGCGCGTCGAGGGCGCTGTCGAGACGTTCCACAATGGGCAGCGCTTGCGAGTGGATGGCACGGCTGGTACTGTGGAGATACTGAATGATGCGCCCGCAAGCCCCAAACCGTTGAGCATCCTGGGGCTGGAGAAGCTGGTCGCCAGCGCGAAGTAGGCCGCGGCAGGCGCAGGTGTAGGCTCCACACCATCCGGCAACGTTCGGCCGTTGGTGGGCCTCTGGGAGTGATTATGGACAACCCCTCGACAGCTTTCCAAGACTTTTTCGTGCGCGAAGGCAGGTTACACCCGGCATGGAGAGCGGTGCTTTACATCGTGGCTTATCTTTTCTGCCTTTTTTTTATTCAGGTCCCATTGATCCTGGCCTGGCTCACGATTCTGTTGCGCAGCGGGAACACCCTGGAAGCAGCGCTCACCCACCTCGAAACCGACATGTTGTCGCTAACCTGGATGCTCCCATTGGCCGTCTTTCAGACAGGCAGCATCGTCGGGGTGACTTATGTGTTCCGGCGCTTGCTCGACCGCAGATCATTCGCCGGTTTGGGGTTTAGGACGCTGCCGGGATGGGCTGGGGAAATTGTCCTGGGGTTGCTGTTGGGTTTTGGTGTCATGGGCGGCATTTTCCTGGTGGAATGGATCACTGGCTGGGCGACCATCGCTTTCGCAACCACCTCGTTTTACCAGCTCGCTGGCAGCCTGATAGGTTATGCGCTAGTATACATGTCCGCAGGTATTGCCGAAGAGCTGATATTCAGGGGCTACCTGCTCCAAACATTGCAGGAATGGCCAGGCACGCTCGCCGCCACCGTCATCACCTCAGTGCTCTTCGGCCTCGGCCATGCCTGCAATCCCAACGTCAGCCCTCTGGCGCTGTTCTTCTTGATCGTAGCCGGTTTCATATTCGCGTATGCGTACCTGGCGACCGGCCGTCTGTGGCTGCCCATCGCCTTGCATTTCTCCTGGAATTTCTTCCAGGGGCCGGTGTTTGGCTTTCCGGTCAGCGGGGTACCGCCACAGGGGATATTCAGCGTTCAGCCAACGGGACCGGCGCTGTTGACCGGCGGAAGTTTTGGTCCTGAAGCAGGGTTCATGGGATTGGCTGCATTGGCGATCATCACAGTGACCATCCGGCTCTGGAGTCGAACAACAACCAAACAGGCGCTGCGATATGCAACCCCGGCAAATTGACCTGGGTGGAGGTCAATGGGAGGTCGGCGCCGTTCCCGACCAGGCGACGCGCGCCGTCACTACACGAGACATCGGTGCGGTCGAGGCATGGCTTCCGGCCACGGTCCCCGGCAACGTGCGCGCCGACCTGCTCGCCGTGGGGTTGATCCCAGACCCATTCGCCGGCAGGAACAACGAAGCGAGCCACTGGGTGGAAACGCACGACTGGTGGTACCGACGCGAGTTCCTGCTCTCTCTCGGCGAAGGCGAGCGTGCGTTCCTCGTGTTCGACGGCGTCGATTACTTCTCTGCGGTCTACCTGGACGACGAATTGCTGGGTACTCACGAAGGGATGTTCTCGCGGCAGGTTTACGAGATTACGGCCCGTGCACGTGGCGCAGCGGGAGCACATCGCCTGGCCGTGCGGCTCCTCGGGCCGGCGCACTTCCCGCGCCGGGACCTGAGCCTGTTCGAGCGGGCGTGGGATTATCTCTCACGCCACCTGTCCGCCCACAACAGTGCATTCACCGCGCGACTCGACTATCTGAAGTGCCAGATGGGTTTCGGTTGGGACTTCGCGCCACGCATGCGCACGATTGGCATCTGGGATCAGGTCACGCTGTTCGTGTCGGGCACGGTGTGGATACGGGACATCCGCGTCCAGACCGCGGTCGAAAGCGACGGGGCCGCGCTGGGGTTCACCGTCCAGCTGGACAGCGCGGGTGACGTGCCGGTCAGCGTGCAGCTCGATATCCGCGAGCGCGACAGCGGCAGCCTTGTACTGTCCGGAACTCGCGATGCGGCGTTACATGCAGGGCAGCAGAACATCGAGACCACATTGGTTTTGGAGAATCCGCACCTCTGGCAGCCCTGGGACAGGGGCACGCCCCACCTGTACGACCTGACAGTGCGGGTTGTCCGGCATGGAAGTGCCGGTGGCGATGTCCTCGATTGCCGCAGCCATCCGTTCGGCATCCGCGCAGTGGCTATGACGCACCTGCGCGGTAGCCCACGCAACAGCGAGCCGTGGCTCCTGACAATCAATGGGCAGCCCGAATTCATACGCGGCGCCAACTGGGTGCCATTGGACGCCTTGCCGGGAAGAATCCAGGCAAGCGATTACGAGCAGATGTTAGATCAGGCTATTGGTGCCGGTATCAACATGCTCCGGGTGTGGGGAGGGGGATTACGCGAAAAGGCGGCATTCTACGACTGCTGCGACCGGAAGGGGATGCTGGTCTGGCAGGACTTCCCATTCGCCTGCGCATTCCTGGGGCACTTCCGGCGTGACGCACTCTATCTGGAGCTAGTGAGGCAGGAATGCGCGGAGATCGTCCGCCAGTTGCGGGATCATCCCAGCGTGGCGTTGTGGTGCGGCGGAAACGAGTTCAGCCCACGGCGCAACCACCGACTGATCGCTGAGCTGCGAAATGTGGTCACACAGGAAGATGGTACACGACCGTTCAAGCGCGTCTCTCCGGACCGTCAGGAGAACCACAATTGGCGTGTGTGGCACGGCAGACGCCCGGTCGCGGACTATCGCAAAGAACGGTCCAGTGTTCTGGGAGAATTCGGGCTGCAAGCCATTCCCAATTTGGATTCGTTGCGGAAGTTTATCCCCAAACAGGATCTTTGGCCACCAGGCGCAGAATGGGAATACCACAACGCGGAGATCGAAAAGCTGTTGCAGTATGCGCGACCGTTGCTGCCCGCTGGCACGGACTTGCCGGAATCCGACGCACACGACACAACCACCCTGGAGGCACTCATCGCGGCGTCCCAACAGGCCCAGGCCCACGGCCTGCAAGTCGCGGTGGAGCACATGCGCCGGCGCAAGGGGCGGACGAGCGGGATCCTGCTGTGGCAGCTCAACGAGCCCTGGCCGGCGATTTGTTGGAGCATCATCGATTACTACCGGCAGCCGAAGGCGGCGTACCAAAAGCTGTGCACCGTCTACAATCCCGTACTGCTGAGCGCTGCGTATCCCTTGCGACGTTACGAGCGCGGTGACCGGCTCAGCATCGAGCTGTGGACCATCAACGATCGGTTGGAACCGCTCGAGTCCGCTTTCGCGGAGGCCGTGTTGGACGGCGAGACGATCCTCCGCTGCGCGGTCAGCGTGCCCGCCGATAGCAGCCGGCACATTGCCCACACGCTGTACACGTTGGACCACACGCCACAGAGGCTCTGTCTCAGCCTGACAGGGCGGTCGGGCGAAGTCCTTTCCGCTAACGAGTACAACCTGACCTATGCGGAGACGCACGGACTACACTGGCGGCCCTACCTGACCGCCAGATTGGTCGAGTTGCTGATGAGATGGTAACAGTGACGGACGAGGGGTGCAAAAAAAGAGGAGCGTCGCTGCACTCCTCCGTCCATGTGATGGGCCTACCTGGACTCGAACCAGGGACCAACCGGTTATGAGCCGGCCGCTCTAACCGCTGAGCTATAGGCCCAATCCAATTAAGTTGGGTAACGTCTATTATAGCGCACTATTCGAGCTGAGTCAATCATGGTATAATCGTGAAATGAAGTCGAATCGCCTGGTCCGGATGTTGTTCGTACCCATCATGCTGCTGCTAGCGGGATGCGCGGTCCACGGCACCGCGCCGCGGCTCGCTATCCCCGCTTCGCTGCTAAAGGACAGCGAGACAGCCGCGCAGCAGGTGCAAGACTGCCATCTCAGAGTGGGGTTGGAATTCACCAACACATTGCTGGAAGACAAGCAGGTGCTCGAAATCTGGTATGCGCGACCCGATAAGATGCGTCTGGAGATCCTGCAGAGCTCTCATCCAGGCTTTCAGGACATCATCGCGGCATCCGAAGGAACACTGGGGTGGATGTACCAGCACCACAATAATCGGGTCGATGCCGGTCCCATCGAAACGGTGAAACCGGCCATCGTGTTTGACCTGGTCCGTTCGGCACTGGAACTGTTGTGGGAATCTCGGAGCATTCAGGTTGACGACATCGCGGTCGACTACGTAAACAGAGAGTGGGTATTCCGGCTCTCCAGCCGGACAGAGCAGGTCACATGCACGTTATGGCTGAACACCGCTTCCCTGCTCCCTGTCAGACTGCACTATCGAGACCCCAAACTGGGGCAATACACCATGACCATCTCCGAGGCCGAATACAATCTGGGGCTCACAGCGGAGTTGTTCGACCTTACGCTTCTGCCCACCAACGACTATACGGTCCGGTCATTCGATTGACCGGCGACGGAGATCATCTTGTGACAGGAGCATTCGCCATGCCGGGTCCGAAGGCAGAGACCAGCTTTGCAACCGGTGAACCCATGCCGGCTGATGAGTTCAGTAAGGTGTTATCTGCAGCCCGCCAGGCCATCGAAAGCGGGGGGCTAACCGCAGCACAAGCCCGGCAGGTCGCCTCCCTGGCGGTCAGCCAATTCTGGGCATGTTACCTGACCGACGGCTCTTATACGCCGGATGCAATCCGCTTGCTCTGTGAGATCGTCGTGCACGCAGACCCAGGAATCGCACGCGCCGGTCAGCACACGTTGTTCACAGCGCTCGTCGAGCCGCTCAGCGATGCGTTCGATCCTGCGTTCTGCGAGTTGTACGACCACACCTTCGCCCAGATCATCGACTGCTGCCGCCGCCAGCCAACTGGTAAGGCGTTGGACGATACCTTGCGACGTTTCGGACTCTACAGCATTCAAGACATTCTCCAGCGGCGACGGCGCTTGGAGGAATCGGTAGTTCGCTGCCAGGTTAGTCCCGAACGCGCCCGGAAAGTCTTCCTGCCATCTCGGGTCACGCTTGGTGCAGAAGTCGCGATCACAGCGACGCTGCTGGCGCGCATTCGGAACGTCTTCCATCATGCGCAATGCGTCCTGCTTGCCGCTCCCGCTATCCGGCAGATCTTTGCAGAGGATGAACGGATAACCATCCGCGAAGTACGCTACAGCCGGGCGCAGGGTCTCATCGAGCAACTCGGCAGTTGGCTCGAGATGTTACATATCATCCGCGAGGAGACAGAAGGTCTCGCACCAGACGAGTTTCTCGTCGTCGACCCTGACTCGCGATTGACACAGTTGGGCTTGCTTCCAGTAGTCGAAGATCACTCCCGGTACCTGTTCTTCCCCAGCCGGTCGATTGGAGAGGACGAGCCGGAATCGATCGGAGCGTTGGCGGACCGCTGGGCAAGCCAGGTATTCGGAGGACCCGCTCGGCTCTACCCCACGCTCAGCTTGCCGCACACCGACCGGGACTTTGCTAAATCCCTGTGCCAACACATGCGAAACGCCGGTGCATCTTGCCTCGTCGTGATGAACTTTGGAGTGGGCGGCAATCTGGAGAAACGGCTGCCGGAGGAATTCGAGTTTCAACTGGTTCGCAGGCTCATCGAGAACGGCAGTACCATCGTCCTGGCGAAAGGGATCGGTGAGGAGGAGATTGCCCGGTCGGAACGGCTGTTGGTGCAGCTCACGAGCAGCGGGGAAGTCACACGGGAATTGGATACCACTCAGACGCTTGCCGTTCCGCCAAACGAGGTCCTGCGATGTGCCGTGTTGGCCTGGCAAGGCCAGGTCGGCACGTATTGCGCGCTGATCGAGAACAGCGACGAATACATCGGCTATGACTCCGGAGGGCAGCACATCGCGGCAGCGTTGGGGACGCCGACGATAGACATTTTCGCGCATAGCCCTTACCCGCGCTTCATGCAGCGCTGGCGCCCGTATGGCCCTGGAAGTGTCTGCGTCATCGACGCCACACAATCCGGGCGGGCACAGCTACATGATCTCGATTCGACCATCGAACAGATCCTGGACTGTCACCGGGCGAAACGGCGGGATGTGTAGCAATAAATCGACGCGGCAAAGTAAGAGGAGTGGCTTGGGAGGCGTCAGAAAGGCAGAGCGGGGCAAACATTGTGAGAAGGGGGAGATGACTCATGCCAACCAATTCATTGCTCGAACTGACCAAACTTGGACAGAGTATCTGGTACGACAACATCAGCCGCGAGCTACTCGATTCCGGAGAACTCAAGCGCATGGTCGAAGAAGATGGCGTGACCGGCGTCACTTCTAATCCGACTATTTTTGACAAAGCCATCGCCGGCAGCACTGCATACGACGCTGAAATCAGAAGCCTGTTACAAAGGGGCGCAACGCCTCACGACATATACGAAAGCCTGGTCGTGAAGGATGTGCGCACTGCAGCGGACATCTTGCGCCCGGTCTTCGATGCAACCAGTGGTGCAGATGGCTACGTGAGCCTGGAGGTCTCTCCACTTCTGGCAGGCAACACCGAGGAGACCATTTCGCAGGCCAGACAGCTCTTCTCCCTGGTCGACCGGCCCAATTTGATGATCAAGGTTCCAGCCACCCAAGAAGGTATTCCGGCAGTCGAGGCCCTGATCGGAGAGGGAATCCATGTCAACGTCACACTGATCTTCTCCCTGACCAGTTACCGGCAGGTCGCCGATGCCTACGTCAGGGGACTCGCGCAGCGGCGCGCAAGCGGACAACCGTTGAATCGCGTGACGTCAGTGGCCAGCTTCTTTGTCAGTCGCGTGGACACGGTCGTCGATGCACGACTCGCGCAGCGTATTGCAGCGGAGAGCGATCCCGGAAGGAAGCAGGCATTGAAGCGGCTGTTCGGAACAGCTGCCATCGCCAACTCCAAGATGGCGTATCGGATCTTCACCGAAATCTTCGGTCGCCCATTCGACTCGCTGCATGCGGCAGGCGCACACAAACAACGCGTACTGTGGGCGAGCACCAGCACCAAAAATCCGGCATACCGTGATGTGCTTTACGTCGAAGAGCTCATCGGCCCCCACACGGTCAACACGATGCCTCCAGCCACACTGGTTGCCTTCCGCGACCACGGCATAGCGAAACCCACGCTGGAGACAGATGTCGAGCAAGCCGAGGCGAATCTGAAAGCGCTGCAAGAGGCCGGTATCGATCTGAACGAAGTAACGGACGAATTGCTGGACGCCGGCGTCGCTGCGTTTGCCAAGTCCTTCGAAGAGCTCATGGCTTGTATCACGCAGAAACAAACACAGTTTCTTGCCAACCGCGAGCAAGGTCAGGATGGTGGGTTAGGAACATGTGCACGCTGACCGATCAACGCCGGAACCTGCCATGAAGGCTCCGCTTGGCGATCGGGCTGCTAGCTGTCCACGGCACCCTGGTCCCTCAGCAGTCGATTCATGAGGGCTTTCTCCACGGCAGCGTGTTCGCTCCACGGATATTCCGTCGTACCAAAACACATCGATTGCTCATGTCCTTTGCCGGCGGTCATCACCAGATCGCCCGGTTGCGCCAGATCGACTGCGAACTGGATGGCCTCGGCGCGATTAGCGATGCGCCAATAGCTCTCCCCCTCACGTTTGCCCTCCGCCTCGCAGCCGGCCGCGATCGCCGCCATGATCTCGTCCAGGCTCTCGGTACGCGGATCTTCCGCGGTGATCACCACCCGATCCGCCAAGCGCCCCGCGTGCCGGCCCATCATGTCCCGCTTGTACACATCGCGAAGCCCCGCGCAGCCAAAGACCACGATCACCTGCCCAGTCGTCATCGAGCGGGCGGCCTGCAACGCACGTTCCAGAGCGTTCGGTGTGTGCGCGAAATCGATGAGCACCGTAAAATCCTGTCCGCGCTCGACGCGCTCCATCCGTCCGATCACTCCGCGCACACTCTGAATCCCCTGCTGGATCCGCTCCAGCGGTACATGCTGGGATATCCCGACCGCTGTAGCAGCCAGGATATTGTACACGTTGAACTGCCCCACGAGCGACGTCCTTACCTGAAATTTCCCATCCGGTGTGAAGACCCTAAATGAGCTGTATTCGTTCTCGCACGCGATGTCTTCAGCCCAGACGTCAACACCCGCGGACAGCCCATAAACGAGCCGGGCATCCGCAGGGATCGGTTCCAGCAGCGCATAGGAGATGTCATCTCGGTTCAACACGGCGATCTTCGGCACATCCGGCTTGCGAAAGGCGGTCGAGAGTCCGCGGAACAGCATGGCCTTGGCCGCGCGATACCCGTCATAATCGCGGTGGTAGTCCAGATGTTCGTGAGTGATATTGGTCACGACGGCCACGTCCTGTTCCGCGCCGGTCACGCGATGCTGTGCAAGCCCATGAGACGTCGCCTCTAGCACCACATATTCCAGGTTGGCATCGACCATCTGCGCCAAGTATTTCTGGAGATCCGGAGCGTCCGGGGTCGTCGTGTGCAGTCCGGTATCGAGCATGAGCTCACCGATCCGCGCGTTCACCGTGCTGATCATCCCGGCGCGATGCCCGGCGGCCTGCAGGATAGACCAGATCAGGTTCACCGTGGTGGTCTTGCCGTCGGTGCCGGTCACACCGATCACGCGCAGCTTTCGGGCCGGGTAGCCGCAAGCTGCCGCTGCCATCCAGGCCAGTGCCGCACGTGTGTTCTCGACCTGGACGACCGTCGCCGAGGATACGCACTGCGGATCGAATGAGCCGCCGCGCTCGACGACCACAACTCGGGCCCCGTGCGCGAGCGCAGCGCCGATGAAACGATGTCCATCCGTATTGCCCCCGCGCATAGCAACGAATACATCGCCCACTTGTACCTTTCGTGAATCGCTGGTGAGCGAAACCACCTCGATATCAGCATCCCCGGATAGAAGCCGGTAGTCCGTATCCGCCAGTAGTTGAAGAAGTCTCATTATCTTATCCACGCCTCAATTACAGATGATGAAATCGACATCCTACATCGTAGAACGGGGGGACTGGATTGTCAAAAGAAGCAACCCCTCGGAGCC
>CAZPTF010000005.1:33305-36571 GCA_964589015.1 uncultured Anaerolineae bacterium
GGCTTCAGATCGCACGCCGATATCGGCTGATCCTCCGGGCAGTCGGCATCCCTGGCCGGCTCCCAGTTCACACTCAGCAGACATAAGCCCTGGTCCTTCTTGAATCCCATAGCGGTACCGGTGGGACCGTCCGCTTGATATTGGATATCCTGCTGCCAGCCATCATCCTCCAACATTTTCTCCAGCTTCGCGGCAATATCCGGGAGATCTCCAAAATCGGCACCAGTGCCCGCGGCTGACGCCTGGCAGCCGGTTCCGCTCTCACCGCTGATGTAGTCGACAAAGTCGGCATCGGAAGTCTGCGGTTTGCTGCCCAGCACTTTGCCCATGTCATCCGCCAGCTGTACACACACTGTAGAGTCCAGCGGTTGAAACGTTGCCGCAGCCGATACACTCGCCGGTTCACTGCCTGTTGTGGCAACAACAACCGGCTCCTCCGTCGCTGGGGCGGGGGTCTCCGCCGGCGCAGGAGCGGGCGTAGCCGTTGAACCGCATCCGGCCAGCAACCCGACCAACACCAAAACTGTGACCAAACCAAACGCTAGACCGCGAGCTTGCACGACAGTATAAGTTCTCATTACCTATCACCCCTCTCATTCTGTAGCGGATCGGAACCCACACGCTGTGCAGAAACGATAACATAAAAGAGGCACGCACACACGCTTGCCTCTTCACCACGAGCCTTTCCAGTCACCTTCGTCTATCAGGGTGTGGCAATTGCCGGCTACGATGCTGCCAATAACCGCACCGACTGCGTGGCGATTTCGATGAACGGTTGCGGGAACAGTCCGATGACCAACGTCACCGCAGCCGTCAGTGCCAACACAAACTGGAACAACCCCGGTACCGGAATGGGTTGATCCGCTCCCCCTGCAGGTGGCGTGAAGTACATGTAGCGTACGACATTCAAGTAGTAGAACACCGCAATGACACTGTTGATGATAGCAACCACTGCGAGCACATAGAACTGTGTCTGAATGGCAGCGCCAAACACGAAGAACTTGCCCATAAACCCACCTGTCGCAGGTATTCCGGCGAGCGACAGCAGACAAATCAACATGACGGCAGCGAGACCGGGGGCACGCTTGGCCAGCCCGGCATAGTCCGAGATGTTATTTGAGCCGGTGGCCTGTTCGAAGGCAATGGCAACCACGAAAACTCCCAGGTTCGTGAACAGATAGGCAAACAGGTAAAGCAACACACCGTTTATTCCGTTGAAGCTGCTTTCGCTGTTCAACCCGAGTGAGACGAAACCGATTAATATGTAGCCGGCCTGTGCGATACTGGAATAGGCGAGCATCCGCTTGATGTTCGTCTGTTTCAGCGCCACCAGATTGGCCAGCGTCATCGTCACCATGCTGATCGCTGCCAGGACCGCGGTCCAGGTTGTCGTGAACTCCGGCAGGGCGGTCATGAACACGCGGATGAGCAACGCAAAACCGATCGCCTTCGGCCCTACAGAGAGGAACGCGGTGACCGGCGTCGGCGCTCCTTCGTAGGCATCCGGCGACCATTGATGGAACGGTACGAGTGCTATCTTGAACCCAAAGCCCACCAGCAACATCAGCAACGCCGGGATCACCAGCCAAAGCTGGGTCGGCGCTGCCAGGCCGTTGGCCAAGTAATTCGCAATGCCGGCCAGGTGTGTTGTTCCCGTGATTCCATACAACAACGACATGCCGTAAAGCATCACCGCCGAGGCGGTGGCCCCATACAGGAAATACTTCAGGGCTGCTTCATTGCTCCGTTCGTTGTCCCGCAGAAAACCGACCAGAATGTAGGAGGAAAAGCTGAGAAACTCCATTGCCAAATAGACCATAATCAGGTCCGTTGCCCCGGCAGCCAGGGACATCGCGAGGCCGGCCAGAATCAGCAGGCCGAAGAACTCCCCGCGATACGGTGTGCGGTCTTTCATGTAGTCGATCGACACCAAGAGCACCAGGCCAACCGCCAGGATCGCCAGGAACTTGAAGAAAACCGCGAAGCTATCGACCGCCAGCATACCGGACAAGAACGAAACATTCTGTCCCGCCAGACTCACAACCGCAATCAATGCCAGGCCCAGTCCCAATAGCCCGACGTAGGGCAGCCACGCCTTCTTGTTTTCGTCGGGGATGATCAAGTCCAACACCAGCACCAGCAGCCCCACGACACACAAGACCAACTCAGGCAAAATGAGTTTCAGAGTTGTCGCTAGATCCAAAATGATTCCTCCCGCGCCACTCGGCCTCAAACGACAGCCCGAGGACGACTATAGCCCCAGCATGGCAGAGGTCGCCATGTTGATCATGTTGAGAATCAACGGCGGGTAGACGCCAATGGCGATCATGAAAAACACCAGTGGCCACATCGTCACCTTTTCGAACGTGAACATATCGGTCAACGCCGCATGATGCGTCCGGTCATCCCACTTCTGCTGGTCGAAACTGCCCAAGAACACGGCCTGGATGATCTTCCACAGAATGTACGCCGCCGTCACGACGATCCCAACCGCTCCGATTACGGCAAAGATAGGCATAATCGCGAACGCTCCGCGGAAGACAAAAAACTCTGCCCAGAAGCCTGCCAGGCCGGGCAACCCAAGCGAGGCAAAACCGGTGATCAACATCATCCCGTAGTAATAGGGCACCTTATTGCCCAACCCGCCAAACGCATCCAGATCGCGCGTGTGTGCGCGCTCGTAAATGACCCCAACCAGGAAGAACAGACCACCAGTGATGATGCCGTGATTGAACATCTGTAGTACCGCACCATTCAACGCCATCGTCGCACTATCCCGCAGGGCGGGGTCGGACATCCCCAGGCCGACGACCGCAGCCGAAATCCCGAGCAGGACATAACCCATGTGGCTGACCGAGGAGTACGCGATCAGGCGTTTGAGATCGGTTTGGGCCATACATACGAAAGCCCCGTAGACGATACTGATCACAGCCAGGATTGGAATGATGGGAAGATTCGAACAGTAGTAGCTGAATGCATCCGGAAAGATCGGGAACACGATGCGCAGCAGCCCGTACGCGCCCAGTTTCAACAGGACACCGGCCAGAATCACGCTGCCGGCGGTTGGTGCCTCGGTATGAGCGTCGGGCAACCAGGTGTGGAACGGGAAGCTGGGCAACTTGATGGCAAACGCGATGAAGAACGCCCAGAACGCCAGACTCACTGCACCGAAGTTCTCGACGAAAGGCCGAGCCACAGCGAACTTCGCGGCCACATCCAGGATATCAAACGTCCCGGTGTTGAAATACAGGTACAGGATGGCCAGC
>CAZPTF010000006.1:0-4487 GCA_964589015.1 uncultured Anaerolineae bacterium
AGCAACTTGCGGCGCAAGATCGAACCCGATGCCACCCGCCCGCACTATATCCTCACCGAGCCCGGCGTAGGCTATCGGATGCGCACAAACCTCTGAATACGAGCGGGTTGGTCTCAGGGCAGGGTCGGACGAGCAGCAGGCGCCGCTCGAACGCGGATCGGGGCGAGCGCATCCCAACCGGTGCGGAAGTAGTCCAGCACGCAGTACTGGTCATGGACCGAAAAGTCGAGACCGTAATCGCGCTCGGCGAGTTCAGCCAGGACAGCTCTCCTCAATCCCAGTCCGGTTCCTAGTGCTTCCACGGGTTGATCCTGCCACCCCACCCGTGACACGACCAGAAGTACCTCTTGGAACCTTAGTCCTGCCGTCTTGGCCGGTACTGGATCGCCTCGGCCAGATGCGGCGTTTGGATCTGCTCCGAACCTGCCAGGTCGGCGATGGTGCGCGAGAGCTTGAGGATGCGGTGATAGGCTCGCGCGCTCATGCCGAGCTGCTGCATGGCCGCTTTCAGCAGGCTGCGCCCCGCTTCATCGAGCATGCAATACTGCCGCACTTCCGTCGGTCCCATGCTCGCGTTGCTCACGATGTCGGTCCCCGCGAAACGCGCATGCTGCGTATTTCTGGCTTTTTCCACCCGTTCGCGGATGGCCGCGGAGGTCTCACCCATCCGTTGATCCGCCAGCTTGTCGTACTCTACGCTCGGCACATCGATGTGGATATCGAGCCGGTCCATTAACGGGCCACTGATGCGCTTCTGATAGCGCGTCACCATCGTCATCGAGCAGGTGCATTCGTGCGCGTCGTCGCCATAGTAGCCGCACGGGCAGGGGTTCATGGCCGCCACCAGCATAAAATTCGCAGGGAACGTCAACGTGCCCTGCGCGCGGCTGATCGTGACGACCCGGTCCTCCAGCGGTTGGCGCAGGGATTCCAGGTTGCGCACCCCGAATTCCGGCAACTCATCCAGAAAGAGCACGCCCCGGTGGGCCAGGCTGATCTCCCCCGGCCTGGGCCACCGTCCTCCGCCCACCAATCCGGCATGGCTGATGGTGTGGTGCGGAGCACGAAACGGCCGGTGCCGGACCATCGGCATATCTTTCGGCAACAGGTCGGCGACACTGTAGATGCGGGTTACGTCCAACGCTTCGGCGGAGTTCATCCGTGGCAGAATCGAGGGCAACGAACGGGCCATCAACGTCTTACCCGCACCCGGCGGCCCGACCATCAACATGTTGTGCCCACCCGCCGCGGCCACTTCGAGCGCACGTTTGACGTGTTCCTGTCCTTTGATCTCGGCCATATCGACCGCGTACGCAGGCAGGTCGTCTCCGTCATCGCTGAACGTCGCTTCGAAAGGTGGGATAGGGATCATGTTGTTGAGGTGATGCACGAGAGAGAGCAGACTGTCCACGGGGATAATCTCGATGCCTTCGATGAGCGCAGCCTCGGGAGCGTCCTCCGCCGGCACATACACCCTCCGGAATCCCTGCTCCGCCGCCATATTGGCGACCGGCAGGATCCCGCTCACGTGCCGGACGCTGCCATCGAGGGATAACTCCCCGACAAACAGGCTGTCGGACACGTCACCGATGATTTGCTCGGATACCAGCAGCAAACCAACGGCGATCGGCAGATCATAAGAGGGGCCTTCCTTGCGCAGATCGGCCGGTGCCAGATTGATCGTCACGCGATTGCTCGGAAAGCGACACTCCGAATTCTTGATCGCGGTGCGAACGCGGTCGCGCGACTCCTGAACCGCCGTGTCCGGCAGCCCGACCATGAAAAGGGACGGTAAGCCGTGCGACGCGTCCACTTCCACTTCGACGACGATCCCTTCAAGTCCAATGACGGCGCAACTGGCTACCTTTGCGAGCATACGCTCCCTCCCGTGGCGAAATCTGTCTTCGAGAGTTTAGCACAAGCAACGTGCGGACGCAAAGAACACAACAACGAAACGGCCTGGCAAACAAAGCTTGCCAGGCTGAGATGATTTCCCGCTCTTAACCACCGCCACCGGACCGTCGGCCTGGGGCCCGCTCACTTGATACGCGTCGCGATTTGAGAATCGCGACGTTGAGGTTAGCAGCCGCCGCCTGGATCGCCACCCACGTCTGGTCATCGACCGGAATGCCATGCTCCTCGCGCTCACGCCGCCGCGACAACTCAGGCTCGCCGGGCACGAGCACTGCCTCGAAACCCTCCGCCGGACGGGCGTTCTTGATCCCGTCGAGCAGCGTGTCGACGACCTCGTCGTACTCCGCAGGCGTGCGGAAGAAGGTCACGTCGAGTGCCATCATGAACACACCGTTCTGTGGGACGTACCCCGGTGAGTTCGGCACGTTTGCGCCGCTCAAGATGCCACCGAGCATCTCCACCATCAGCGACAACCCGTAACCCTTGTGCCCACCGAAAGTCTGCAGCGCCCCGCCATCGTACAGATCTGCCGGATCGGTCGTAGGACGCCCGTCGCGATCGAGCAGCCAGCCGGCAGGAACTCGCTCACCCTTGAACTTGGCGAGCCGGACCTTGCCCTCGGCGGTAGCGGACGTGGAGAAATCGACGACGGCCGGGGGATGCGACCCGCCGGGGATACCAAACGCGATGGGGTTCGTCCCGAACAGCCGCTGACAGGAGCCATAGGGCGCGACAACCCCACCTGGCAATGCCCCATTCGTCAGCACCCAACCGAAGTAACCCTGCTCCGCAGCGAGTGTCGCCCACTCACCCAGGCGCCCGATGTGTAGCACCCGCGCAAAACTCACGATGCCGACCGTGTGCTGTTTGGCCTTTTCCACAGCCAGCTGCATGGCCCGTCGCGCGACAATCTGGCCAAAAGCCCACTGCCCATCCAGAATCGCCGCAACACCACGGTCACGGACCACCCTGGGTTCAGCGTCAGGAATGATCGATCCGGTTTCGATTGCTTCCAGATATTGTGGAATCCGCAAGACACCATGCGAATCCACTCCCATCAGGCTGTTGAGCACCAGCGAGTCGGCCACCTGGCGTGCGATGGGTTCCGGTGCTCCCGCAGCGACAAAAATCCGTGTCGTTAGATCTAATAACCTGTTTGCTTCAAATATCGGCATCCGTTCTCCTCCAAAGCGTAGCGCAGGGACAACATTTCAGCGGCGAAACCTGTAGTCGATCTGTGCACTTTCGGCAACAAGACGAATGTTATGCATCACTTCGCCAACGGCGGAATCGTCACATCCAGTACGAACATCACCGGGTCTTGCACAACCGAAACCACTTCGATGTAGTAATCCTGAGTAGATGGCAATGGCCCGCTCCATGCTGTCGCGCCGGCGTGATCGGATATCAGTACCGTACCATCCGCGCCCCAGATCACCAGCACCGCGTCGGGATTGTCCTCGGTCCCAGGCGTCACTTTGACGATCAGAGTCTGGCCCCGCAGCGCCCTGATGACATATTGCGCGATTTCGCCCGGAGCCAATGTCCCCTCGACCTGCGTGGAAGTCCCGCCAGGCGCAAAACTGATGCGTTGCGGCACCGGCGTGGCCTCGGGTGCCGGCAGAGGCGGAATCTCCACATCCAAAGTAAACTTCACCGCGCTCTGCACCACGGACCGCACATCGATGTAGTAATCCTGAGTCGACGGCAGAGGCCCGCTCCATGCAGTGGCCCCCACGTGATCGGACATCAGGACTGTCCCATCCACACCCCAGATGATCAGGATTGCCTTGGGATTCTGCACGGTTCCCGGTGCCACCTTGACGACCATAGTTTGCCCACCCCTTGCGCTGACGACGTAGCGCTTCATTTCCGAGGCAGCCAACGTGCCCTGTACTTGAGCAGAGGTCGCTCCGGGCGCAAAGCTGATGCGCTGCGGTACAGGTTCGGGTATGAGCTGCTCCGTCACACCGGCGGCCGGTAACGCCGGAGATGCAGCCATGACGGGAATACTCAACACCACCATCAGCGCGCACACGCCACACAGTAAGACCGAATTTCTCCTCATTTTCCCTCCCCTCACACAAGACCTTTCTGAATCTGGCTGCACGGCACCGTCCATTGGGGACGGCGTCAGCGTCCGAACTCCGCGGCTCATCACCGGTACTGCGATTCGCTGTAGATCCTGACCACCGGGTCACAACCGATGGCCCTTGCCACTATGTAAAACTCCTAAAACGACACTTCTGCTCCGTTAAGTTTAACACATTTGCGAACAGGAAGCAAAGCAGCATGGGTAACACGGAGCTTCATGGTTGTGGGCGACAATTGACCCGCTTTCCGTGACAAGTCTACCAACGATAGTCTTCCGGATATCTGGAGCGTACCTGGGGATGCCTCTCAGACCATCCTCACGCATGGGTCAGAGAGTTGGTCACAAGGGAAGAGCCTCGGTTCATGACGGTCCAAGCTCACACTATGCCAAAACGTATATGGGCGCTCAGCTTGAAACTCGTATTTATATATGACATGCATCATACGCATTACCAATTTGCAGTGGTACCATAGTACCA
>CAZPTF010000006.1:4587-17104 GCA_964589015.1 uncultured Anaerolineae bacterium
TAATACGGAGACGAGAGAAGGGCAAGCGAAGAGGACTTGTCCCTTCAACGCAGCAATAACGGGGGAGAGAATGCGAATCGTGGGAGTTCGCAGATTACGGCAAGGAGATGGAGCGACCCAGTCGTTTCCAGCAATGCGCAGAGTTTTCCAGACAGGTCTGGCAGGTTCTGTTTACAGCACCTTCCTGCAGCGGCAAACCCGCGAACAGGGAGTCCCCACATCACACACAAAGACCGAGTTCCTTTAGGTTGGCGCAATTCTATGCGGTTCAGGCAACCAAACGGACAATGTCTTTGCATCTCCCCCCCGTCCACAACAGAAAGGATGGGGAGCGTCATGAACGCATTGCCAAACGAAAATCAGAAAGAAAACAAAACAACAGTAGATAGGACTGCCGCAGCACCCGGTTTTTTCCCGACAGTGAGTGTCGTGGTTCCGGCGCTAAACGAGGAAGACAATCTGCGCTTAGTCCTCGATCGCATCCCTGAGTGGGTACACGAGGTTCTGTTGGTGGACGGCCACTCCACCGACGGGACGTTGAAGGTCACCTGCGACCTGCGTCCAAACGCACGGATCGTGGAGCAGAGAGGGAAGGGTAAGGGGGCTGCGCTTCGTAACGGTTTCGCTGCAGCCACTGGTGACATCATCGTCATGTTGGATGCTGACGGTTCCACACTGCCCGAGGAAATCCCGGCGTACGTGGGTACGTTGCTTGCCGGTGCTGACTATGCTAAAGGGTCTCGGTTCTTGCAAGGCGGAGGTACGGACGATATGCCGATCCACCGCAGATTGGGGAACTGGGGTTTCGTGACGATGGTCCGCATTCTGTTCGGGGGAAACTTCTCCGACCTGCTGTACGGGTACAACGCGTTCTGGTCCAGGGTTCTGCCGGCGCTGCAGCTGGACGGCGATGGTTTCGAGATCGAGACGATGATGAATGTTCGCGCGTTGCGTGCAGGTTTGAAGATAGCAGAGGTGCCGAGTTTTGAGGCACCACGCATCCATGGTGAAGGGCGGCTCAAGACGTTCCCGGATGGTTGGCGTGTGCTCAAGACGATATTGAAGGAACGCTTCGGACGAGGATGGAAGCGAGACGACGCAGCCGGGCACTTCGACCCCAGGCAAGATAGTGGCGAAGAACTGAGCTGTGATGTCGTTCTGGCGGGGGAATGATGACCATGAATCACATGCGCGATATTTCCGTAGTCATTTGTGCTTACACAACAGACCGGTGGAACGATCTCGTCGCGGCGGTGAAATCGATCCACCAGCAAACGCTTCAACCACGCGAGGTCATCGTCGTCATCGATCACAATACGGAGCTGTTGGGACGTGCCCAAAGCATCCTCGATGGTGTGATCGTGATCGAAAACCGCGAGCCCCGAGGTCTTTCCGGTGCACGTAATAGTGGAATCGCCCAGGCAAAAGGCGACATCATCGCCTTCATGGACGAGGATGCGATCGCCGAGCCGGAGTGGCTCGAGCGTTTGAGCCGCGACTATGCGGACACGCATGTTTTGGGCATCGGTGGTGCAGTCGAACCACTGTGGCTCAGCGGGCAGCCGGGGTGGTTCCCGCGGGAGTTCAATTGGGTCGTCGGGTGTTCTTACCAGGGAATGCCGACAACAACGACAGCCGTGCGCAATCCCATAGGCTGCAATATGTCTTTCCGGCGGACCGTCTTTGAAACGATGGGAGGATTTCGCCACGGAATTGGCCGCGTGGGAACCCGGCCAGTTGGGGACGAGGAGACGGAGATCGGCATCCGGACCAAGCGGTATTGGCCTAACGGCGTGATTCTCTACGAACCGCAGGCAAGGGTCCATCATCGCGTACCGGCTCACCGTGCGAACTGGCGTTATTTTTGGTCGCGGTGTTATGCGGAAGGGCAATCCAAAGCGATCCTGTCACGCATCGCCGGGGCCAAAGACGGCCTCTCTTCCGAAAGAACTTACACGCTGCGGACTCTGCCTCTGGGTGTAATGAAGGGAATTGCAGACACGTTGACGGGCAGAGATACACAAGGGTTCACGCGCGCCATTGCCATCGTCACAGGATTGGGTGTGACAACTGCCGGATACGTTGTCGGTACCGTGCTTGGCTGGTTGGCCAATCACGAAGCAACGGACAGCTCGATGCTTCCAGTTGGCGACAACCAGAGTCTCGCAGCAGACCTGGTACAGCCTGGCTAGCAGCGAAAAGAAGCAAATGAAGGAGACACGGTCATGACTAATCCAGAACTCTCGGCTAATGGGCCCGAGCCCCTGTTGCCTGACTTCGCACCGATAAAGATCCTGCAAGTCGAGATCAGCCAACCAATCCCATATATTACTGCTGATCGGACATCGGCGGGCGGGCGGTACCGGACCGGACTGGCACTGGTACGCCTGCACTCTCAGCCGGTTGGCGTCATCGAGATCCGCTTCGAGGAACAGGGAGTGAGTCCCGAGGCGTTCGCCGCTCAAATCTGGGGACACCTGGGCACCGCGATCAACGCACACTTGCGACAAGACGGCCTCCCAGAGGTAAATATGCTGGAGCCGGGCGGTCTGTCCGCCCAGAGCACTCCGTCATGCGTGAGCGGACGCGAGCAAGTGCTACAAAACGCGCCGTTCGTCAGCATTGTCATTGCCACAAGGAATCGGGCGCGGATGCTCGCGCCGACCCTGGACTCACTGCTCGAGTTGGATTACCCCAATTTCGAGATCCTCGTCCTCGACAATGCCCCAAGTACGACGGAGACGGCGGAGCTGATCTCAGGGAAATATGGCCACGCGGACAGGATTCGGTACGTACGTGAAGATCGCCCCGGACTTGGGGTGGCTCACAACCGCGCGCTCAAAGAAATCACGGCGCCGATCGTTGCCTTCACCGATGACGACGTGGTGGTAGACACACACTGGCTGACCGAGCTCATTCGCGCTTTCGACGCCGGGCCACGTGTGGGGTGTGTGACCGGTTTGGTCCTCCCGGCTGAGGTCGAAACGCCGGCCCAACTGTTATTCGAGCAGTTCGTGGGTTTCGGCAAAGGCTTCGCGCAACGTATCTTCGATCTGGACGAGAACCGTGACAAAAGCGGGTTATACCCATATTCCGCGGGTTGGTTCGGCACTGGCGCAAGTATGGCCTTCAGAACCACGGTTCTGCGGGAACTGGGCGGCTTCGCTCCAGATCTAGGCACGGGTACGCAGGCGCTCGGTGGAGATGACCTCGATGGGTTCTTCCGGGTGATTGCAGGGGGTTACCAACTGGTGTACCAGCCCACTTCTATCGCGTGGCATTACCACAGGCGAGACTACGCGGCCCTGCGCAAGCAGGCGTATGGCTACGGGGCCGGCTTAACCGCTTTTCTCGTTAAGACGATCAAAGACAAACCGGTGCGCTTCTTCGAGATCGCGTTGAAGACGCCGCTCGGGGTGTATTATATGCTGAAAGCGCGCGGTCCCAAGATCATTCAACGGTCACCGAGCTTTCCGAACGAATTGCTGGCAATCGAACGCAAGGGCATGCTGTACGGTCCCATCGCCTATCTGAAGAGTTACCGTAATCACCGGCAGCTGACCAAGGGGTCTACGCCCCACGCGACATCAACACTCAACGATATCAAGACGGCTTCCGGCAAATTAGAGGGGTAAGCAGAGGGCACCGTTGTTTTTCGCACCTGCCCGTTCGTAATGCGCAGCACTACGCAACGGTTCGGGGGACAACCGGCGGCTCAGGGGACTTCCTGTGCTCACAATGAGGAGACATCGAAATGATAACACAAAAACCAACCAACGAGTTTCCGGGACCGATGCCTCCGGATTACACGCCACTGAAAATTCTACAGGTCGAGATCAGCCAGCCACTACCCCGCGTCGATGCGGTCGACCATGCGACCGGCATCCGATACGAGAAGGGGCTGGTGCTGGTCCGGTTGCACACCCAACCCGTTACGGTAATCGAAGTGAGTCTGGGGAAACAGGGTTTGGAGCCACAGGAGTACGCAGCACAGATCTGGGAAACCGCCAGCAAACAAATTAACGCTCACTTACATGGAGACGGCCTCTCCGAGATCAACCGTCTGACCGCAGCGGGCATACCCGGAACGGAAGAACCCCGCTGCATTGCCGGGCGCGCGAAGATACTGCGCGACGGGACCTTTGTGAGCGTCGTCGTCGCCACACGCGATCGCGCGCACCTGATTGCGCCCGCGCTTGATTCGCTGCTCGCGCTGGAATATCCCAACTTCGAGATCCTCGTCGTCGACAACGCCCCAAGCACGAACGCAACCGCCGAATTGATCGCCGACAAATACGCAAGTTCCGGCAAAGTCCGTTATGTGCGCGAGGATCAGCCCGGGCTGGCGGTGGCCCACAACCGTGCACTGAAGGAAATCAACGCCCCAATCGTGGCGTTCACGGACGATGATGTGCTGGTCGACAGGCATTGGCTTGCGGAACTGGTCCGCGGTTTCGACACAGCGCCCAACGTCGCATGTGTCACAGGGATCGTCTTGCCAGCCGAGATTGAGACACCTGCACAGTGGCTCGTAGAGCAATACGTCGGGCTGAGCAAAGGTTTCATTCCGCGCTTATTTGACATGGCAGCGCACCGCGATTCCAGTGCCTTGTATCCGTATTCGGCTGGCTGGTTTGGTACGGGTGCGAGCATGGCCTTCAAGACTTCGGCGTTGCGCGAAATGGGCGGCTTTGCGGCCGATCTGGGCACCGGTACCCCGGCGCTCGGTGGCGACGATCTCGACGCCTTCTTCCGCACGATTGTCGGTGGGTACCAACTCGTGTACCAACCCTCGGCGGTCCTATGGCATTTCCACCGGCGGGAATATGCCGGACTGCGCAAAATGGCCTACGGTTATGGCGCAGGATTGACGGCATTTCTCGCCAAGTCAATCAAGGACAACCCACTGCGCTTGATCGATGTTGCGGTCAGAGTACCGATCGGTGTATACTACATGTTACAGGCCCGCTCACCGAAGGTCATCCAGAGGTCAGCCAGCTTTCCGCAAGAGCTGCTCATTCAGGAACGCAAAGGCATGTTATACGGGCCGATTGCATATCTGCGCAGCTACTGGCACCATGCGAAACTGCGGAGGAAAGCCCGACAGCCGGTCGAGAAGCTAGCTCATCACCCCGATGTGGAAGGGGTACCAAGCAAACAGGAGATCGTCCCATGAGTACGCCTGTTCCCATCCTACTGTACCACAGCATGGCGGACGATGTGGCCCCAAAATTCAGACCCTGGGCGATTTCTCCGAAGCAGTTCGCAACACACATGGCTTATCTGCATGACCGGAACTACACGCCGCTCACCGTAGGACAATTCGTCCAGATCGTGTCCGGGAATGCGGGTGCCCTGCCTGAACGTCCGGTAGTTATCACCTTCGATGACGGCCTTGCGGACTTCTACACCGGCGCGTATCCGCTTCTCCGCGCGTATGGATTTCCGGCAACGCTGTATATCGTCAGCGGGTTCGTGGGTGGCGAGAGCCGTTGGCTGGCTCCCGATGGCGAGGGCAACCGTCCGATGATGACGTGGAATCAGGTGGCTGAAATCTGCACAAGCGGCATTGAGTGCGGTGCACATTCCGTCAATCACCCGCAGTTGGACATCATCCCGACGAACAAGGCACGGGACGAGATCTTCCGCTCCAAGGATATTCTGGAACAACATCTGGGGCGAGCTGTCTCGACCTTTGCCTATCCGCACGGTCATCACAGTCCCAAGGTTCGCCAATTGGTCATCGATGCAGGATACGCCTCTGCCTGCGCCGTCAAGGACGCGATGAGTACAACCACCGACGACATCTTTGCACTATCGCGCATTGTCGTCTATCCCGAAATCGGGGTGGACCACCTCGGCAAACTGCTGAAGGGGGAAGGGCTACGCGTCACACCTCCTTCCGAATGGATTCCCACGAAGATACTCCGGCTGTATCGAAGATTGACCGCGCCGGCGGAAGGCAGGGTGTAACATGTCTGTCTTCGCCCGTGCAGCCAGGTCCTCTGTGTTGATGCAAATCGGTAGCCACCTACGTCTTCCGTTGTTCCGTAATGGCTATGCCCTGGTGCTCAGCTCAGCCGTCACAGCCGGACTTGGCATGTTGTACTGGATAGTGGCCGCCCGTACATATCCTCCGGAAGTGATCGGGTTGAACTCAGCCGCGTTGTCCGTGTTGACCTTCCTGGCGTTTTTCTCAGAACTGAACCTGATGAGTGTCCTAAACCGCTTCATCCCCAGTGCCGGAAAAGATACGCCCCGTCTGATCGGTTATTCATACGCGATCAGCGCATTCCTGGCGTTGGTGGTCAGTCTGGTCTTTCTCGCCGGACTGGATCTCTGGGCCCCTTCTCTGGGTTTTCTACGTTCAAGCCCGGTTATTGTCATTTGGTTTACCGCTTCGGCAATCCTGTGGTGTATCTTCGTGCTGCAGGACAGCGCGCTGACCGGCTTGAGGCAGGCCACCTGGGTACCGGTCGGAAATACGGTCTTCGCCATTCTCAAGATCGGCTTCCTTGTGGTCCTCGCACAGTCCATTCCCAGCTACGGCGTGCTGGCATCCTGGACGGTTCCGCTATTGCTGACGATTGTGCCTGTGAACCTGTTGCTTTTCAAAAAACTGATCCCAAGACACATCGCAGCCAGTGACGGAAAAGCGCAACCGATCGTGCTCTCACACATTGCCCGCTACGTTGCGAGCGATTACTTCGGATCGGTATTGACCCAGGCGACATACACCGTTTTACCCATCATGGTCACACAGCAGATTGGCGCCACGGAAAACGCCTATTACTACCTGGCATGGACGATGGCCTATTCTCTGTATCTGGTGAGTATTAGCATGGGACAGTCCCTGCTGGCCGAAGGAGCCACGGATCCTGGGAAACTCGACGCCTACAGTTACCGGGTATTCGTCCAGACCCTGGCACTCTTAGTGCCTGTGGTCGCAGTCGTGCTCGTAGGCGCGCCTGATATCCTGTTGCTCTTCGGCAAGGGCTACTCCTCAGATGCCGCCACCTTGCTCCGCCTGCTGGCATTGTCGGCCCTTCCCCACGCCGTCACGTCCATATATACCACGACTGCTCGTGTTCGCCGCCGCATGCGGACCGTCGTCGTCGTCCCGGCGTCATTGAGCATCCTGACAATCTCGCTCAGTTATTTCCTGATGGGAACGCACGGCATCACCGGCATCGGGATGGCCTGGCTTATCAGCCAAACGGCTATGGCGGTGATTCTGTTGGCTGGCACGCGGCTGCGTACCGTCTGGCTGAGCAAGCTCCATGTTCCATCCCTTACATATCTGCTGTCTTTTTGCCACCGCCTGTTGTGGTACTGGGATGACAAATTGCATGTGTTGAAAGCTCCCAAGCTTACTGCGGATGTTCTGACAGCACTTCCGGTATGGCCAGACCTCCCTCCAATTCAAACCTGGGACATCCACTACAGAGTCGGGACATTCGCCGATTTGGTTGTCGTCGCCTTGGGGCCACCCCGCGACGCGCCGATTGTCTTGTTGAAGATGCCCAGAACGACCATCGCTGCAGCAAACCTGCGACGCCAGAACGGCGTCCTGACCGAGCTGCGCGCAGATTCTCGACTCGGCGATTGGCAAGATCTGCTTCCGCTGATCCTGGCCGAGGGCCAAGCGGGAAAGCAACCTTATACGGTGGAACGGATCGTCCCCGGTGTCGTTCTGAGCGAAATGCTCTTCGCTCCGGAAAGCAGAGCGCGTTTGCTGCACCTCGCTGTCGAAGCCATTGGTGAACTGCACCGGCGCACCGCTCGTTCCGTTCAAGTAGACGCGCAGCTGTTGCAACAGTGGGTCGATGCGCCGATCGCTACCCTCCGCCGGATGTCGGAAACGGGCCTGCATCACAAAGACAACGCTCCAGCGCTCATGCGTCTGGCTGAAGAATTGCGTGCAACATTGATGGGCCGTACGCTTGCGGTCAGTTGGACGCACGGCGACTTCGCACCGGGAAACATCCTGATGGCGCCCGATGGCAGCAAAGTAACCGGAATCATCGATTGGGACCTCGCGGTGTCCACCGGCTTACCGGCAACCGATGTGATGCTGTTTCTCCTGGCGATCCGCACCCCTGCGGATTGTCGTGCAATGGGAGAGATCATGCAGGAGCTGCTCACCGCAGCAAGTTGGACCTCTGAAGAACGTACCTTGCTGGAGAGGCATCAGTTAACAGCACCAGGGGATGTTCTCGAAATGCGGACGGTGCTGTTGTTGACATGGTTGTGGCATGTGACAGCCAACTTTTCCAAATCTACTTTTTACGTCCACCATCCGATGTGGTTAGCGAAAAATGTCGACAATGTCTTGCGAATCCTCTAAAACCATAACCAGGACGGTGGGACCGCTGATGCTGCTTCCGGTAGCGACCGCGTTTTTGATCTGGGCGCTGTCGTTGTCAAACGTCGACGTGCGCGCGATGAACGATGTGGGATTGGTGTCGGTGCTTTCGCCGTGGACCTACGTCGCGCTGGGCCTGCTGACTATCGGCTTCTGTTTGAACGTCTACTATCGAGAGGCTGGCGCACCGGTCCTGGTCCTGCATGTCGTGGCGTTAATAGTGATTATCCACGGCACTCCGCAGTTGCTTTATGGCACGTTGCGCTACGCCTGGGCGTGGAAGCACGTTGCCATCGTCGACTACATTCAGCGTAACGGCGCCGTCGACCCATACGCCACATATCTGGATGTCTATCACAACTGGCCCGGTTTCTTTGCGTTCAACGCACTGATCACCGAAGTGGCCGGGTTGAAGAGCGCGATAGGTTACGCCGGATGGGCACCGCTATTCTTCAATCTACTGGACATTGGTGCGTTATTGTTGATCGTCCGGACATTCACGCGAGACCAGCGGTTGATCTGGCTGAGCATCTGGTTCTTTTTCCTGGCGAATTGGGTGGGGCAGGACTATTTTGCACCACAGTCTTTGACCTACAGCCTGTACCTGGTTGTCGTTGGTATCACGCTCAATTGGTTCAGGATTTTTGCCCACCCTTCCGAAGCAACCATCATGCGCTGGGTCAGATCCAAGAGGTTGGCTTCTGCTTTAAGCCACATCATGGACCGTTCCAGGCCGGGCGACGATACACCGGCGGCTGATGCGCGGCCAACTCAGCGCGTGGGTCTCGTTCTGATGCTCACGCTGATCTTCATCGTGATCGTCTCGAGCCACCAGCTTACTCCGCTACTGGTGATCGTCAGCCTCGCCTTGCTGGTGGGCTTCCAGATCATTACTCTGCGCAGCCTGCCCATCCTGATGCTGGTCTTGACTGCAACCTGGTTCATGTACATGGCCGAACCGTTCATGAATCACAGCCTGTACTGGATTGTCCGTTCCATTGGCAGGTTTCTGGGAAATTTCGGCGCCAACTTCATCAATCTGGCGGATGCCAGTCCGGGGCAGGCTCTCGTCGCATTGATCGATCGAACGCTGAGTGCCCTGGTCGCTATCATGGCCCTCTACGGTTTCAGCAGACGAGTGCGGCGTGGCCGCTGGGACCTGCCGGCGATTCTCCTGCTGCTTGCCCCATTTCCGTTGCTCGCAGCAAATTCGTACGGAGGGGAAATCGTATTCCGAGTGTACTTGTTTGCCCTACCGTTTCTGGCATTTTTCGCCGCAGCTGCACTGTACCCCAGCCCGCAGGCGGGCCGGCGGCAACGCACAGCAGTGCTCTCGATTTTGCTGAGCCTGGTCATGTTGGTAGGTCTGCTCTTTGGGTATTACGGGAAGGAACGGCAATATTACTTCACCCAGGACGAGGTGGCAGCGACAGAGTTTATCCACAACATTGCGCCCGCCCATTCTCTGCTGATCGACGGCGCATGGGGATACAGCCTGCAACACCAGAATTATGAGGACTACGACTACTTGTCGCTCATCAGTATGTTGGTTGAGGATCGAGAGGACCTGATCGCCGCACCGGTCGATTTCCTCTCCCCAATAATGGAGAGCTATCCGACAGCCTACCTGGTGCTCAGCCGGAGCCAGAAGGCAGCGATTGACATGACGGGCGCCATGCCGGCAGGCTCGCTGCAGAAGATAGAGCTTGCTCTGCTCGAATCGCCCAAGTTCAAGGTGATCTACAGGAATCCGGATGCCGCCGTGTTCGTGCTTGCCAGTCAAACAAGAGGGGTGCCGCAATGAACCGTTCGCTAACGTGGCCAGCAGTTATCTCTGTTTCCGCAGTCGGGGTCAGTCTCATGGTGGCGACCGGCAGTCAGTCGCCGTTTCGTTCCGTGCTCGTGTTCTGGTTTCTTCTCGTCTGTCCCGGCATGGCATTCGTTAAACTGCTGCCGGTCAGGGGCCAGCTTATCGAGCTGGCCCTGGCAGTAGCGGGCAGCATCGTATTGAATACGCTCGTCGCTGAAGTGCTGATCTACACGCGGAGATGGTCTCCCGAATGGGGGCTATATACCCTGGTCCTGCTCAGCTTCGTGGGAGTTGCCCTGCAGCTCTGGCGGGGTCGAGCAGGTGCTGGCCAGCAACCCACCGCAAGCTTCGTGGGCAGCTGAGTCCCATCACACCAAGTTATGGCGGAAACCCTGGACAAGGTCTCGGGTAATCCGCTGAGAAAACAGGAGCGCTAGAAATGACAATCAGCGCCATCAACGAGAGCATCGTGGTCATTCTGACCACGGTGCGACAATCAAAAGCCGACCTGATCGTAATCGCAGCGCTGATTGTGCTGCTCGTCTGCAAAGAAATGGTCCGTGCCTACGGCGGAATTCACACAGAAAAATGGATGCGCTGGTCGAACTGGATCGTAGCACCGCTGTTGTTCCTGTTCGCGCTCTTCGTCATCCTGTATGTAGCGAATATCATCACGCTCGTCTGAGCAGATCCGTCCTCCGGCGAGCGAAAGTCCTCTGTTCCCGTCGCGGTCAGTTGGGTTTTTCGCTCCAGACTTTCACCCAGTCCAGCTCCAGGTAGCTGGGAAACTCGGTCGAGACATCGGGATTGCCCGGCCAATGTCCACCCACCGCCAAATCGATTACCAGATACATGGGCTCATTGGGTACCAGTGCCGGATCTGTGATGCCCCACCGTTTGACCCCATCTACATACCAGGTGATACTCGCTTCCTGCCAATCCACCGCAAATGTGTGCCAATCTCCTGCAAAGTTGGGGCCTCTCCACTCACGGCTGGAAACCGCATCGCTGGCATCCGGTGCAATGTACTGTACGCCGAATCGCACCGTGTCGATCCGGTCGCCGCTAAATGAGGCGATGTCTATCTCGGGCGGCCACTCCTGATCGGCGGCAAGCAACCAGAAAGACGGCCACAGCCCCTTTCCTCTGGGCATCTTGGTCCGAATCTCCACGTATCCATAGCGAAAGGCGAACCGATCGGGCTGAGGATCATCGAGAAATTCCCTGCCCGTCGAAATCATGCCCGAGGTGTAGGCGTAGATCTTCCCAGCACTGGTAGTCGCCGTGCGTTCCTGCGCCCGCAATTTCAAAACACCGTCGCCCACCAGCACGTCGTCCGGCTGGTACAACTGGAGTTCCTCATTGGCCTCGATGGTGCACCCGCCGGCGCTGTCACGCCACCAGTAGCACGTCGTCCATTTGCCGGCATCCAACGACGCCCCAGCGAACTCATCGCTGAACAACAGGGAGACTTGTCCGGGAACGGCGGTAGGAGTTGGCGTGGGGCCTGGCATAGCAGTGAAAGCAGGTTGCACCGTTGGCGAAGCGCTATCCAACTGGGGCACACTCTCCGTTGTCGTTGCCGCCGCTGGGGTGGTAATGACAAGCGGTTCCGATGCTTTGGCTTCTTCCGGCATCTCGCTCCAGACTTTCACGTAGTCCACTTCGAGGTAGCTCGGAAACACGGTCGTAGCATCCGGGGGTCCGGGCCAGGATCCGCCTACAGCCAGATTGACGACCAGAACCATCGACTCTGCCGGAATCTGTTCCTCGGTTGTGTAGCGATAGCGTGGGACCCCATCGATATACCAGGTCAGCGCAGTCGGCTGCCAGTCCACGCCGAACCGGTGCCAATCCGCCGACCAATCGGGTCCATCAAAGGAACGGGCGCTGCGGCGCCGCCTTCCATCGTCCCCCAGGTAATGGATGACCATGTGGTTTTTTTCGAATTGCCGGCCGATGATTTCCATCACATCGATCTCCGGGAAAGCGTGATTCGCCGCAGGTAGCATCCAGAAGGCCGACCACAGGCCCTGTCCCTTGGGTATCTTGGCGCGAATCTCCGCGTAACCGTACTGGAACGCAAACGGAGGCGGAATGGACAAATCGTAAGTATTTCTGCCCGTCGTGACCATCCCGGAGGTGTATTTGTAGGTCTTCCCGTTGTTGGCCTTCACCGTTCGTTTCTGTGCACGCAGTTTCAGCGTCCCGTCGCTCACCAGCACGTCGTCCGGTTGATACCATTCCAATTCGCCATTCCCCGCAATCGTGCATCCGTCATCGTCCCACCAGTGACAGGTATTCCATTTGGACGCATCCAGCGAAGTGCCGTCGAATTCATC
>CAZPTF010000006.1:17204-28066 GCA_964589015.1 uncultured Anaerolineae bacterium
TTGTCCGCTGACATAGGCGATTGTACTCCAACCCTGCGCAAATCACAATGATACGAATCATGGAAAAAGGTACTGGCAAGGGAGCCAGTACCTTTTCTTGATCTGATCGACCATATTATTGCGTGGGTTCGGTCAATTCCCTCCGAAGATCTGTGGCAAGAAGACCTGTTCTGTCAACGAAGTGGGATCAACCGTTCTCTCTCCCCAGACTCTTACGTAGTCCACATCGAAGTAGCTCGGGAATACCGTGGTTGAATCCGGAGAGCCAGGCCAATCACCACCGACAGCCAGATTCAGCACCAGGTACATCGGCTCGGACGGTATCCGTTTTCTGTCCGTGTACCGCCAGCGTTCGATGCCGTCAACGTACCAAATCAAGGCATCAGGACGCCAATCCAGGCCAAACGTATGCCATTCCGCAGAGAAATCATGAGGGCTCACCCACCAATCTCCCTCGCCCGCATAGTTTCCATCGTCATCCAGGTAATGATAGGTCATGTGCGTGATGTTTGGTTTGTGCCCCAGGAATTCCATCACATCAACCTCCGGCGGCCATACTTGATCACAGGGAAGGAACCAGAAGGCGGGCCACAGGCCCTGCCCCAGCGGCATCTTGAGGCGCGCCTCCGCATAACCGTATTGGAAGGCAAACTTGTCCGGTTCGGGATGATCCCAGTCTTCTTTCCCCGTGGTGACCACGCCCGACGTGTAGTTGTATGTCTCGCCACTGCACGTAACGATATTCCGTTTCTGCGCTCGAAGTCGCAGAATGCCATTGCTGACCAGAACGTCATCCGGCTGGTACCATTCCAGCTCATTATTGGGCGCAATCGTACAACCATCCTCCTCATCGCGCCACCAATAGTGGGGATTCCACTTACTCTCGTTGAGCGCTGAGCCCTCAAACTCATCGCTGAACAGCAAGGGGCGTCCTTCGATGGAGACCACGGACGCAGGTGAAACGTCCGCGTTGAAATCGGATTGCTGTTCACTCCCCGCCGATCGCGTGGAGTTCAGATCAGCTGGCTCGATCGAGCGACCGGTGTGGACATGAACCCAATCCACCAACGGATCGAACCTCCAGGCCCTCAAGCCCGCAGGCCACAATCCGTGGACGAGCAATATGACAGCAAGCAGCAGGAAGACTGCCCTGGATGGTGTCATCTTTCTTGAAGTAGTCATAACCCCCTATTCCTTACAGATGAAATATACATATTAACTATATCATAGGTATCAGAGTGACACAATGGGAAATTGGTACCGTTGGGTTGCGCTTCTGGTAGAAGCGAGAAGGGATGTCCGGCGCGTACCGGCGTGCGATTCGGCACGCGCCCGATAGCTTACAATCGGATTACGTCGCGGGATTGATCAGGACTGAGACGACTCATCACCCAGAAAGGCCTGTTGCGCGGAAGGATCAGCGTCCGGAGCCATGGGACTCCAAACTCTCACATAATCCACCTCGAAATAGCTTGGGAACGGTGTGGTGTCATCAGGTGGGCCAGGCCAGTCTCCGCCGATGGCCAGGTTGAGCACCAGGTACATGGGTTCGTGCGGAATACGGGTTGCATCCGTGTAGCGATATCGCTCGACGCCATCCACGTACCACACGATCGCATCGGGACGCCAATCGATGGCAAATGTGTGCCAGTCTGAAGAGAAATCGGGACCGGTCCACCAGTCGCCTTTTCCGCGATGTGTCCCTTCGTCATCCAGATAGTGATAGGTCATGTGCGTGATGTTCGGTTTGTGCCCCAGGAACTCCATCACATCGATTTCAGGCGGCCATTCCTGGTCGCTCGATAACAACCAGAAAGCGGGCCACAGTCCTTGCCCCAGCGGCATCTTGAGGCGCGCCTCCGCATAACCGTATTGGAAGGCGAATTTGTCTGCGTCGGGGTGATCCCAGGCCTCTTTGCCAGTGGTCACGACACCCGAAGTGAAATGGTAGACTGCACCATCACAGGTGGTGACCGTCCGTTGCTGAGCGCGCAGCTTCAGAATTCCGTCGGCCACGATGACATCGTCCGGCTGGTACCATTCCAACTCATTATTCGGCGCGATGGTACAGCCATCCTCGTCATCGCGCCACCAGTAATGGGGATTCCATTTGCTCTCATCGAGCGCCGTCGCGTCGAAATCATCACTGAACAGCAGAGTTCGGTTACTCGTAGAGCTGAGCTCCGGCATGTTCATTGGATCGACTGAACGATTGTGGTTGGACATGGCATCTAACCAATACCCGTTCTCTTGGGAGGTGACATCACCGGTCAGGCCAACAGACCGGCCGGTATCACTTTGGGAAAGGTCTCGGAAGGGAATGACCGGCCAAGCCTGCAAACTCGCCGGCCACATACCATACATAGCGGAAATTGCGATAAGGAGAATGGGCAAAACCACCAGGAAATGTTTGCTGAATCGTGGAATCGTTCTATTCCTCCTGTTCTTACAAAGTCACTTTGCACATAGAATATATCACGAGCTTGGAATGAGCGCAATAGGACTTTGGTACCAGCCGCAGCACCATTCGCACGATAACACCGGAGAATCCCCCAGTCCTTGTTGCGACCGCTTCAGAAATGTGCGTGCTGCCGAACCATTACGCAGTTGGATATTAGCAGAGAAATGTGTGCTTGTGATGAAGAGTCGATGATATTCGGATGAAGATGCTTTCTGCGCCACAACCACACTGTTTCTGACGCCAGTGCCGGATGACCTGCAGCCATCCCCGCCGGGTGACTGCCGGTGAACGAGCGGTGTAGGGCGGCCCAAACCACGGTGTTTTTGTTCGATAACGGCTTTTATTGTAGAATATGTCCACAAGCCACGGGTTTCACAGCAAATTCGTTGGGATGTCACGGGTAGTTCCGCAAGATGGTATCGGGCAGATCGTTGGTGCAGGCATCAGCCAGACGCCTGCCGGCAAAATAGGAGAAAGCTCTTGAACAGCATCCTGAAAGCGCTGCACGTGAGGCATGCTCCACCGCCTCTCCCCGAGTCCTTTCTGTTTGGCGTAGGCACTGCTGACCACCAATGTGAGGCATACGACCCGGCCAGGGAAGACATACGCGACCAGTGGGAGCGGCAGTGCGGACTGACGATGCGCGGTCGTGCCACCGACTTCGAAAACCGCTGCCTGGAAGACATCGAGCTGGCAAGGCGAATAGGCTGCGGTGCCTTCCGCTTTTCGATCTCCTGGTCGAGGGTCGAACCAGAGCCCGGCAAGTTCGATGACGCGGCCTTCGAGCATTACCGCCGCATGGTCGCGGCCATCCGGTTGGCCGGCATGGAACCCATCGTCACCCTGCATCATTTCACCTGGCCCATTCACATCGAAGCGCGCGGCGGTATGACAGACGACCGCTTCCCTCATTGGTTCGAGCTGTACGCTGCACAAACAGCCCTCCGGCTGGGCGACGATGTGCGCATCTGGATCACATTCAACGAACCCAACCAATTGGTCTTCGGTTACCTCAAGCTACCCTGGGACAGCCAGTGTTATGCTCCGCCGGGTTGGCCCGAAGATGCGACGATCGACGAGCAGATCAGCAAAGTCGGCAAGCTCATTCGCAATTTGTTTATGGCCCACTCCCAGGCCCGCCACACCATCGCGCGCTGCAGCACCGCTGCACTGGTCGGAGCGAACCCGTTGGTCTGGGGCTTGCCAGGCTGGATTCAGCACCGCATTCTCGACAGAAATGCGACGCAGATCCGCAGCTATGAAGACCTTAGCAAACAGGTCAGGAGGTACAGTCTGGGCACCCACCCGATGCAAGGCGGTGAGGCAGCCGGGGCAAGTGGCCCACGCGCACAGGCGTATCACGCGGGACGGCGAGCGGCGAAGTCACAGCCGGACGCTTCGCTTCTGGACTCCGTCCGTGACTTCTACCACGCTTCGCTGGACTGGATCCCGATACTGTCGACGATGTTCACCAGCAATTGGTGGCACCTCGGAATGGCTGGGGAATTGCAACCGATCCTCTGCCCGCCGGAATGTGTCGGACAACAGGATTTCGTTGGGCTGGATTATTACTGGGGAACACAAAACCTCTTGCGCATACCGGACATGATCATCGCCGGCAGCAGCGGTCGTTTCGACCGTGCCCCGGTCGACCCCAGCTTTCTGTATGATACGTTGCGCGACCACGCGCGTATGTTCCCGGGCAAGCCATTGTTGGTTGTCGAGAATGGCTCGGTCCCTGTTGCGAGCGGTGTGGACCGCATCACATACATTCGTGACCACGTGCGGGAAGTCCAGAAGGCTGCCGGTCTCGGCATCGACATCATGGGCTATATCTGTTGGAGCATCACGTCAAACCGCGAGTGGGGCCACCCGTTCTCGGCAAGCACCGACTTCGGCCTCTACCATATTGCGCTGGACACGGACGCCAGGCTCCGGCGACATCGTACCGGTGCGGCGGAAGCATACCAGAAGATCATTGCTGAGCGGGGCGTATATTAGCGGCCCAGGCCACTCAGCTTTCACCGCAGCGGCGGCGAGACCTGCCACCAGGCATTTGGCCGCAGAAGAACATGAACGTCAGGATAACGGTCAAGACAGTGCAATGGCGACCAGTCTCCAACCGGTCAGAAGCGCTGCGGTTAGTCTGCCCCGCCGGTTTCGTCAGGCTCTCTGGCAGATCACGACCCGACCGTCAGTCAGTGTGGTGCGCAGGAAGCCCTGAATCAGGGATCCCATCAAAATTACGCCCCCGCAAAAGTGAGCGGGGGCGTAGGCACATCGAACGACCAATAACGCTGTGTCGCGCTTAGCGTATGCCTTGCTCGATCAAGGGCACGATGTCAGCAATGTTATCGGGGGTTACCACGCCCACACCGGTATTGATGTGGAGGCCCGGAATCTTGTAGTTCTTGGTCAGCCAGATCTGCAGCACAGGCATATAACCCTGGAGGTACAGCACCTGGTCGAAGGTCGCGCTGATATAGCCTTCCTGGACGCCGGCCACCGTGGCGGGCGACAGATCGATACCGCCGACAATGATATCGCCAGGCTCATAGCCATTGGCCTTCAATACGTTCACCAAAGCCGCGGTGATATTGCCATGCTGGGTACCGATTGCCTTCAGATTCGGGTGCGCTTCGAGATACGCTGTCAGGATAGGTGTAGCGAGGGAGACATCCGAGTTGACTTCCTGCGAGACATCGAGCGTGTCCACGACCACGCCCGCTTCCTCCAGCGCATCCTTGATGCCCTGCGGGCTGCGGCTGCGCAGTTCCTCGTGCCAGATGTCGTAGACCAGCGCCTCGTCCCCGGCTTTCAGGCCAGCGGCAACCATCGCCTGGCCAGTCAAGTAACCACCCTGATACAGGTCCGCTCCGGCATAACCAAAGCCCTGGGACTGATATTTGGCTTCCAGGTTAGGGAGTGAGTTGTTCCCGCTGGTGATAATGACGCCCTGGCTTTCCGCCTCATCCACCAAAGCGGTGAACGCATCTTCGCCAGGATGCCCCATAATCACGATGCCGTCCGGTTCCGCAGCCATCGCTTCGTTGAACTGGTTGATCATCGTCTGCTGATCCCAACTCGAGTACTGCTCGTGCAGCTCGATGCCCAGGGCTTCTGCGGCAGCCTTGGCGCCATTGGTGCGGGCCAGCGTCGTGCCATCGCCCTGTGTGCCACCCATCTGCATGTAGACAACGATCTTATCACCGCCCTGCGCCGCCGCCGGTTGGGCCATGTTGAAGGCTCCCAAGGCTAGCGCGAGCACCATCACAACCACTATCACACCACTCAAGCGCTTCATGTCAGTCTCCTTTGTCTTGTCAATCAATAGCTTTTGGGGTATTCCAACGTCAACGGTACGCGTGCTCTATATGCGATAGGTCACCCCCTTTCACTCAGACTACCCCTGAACATGACCGTCAGAAAAGCGCCACTTAGTCAGCGCTATCGAGCGGGAGCACTTCGTGCGACGAAGCTGAACGCACAGGCACGCCCCAATGACGGAGCCGGTCGGCGACCACGGCGATCCGCCCATCGCTGATGATGGTGTTGAGCACGATAGAGCCGCCCATGACAAGCCCTTGCACTAACTGTACCCAGAAGCCGCTGACTCCGGTGGCAACAACGCCGGCTTCCAATGAGCCAATGATGTACGACCCGAAAAATGTGCCGACAATGAGACCTACACCACCGGCGATCGAGGTCCCGCCGATGAAAACCGCTGCCATCACCGGCAGGAGCATACCCTGCCCCTGGGTGGGATAAAACACTCTCATTTCCAGCGTGAGGATCACACCAGCGAAGGCGGCGATGACCCCCATCAGTGTGAACAACTGGATGCGCGTCGTCTCAACGTTGATGCCCATGACGCGGGCGACGTTGGCATTGTCACCGATGAACATCACCGCCTCGCCGAACTTGTGCCGGTTCAGGATGAACCACAAGAATATGGTGAGCGCCAGTGCCCACAGCGCCTGAACCGGAATCCCGATTTGCCCGCGTTCCGGGTTAGGGATGACACCATAGATCCGACCCACGAACAGGGCATGAATACCATTGTTCTCGATGGTCGTGAGCGCCGCTTGCAGCCCTCCGGCCAACAGCACGGTGACACCATACCAGAAGAACTGGGCGGCAAGGGTTACCATGATCGAGGGCACGCCTACCCTCGCCACGATCACGCCATTGATATAGCCAACGGTACCGCCAGCGATTAGAGCGAGCACGAGGCCCCCCGCCGCCGCCACCGTGGCATCCATACTCCCACTAAAATTCTTGAAGCACCAGGTGAATACATACCCCGAGAACGCCACCGTTGCCGGGAAACTCAAATCGATCTCGCCCGCGGTGATAACGAAGGTGAGGCCCAAACCGAGAATCAGCGGCGGCGCCACCGTCTGCAGGAACGACATGTAAATCCGCCACTTCAAGAACACGTCGGGCGCCGTGATCATAAACACGACAACTAAGACCACCAGAACGACTGCTACCGGCAGACCCTCGAGTTTGCCTAGAAACCCCATCAATGAGCGCGCTTGTTTCATGATTCGCTTTTGTCCTTCAGACCGTGAGCGTATTTGAGCAGGAATTCATCCAACTCGTGGAGAGATGTGTCCTTCTTGTCGATACTGGCGACCACTTCCCCGCGATCCAGGATTACGAAGCGGTCTGAGATTTCGTACACATCCTGGATATTGTGCGAGATATAGATGCAGGCTTTACCGCCTTCTTTGATCTTGTGCACGAAGTTGAGGACCTTGCGCACTTCCTTGAGCGAGAGGGCCACCGTCGGCTCGTCCAGGACGATGAGCTCCGCCTCGAAGTACATGGCTCGCCCAATCGCAACGCCCTGGCGCTCGCCGCCAGACAGCTTGCTCACTGTTGAGTCTACCGTGATGCCCTTGCCGCGAAAGCCGATGGTATTCAGCATGATCTCGCGGGCGACCTCCTTTTCTTTCTTCACGTCGATGAACCCAAATCGCCGCTCGATCTGGCGCCCGATGAAGAAGTTTCGCCACAACACCTGTTTTTCGCCCAGCGATTTGTCCTGGTACACGGTCTCAATTCCATAGCTGTGCGCCGTTTGGACGTTATACTTTGCCAGGTCCACCTTACGTCCGGCGACATATAACTCGCCCGAGGTAGGCCGGTGAACACCGGTGAGAATTTTGACCATCGTGGACTTCCCGGCACCGTTGTCGCCGATGAGGCCGACAATTTCATTGCGCCCCACCCGTAAGTTGATGTCCTTGAGCGCGCACACCAGGCCGAAATATTTCTGGATGTTGACCATTTCCAAGGCATAGGGGCAATCTGCGTTCGCTACCACAACACTTTTGGTCCTTTCTGCCATTGAAGCGTACCGTAGGCCATTTTTCGATGAGCCAACGAGGCAATGTGGGGTTGGTGCCAATTATTTGACTCCGTTAACGTTAACATTATAGCATGAGACCCCTTCATTGTCAAGGTTTTTACGCCTTTTTGGTTTCGCCTCAACCAATCATCGCGTCACGGCTGGTCTGCAACCAGGCCCACACGGACCGGTATGCACGTTTTGTTGCTCTCGCCCGGTATGGTATGATATCCGCATTGACATGAGGAAGGACATTAAGAACTGCCAATGATGAGGACGTTCACCCCCTTGGGGATATTGGTACTGACGCTTCTAATCGTGATCGTGGTCGTGCTGGGACTTCTCACGATGGGAAGCATACGTTACGGAGGACCGCAGGGTTTAGTACTACGCGTTCGCGCAGAAATCGCCGCTCACCAATCGCATCCTCAGTTCGTGCCCACGCCACTTCCGACACCCACGGGACGGGTGCTTGGGATCGCTGACCCCACAGGCAGCCCCCTGCAAGGCATTCTCGGGGCCACACCTGAGCGTATCCCGCTCGTGACACCGGCCGTGCCACAACCACAGCCTACCGCAACATCCAGGGCGCCCATCGTGATTCCCACCCAGGTTCCGACACCTGCACCACCGCCGGCACCCGTGCACCGCGCGGCGCAACAGACGGTACAACTCAGTGGGTTCAACCACATGTGGCAGAAGTGGAACAATTGCGGCCCAGCTACCCTGGCAATGGGACTGAGCTATTTCGGCAGCAACGCGAGCCAGGACCAGCTGGCTGCCGTGCTCAAGGGCAATCAGGACGACAAGAATGTCAGTCCACATGAACTGGCTGCCTATGCTCGTTCCGCAGGCTTCGAAGCCACGGTGCGGGTCAACGGTAATTTCGACACGCTGCGCACATTGCTCAGCAATGGGATACCGGTCCTGATCGAAACCTGGCTGGAGGAAGAACCGAACAATGGCATGGGACACTACCGCCTGTTGACGGGCTACGATGATGCCGGTCAGCACTGGACGGCTTATGATTCATACGTCAGCAAGGGCGTCAAGTCCGCAGATTCTTACCAGGGCATCCTGCTACCGTACAAAGAAATGTACGATCTGTGGACTGTTTTCAATCGTGTTTATGTGGTGATCTATACCAGGGAACAACATGCAACAGTACTCAGCATCCTGGGGCAGCAGAATGATGACGTGACGATGTGGAACGTCGCCCTGCAGCAGACGCAGGCGGAGCTGCAGCAGAACCCCAACGATGCATTCGCGTGGTTCAATCTGGGCACAGATCTGGTCGCGCTGCGCCAGTATCAGGCGGCAAGTGACGCTTATACGAGAGCCAGAGTCATCGGATTACCCTGGCGCATGCTGTGGTACCAGTTCGGCCCATTCAGGGCCTACTACGAAACTGGGCAATACGAAGAACTCGTTGCGCTGGCGAACGCCACCATAGCCACAGCGGGTAACATCGAAGAAACCTATTACTGGAAAGGGCTCGGCCTTGCTGCGGTGGGCAATACTTCCGCCGCGCGGGAAGCGTGGCAGCGTGCCATCGAGTTGAACGCCGGCTACACCGAGGCGACTGACGCCCTGGCCGGACTCGACCAGTCGCAGCGCGAAAGCAGGACGCAGTTCCCTGCCGGCGGCGTGGAACAGGAAGCGCACCGTGGCGTCTGACGTGAACGTGCGCCAGCGTCACATCTTGCGCAACACGGCCATGGTCATGGCCTTCTTCGCCATGGCCGCGGTGGCCGGGCTGCTGCGCAACATCGTCATTGCCCGGCAGTTCGGCATCGGGTCCGACCTGGATGCCTACTATGCCGCCTTCAAGCTGCCGGACCTGCTATTCACTATCGTAGCAGGAGGCGCATTGGCGACGGCCTTCATCCCCGTTTTTGCCAGGTTTCTCAGCGCCGATGATCTGAACGGTGCCTGGCGACTGGCAGCTGCCATCACCAATCTCGTGGTGTTGGTCACCAGCGCGTTGGCTGTGGCTGCGGCCCTGTTCGCGCCGGCGCTGGTTCGCTATGTCCTCGCTCCGGGCTTCGACGGTGCACAGCAAGCCGAGACCGCCGGTCTGATGCGGTTGGTCCTGATCTCCATTCCGATCTTCGGCATCAGCGCCGTGCAGAGCAGTGTGCTGCACGGTTTCAAGCATTTCCTGCTGCCGGCGTTGGCCCCCGTCGTCTACCCCATCGGCATCATGTGCGGAGCACTCTGGTTAGCCCCACACTGGGGAGTCCGTGGTCTGGCCTTCGGGGCGGTTATCGGCGCGCTCCTGCACCTCGTTGTCAAGATCCCCGGTCTGTTGCACTACGGGTTCAGGTGGTGGCCCGTTCTCGATCTCAGGACGGAAGCGGTACGCCGGGTGCTGTATTTGATGGGACCGCGCATCCTCGACCTCGGTGTGTTCCACCTGACGCTCATCGCGACAACCAACCTGGCCTCGCGCCTGGAGCCCGGCAGTGTCAGTGCGTTGGAGTGGGGATGGGATGCCATGCAATTGCCGGAGACGATCATCGGGACGGCGTTCGGTCTGGTGGCCTTTCCCACGCTGTCCGAATTGGCGGCGCGCGGAGATCGTCACGGTCTACGCGGCACGTTAGGGGAGACACTGCGCACAGTGATCGCGCTCGCGGTGCCGGCGGCGGTCGGCCTGATTCTGCTCGGGCGACCCGTACTGGAACTCCTCTATCAGCGTGGCGCCTTCGACGCCAGCGCCACCACGGCCGTATACCAGGCTTTGGCGTTTTTCGCACTGGGGTTGGTGGGACACGTGTGCCTGGAACTGGCGGCACGGACCTTCTTTGCCCAGGAAGATACTGTCACGCCGCTGCTAGTCGCCACAGGATCGGCGGTGACCAATGTCCTTCTGGGCATAATCTTGATGCGTCCGTTGGGACACGGCGGCCTGGCTCTCGCCAATTCGATCGCCGTATCTCTGGAAGTGGTGGCATTGCTCCTCATCCTGCGCCAGCGCCTCGGAGGAGTGGAAGGACGGCAGAGCCTGCGCGCATTGGGCCAAGTCTTACTCGCATCCGTCAT
>CAZPTF010000006.1:28166-35296 GCA_964589015.1 uncultured Anaerolineae bacterium
CCCATCCCCAACACACCGTGGGGACAATACTTGACGCAATAGCCACAATGCACGCAGATATCCGGTTTGTTCTGTTCAGCGTCCCAGAAGACCGCTCCGACGACGCAGGCATCTCGACAACGCCCACAGCCGATACACAGCTCTGCTTTGAGTAGCACGCCGCCGCCTTTTCGCAGCTGTAACGCGCCAACCGGACACGCTCGCGCACAGGGCGGATCCTGGCAGGCACGGCAGGTGATTACCTTGAACCCGCGCTCCATGCCGCCAATCGAGCGCACTCCGATGCAGTGTCCATCCAACCCCGCGTTCGTTCTTCGAGCACAGGCAAACATACAGCTCTGGCAACCTACACATCGCTCCGTATCCAACACGATCAGTCTCATGTACGGTATCTCCTCTATGGAAACATGCCGGCCCTGCCTTCCCGCACCGGTCGCTGAGCGTCTTCAAGCCACGACGGCTTCTTTTACGTGTGCCAACGCGCGGCGGATGTATGTTTCGTCAAAACCCTTCACAGGTGCCTCCGTTTCAAATATCCGTGCGGGCAAGCGCAACCCTTCAAACGAGAAGCCTTCGCGCAGTTTGAAACAAAACTTCTCGTTGTGGATCTCTCGACCGAGGCGGTTCAAATCGTCCGGACTGAGATCGAATCCGGACATCTGCAACGCCTGGCAGACGAGCTCGGGTTTGTAGATGCCGCGCGCGAAGAAACACACCACCAGACTGGACAGTATCTGACGCCAGCGCTCTTCCTCCAGCAGCGAGTCAGCCAGCTTTTCAGCGGCCAGCGGCTGCTTGATCAGTGTCTTCTGATCCGCGCTGTAGCCAGCGTTGTCCAGGTGGCTGTGGCGCGCACCCATCGAGAAACCGAGGTAGGCCGCCGGTCCGGTATGATAGCCAGGCATCTCATTCTTGCCGAGAGCCATAGCAAACTCGGTACCACCGTAGATGGCAGATGCGGATTCTACGCCCTGGCCCAGGGCCTTGTAGAAATCGTTGGGCTGATCGACGATACGTTTCACGGCCTGCATGTAGGTCGCAGCATCACCCCAGCTCAGCTTGAGGCCGCCGGTCTCACGCGCGGAGATGAGCCCCCGTTCCAGAGCCTCGGTCGCCCAGGCGAGAACAACACCGGTGCTCATCGCATCCAGACCGACAGCTTCGACACGATCGATCAGTTTCAATACCCCTTTCGGGTCTGAGATGCCGAGCATGGTGCCCAGAGCATACAGCAGCTCGTAGTCATACGAAATCATAGAGGTCTTGTAGAAGTACGGCTCATCCTCATACGGCTCGCGTAGCGCCGCGATATGGATGCAGCCCACGGGACAATGGGCGCACGCCAGGCGCCGGCCGAGGAAACCATCTGCGAGCGCCTCGCCGGAGATCTCCCTGGCACCCTCAAAATAGCCGGATTGGACGTTGTGTGTAGGCAGACCCCCGATCTCATTCAATGGGAGAATGTTCTCTGCGGTGCCGAGATCATGGTATTTTTGCATGACTGGGGACTGCACCGCCGCTTCATAGGCCGTGTCGTAGAGCGAGCGATACTGCTTCCGATTCGCCACCGGCAACGAGCTGTTGCCTGCGACGACGAGGGCCTTCAAGTTCTTGCTCCCAAACACCGCCCCCAGTCCGAGACGCCCAAAGTGCCGGTACGTTTCCGTCATCACCGCCGCATAGGGAATGAGCTTCTCCCCTGCCCGACCGATACGCATGATACTGCGCAGCCCGGCGCCGGGCTCGTTCTCTCTGATGATCCGCCCGACGGTACTGGTATGGCTCATGCCCCACAACGTGGCGGCATCGCGAAACTGCACGTTGTTGCCGTGCACCGACAGCCAAATCGGGATGTTGCTCTTCCCCTTGATGACAATGGCCCCATATCCAGCCAGGCGGATCGCCACAGCACTGCGCCCGCCGCAGTGGCTTTCCCCCAGATTACCAGTCAGGGGCGATTTGAACATCGCTACCGTCTTTGACGCCAGCGGAAACAGCCCGGTCAAAGGACCGACAGCCAGGACGATCGGGTTGCCGTCATGGTACGGATCACAGCCTTGGGGGCACGTTTCCAGCAGAAGCTGGATAGCTACGCCAGCGCCGCCCAGGTACTTGTCGAACAGGTCGCTTCTTCTCTCGACCCAAAAACGCTTCTGAGATAGATCGATGTAAAGCACATTGGCCAGACTATCTTCTGCGAGCATAACCCACCTTCCCTTCAACAAATGTCTCACCGGAACAGGACCGGGTGAGGAAAGTTCTCACCATGCTTTTCGGTGCCAACTTTGCGCTTTCATTCACAAATGGAATTATAACACGGACAATGATTTCGTGCAAGTTTCGTGAGAAATCGCACAGACTGTACAGGGAAGGCTTTGACAATGTGGAACGACTATGCCAATATTAGACGAGAGACAGAACACGAACGCATTTGCCAGAACCCAGCAGTGCAAACAGAAACAGGGAGGGGACCAAGCGATGGGCAGCAGAGGCGCATTGATTTTCGCGGCAGGCGGGTTACTCGGTTTGTTGACGGCAGCAGCCGGCTACTTGGCCCTGCGCTTCCAGCGCGGGCGACATCTCGCTGATCGAGTATGGGCCGCTACTGATTGTCCGAAACTTGCGGACATCGGCGCAGTGAAACACCTATCGATCCTGCCGCTGATTGACTGGTATGCTGCTACCAGCGAATTGCTTACTGAGCCGGGCGTATCGTACCTCGTCCGCGCCGGCGACACCACCCTGCTCTTTGACGTCGGGTTCAACGCGCACGCGGAGCACCCATCGCCGCTGCTACGCAACATGGCGACACTGGGGCTGGCCGTCGCGGACCTGGACGCGATATTCATCTCGCACATGCACGAGGACCACGTCGGGGGCATTCCGTGCCAACTGCGGCACACGTTCGCCCTGTCCGCCGGCCCGGTCGATCTGCGGGGAATACCGGCGTGGGTGCCACAACCCATGACCCAGCCGGGCGCAGATCTGCGCGTCGTGACCGGACCGCAGGTCATCGCGCCAGGTGTGGCGACCACCGGTGTCATTCCCAGGCAAATGTTCTTCCTGGGGTGGACGCAGGAGCAGTCTATGGTGGTCAATGTCGAGGGCAAGGGCCTTGTGATTATCGTCGGCTGTGGACACCCGACGCTTGAGCGGATTCTGGAACGGGTCGAGAGGTGCTTTGACGCACCGATCTATGGCGTGGTCGGGGGGCTGCACTACCCGGTCACCGCGTCGCGCGAGATGCTCGCCGGAATTCCGTTGCAACGGATCCTCGGCACCGGCAAGTGGCCCTGGGATCCGATCAACCGCGCGGATGTGCGGGACAACATCGCGCTGCTGCAATCGCGTCATCCGTTCCTGGTGGGCCTGTCCCCTCACGATAGCTGCGACTGGAGCATCACCGCTTTCCGCAAGGCGTTTGGACCGGTTTACCGAGACGTGTGGGTAGGCCAGGAGATCGTGGTGCAATGAGGGTGGTCCCACACACCGGCCACGAGTCCATCGGAACGGGAACGCCGCCGAAGTACCGGGTTTGCGCCAGCGCCGTGCCAGCAGGCTACGGGCCGCCGCGCAACGTCGCAATCAGACGCTTCTCGTGCAACAGCAGGTCAAACGCATCGCAAATGTCTTTCACTACCAGGTCGGCGTTGAGGAATGCCTTGACAGACAACCCCTCCGCACCCAGTACGGCGATACTGAGTCCACATTCCTTCAACATCAGCACATCGGAGTCACCGTCTCCAATAGCGACGACCTGCTCCGCGCCAAACGAACGGGCGATTTCGGCCTTTTCCGCTGCCTCACCCGGCCCCGGCTGAGACGTGCGCTTGAGCCCTACCCGCAACTCCTGGGCGATTCGCGCTCCGTTGCCATGCGTGTCGCATGTGACGATGAAGATCTCAAGCACCCCGCTGATCTGGCGCAGCCTCTCCCGCACCCCTGGCAAGACAGCTCCGTCCAGCGTCAGGGTCCCATTCAAGTCCAACAGCAAATATCGCAACAGCAAATCCCGTTTGCCGGGCACGGAAACTCAAAGCATTCTGTCGTTTCTCCACGGAATCATGTCATCTTGACGACGATGTTACTCAACACGTTTGCTGCTTCATCCCCGCGATCCGCGGCGTTGCTGAGATGCCGGTAGATCTCCCGGAGCTTCAGCATCTTGACAATGTGTTCCAGATTTTTGGGTCCGGTGAACAGGTCGGCCAATGCCTCCCGATAGACCTCCTCCACCCTGTTCTCCAGAGCTTTGGCCTGCATGGCATGGTCGATCGTGATTTCGGGGTGATCTCCGAGCCGCACTACGCCCAGATGAATCCGTTCCGCCGACTCACGCAGCAGACCGGTCATACGGCAGAGATACTCGTTCGTCTTGACCTCGAGGATAACCATTTCGTCAACCGTTGTGTATCCATAGTCGAGCATATCGTCAATCGCCAACGAAAGGCCCAGAATGTCCTCCCGGTCAAACGGTGTGATGAAGGTGCGGTTCAGGTCGTTGACCAGGATGCGGCGGAGCTCATCCGCTTCTTTTTCCAGCGTCTCCACTCGCTTGGCGAACTTCTTGTCCTGGCGTTGCATGTACTCCTCGAGTGCGCCAAACCCCTCTTTCATGATCGCCGCATGGTCCACGAGCAATTGCACGAATCGATCGGGCTTTCGTTTGAAAAGGTCTTTCAGGCCCATACAACCCCCTTAGCGCAGAGCCGGGACATCAGGGAGCAACGTCCACGCGAGTGCAGCGAGTAGTGCCGCAGAGGGCAATGTGACGAGCCAGGCCAGCGCGATGTTGCCGACAGTCAGCCAGCGCACTCTGGCGAGACTCTCCGACGAACCTGCCCCAACGATCGCACCACTGACAATTTGTGTGGTGCTGATCGGCTGTCCGGAGATGTTGGCTGCCAAGACGATGCCCGTCGAAGCCAACTGCGCCGTGAATCCATGTACCGGCCTGATCCGAAATATCTTGCCACCGACCGTCCGAATCACCCGTTCGCCGCCGAGAAACGCGCCCAACGCCAGCGACCCTCCGCCGACGAATACTACCCACAGCGGAACCGCAAACACCGCTGTCTGTCCGGTCGCCACGAGGCCCATGGCGATCAGCCCGATGCTCTTCTGCGCATCGTTCGAGCCGTGACTCAGACCCAACAGCGCCATCGTAAGCACCTGCAGGCGTTTGTAAGTCGTGTTGACGCGCGGCGAGGCGTTCCGGCTGAAGAAGAACACCCCCTTCAACAGCAGGTAGCTCAACGCAAAGCCGAGCACCGGCGAAAGAAGGAGCACGGCAAACAAACGAAGTACCCCATCCCATAACACGGCCTGCGGTCCGGCACTGGCGAAAGCGACACCGATCAAGGCACCCACCAGGGCGTGCGTCGAGCTGGCGGGCAATCCCAGCAAAGTCATCGCCACATTCCACACGAGTGCCGCAGCGAGGCTGGCTAGAATGAACCGCGGTGTGACCACCGTACTCACGATCAAGCCTTTCCCCAGCGTCGATGCCACCGCGATGCCAAAAAGAAAAGGGCCGCACAACTCGGCGAGGGCCACCAGAGCGAGTGCATTGCGCGGGCGCATCGCCCGCGACGAGATGACCGTCGCAGTGATACCGGCGGCGTCCTTGTACCCATTGAGAAAACCGTATGCCGCAGCACCCACAATGATTATACCCAAAACCACAGATAAATCCATCCAACACCTCAAAGGTCATTCCACGGGATAATGTCCCCGCCAGGGGATGGCAGCAGTATGCCCTGAATACAGCAATTCATCCCTGTTGGCACCAATCGACAATATCCAGCAAGCCGCGCTCGTAAGCGTAGGGAGACACGTAATCGACCATTGCTTTCACAGCCGGGTCTGCGTTCGCGGGCGCAGCAGAACGGCCCGCCAGTTTCAGAAACGTGATATCGCCTTCCGCATCGCCGACTGCGATCATATTCGACAGCGCGTAGCCAGTTTCAGAAGCCAGCCACTTCAAACCCACACCCTTGTCCATCCCCTCGAGCCTGACTTCCACGGTGGTCACCGACACGTCCACCCTGCACGGGAAATCCCTGCCGGCCAACACGTCCGTGGCGGCTCGCCCCACATCGGCCAATGTGTACCCCGGCATGGCGAGAAGAGTCAACGACATTTCCTTGCCGGGCTGGAAGTAGCCGACTTCTGTTTCGACGACGCCCACCTGCAGCAGATCACGGGCCTGTGCGATCACCCTCGTGGCAGACTGGCCAAGGGAGGGATGCCACGCGAAGCGATATCCGTTCGGGAAATACAGGCCGGCGCCATTCTCAAAGACTGCCGGCAAAAAGCCATTCAACACCTGCACCATTGCGTCGACGTAGGCCGCTGGCCGCCCCGTACATAGTGTGACGGCCGGAACCGCGCCCCCGCGCCTCGCGGCGCGATTCATCTCTGCCAGATGGAGGATAACCTTGAGATCATACGGCCGGCCTTCACCCATCCCGATACAGCCATCGATGTCCGTCACGAGCAACTTCAGATCATGAGTCATTTTCACTCGCTTTCCGCAATGAGGTGACATCGGTCGGGCGGAAACCTGACCAGCACTTCACTCCCGGGTTCAAAACGGCGCTGCCCATCCGTCTGTACGCGCAATTCCTGCCTGTTGGGTAAGATGACCCGATAATCGATCGTATCGCCGAGATAAGTCATCTTGCTGATACTGGCTTCGAAGACGTTTTCACCCGTCTCCGCGCCCGCGTCGAGCAACTCGAGATTGTTGGGTCGGACAAACAGGGTCACAGCCTGGCCCACCGTCAGATCTGACGTCCTGTTCACCCGGAGCTGCAACCCATCGATCGAAATGCGCGCACGGTCATTCTCGATTGCCAGGACGTTCCCTTGTATGAAATCGGATAGGCCGATGAAATCAGCGACAAACAGCGTGCGCGGTGTTTCGTAGATGTCACGCGGTGTCCCGATCTGCTGGATGCGCCCGTCTTTCATCACCGCCACCCGGTCCGACAGCGCCAGTGCCTCGGCCTGATCGTGAGTGACGTAGACTGCCGTCATTTCCAGCTTGGTGACCACCTCTTTGATCTCGAAACGCATCTCTTCGCGAAGCTTGGCGTCGAGATTGGACAACGGCTCATCCAGGAGAA
>CAZPTF010000007.1:0-8632 GCA_964589015.1 uncultured Anaerolineae bacterium
CCTCAATGGTACTTGCGTCCTTGATGACATGGTGATTCGTGACGATGTGCCCTTGCGCATCCCACACAAGCCCGGATCCTTCGCCTTGCTGCGGATATGCTTTAGGCATCGACTGGTTTGGTGGCATTTGTTGCGGGTTCGAGTATTGTGGCATCGAGAACAGGTCACTGCTCGCTGTTACCATCTTCACGATGCGAATGTTGACGATCGAGGGGTTGACTTTGTTATACAACTCCGCCAACATTTTCTCTTCGGGAAACAAATTGGGTGATAGGGTGGGAACGGCTGTCGGTTCCGCGTTGGCCTGATTGGCCTGTAGCGGTGGGGTGGCGGCCTGGCTGGAAGAAGATGATGAAAATGCACAACTGGGCAGCAGCAACATGATGACGATTAGCGTGGCGGTGATAATCCGATAATGCCTGTTATCAGTCATTTTGAACCTCCTGTCGGTCTGTCTTGAATCGTATTTCCCAATAATACAGACATGGGACGCTCCCTCCCGACATACTGGGGTGGGAGCGTCCCTGTATTATCCATTTCCGTTCACCTCACAGCAAACTTCTGTGTGCGAAGGAAAGCGTGTATACTGCGTGCGACCGATGATCGTCCTAGACTTCGCGGAATTCACCATCGACCACGTCGTCATCACCCGAGGCAGCCTCACCGTAGGCGGCTCCGGCGGTCCCGTGAGCTGTTCCAGCAGCCTGTGGTCCTGCACCCGGCTGCTGCCCATACATCTGTTGTGACACGGCGTAGCTCGCCTGTTTCAGCTCTTCGATTACTTCGCGGATTCTGCCCGCATCATTGCCTTCCATGACACGGCGCAGCTCGCTGACCTTGGCTTCCAGAGCGGAGCGATCGTTCGTCGCCATCTTGTCACCAGATTCTTTGATGAGCTTCTCCATCTGGTAGGCCAGACTGTCTGCTTCGTTTCGCGCTTCCACCAGGTTTTTCCGCTGCTGGTCCTGTGACGCGTGTCGTCGCCCTTCTTCCCGCAGCCGTTCCACCTCGTCTTTCGACAGATTGGTCGATGCCGTGATCGTGATTTTTTGTTCTCGCCCGGTCGCCTTGTCTTGTGCAGACACGTCCAGAATACCGTTGGCATCGATGTCGAAGGCCACCTCGATCTGCGGCAGCCCACGTGGAGCGGGCGGGATGCCGTCCAAACGGAATTGACCGAGCAACATATTGTCGCCAGCCATCGGGCGTTCGCCCTGGTACACCTTGATGTCGACAGCCGTCTGATTGTCATCGGCGGTACTGAAGATCTCACTCTTGCGTACCGGGATGGTGGTGTTAGCCGCAATCAACGGCGTCATCACGCCACCGAGCGTTTCAAGACCCAGCGTCAGTGGGGTCACATCCAGCAACAGCACATCCTGGACGTCACCAGCCAAAACGCCACCCTGGAGAGCGGCCCCAATCGCTACGACCTCATCCGGGTTGACGCCCTTGTGCGGTTCTTTGCCTCCAGTCAGTTCCTTTACCAGATTCTGAACCATCGGCATACGGGTTGCGCCACCTACCAACACAATCTCGTTGATATCCGCGACTTTCAACCCTGCATCCTTGAGTGCCTGCTTGAACGGCTGAACACAACGTTGCACCAGGTCCTCGGTGATTTGCTCCAATTTTGCGCGCGTCAATCTCATCTGCAGGTGCTTGGGTCCGGAAGCATCGGCTGTAATAAAAGGCAGGTTGATGTCGGTCTCCATGACGCTCGACAGCTCAATCTTGGCTTTTTCGGCCGCTTCCTTGAGTCGCTGCAATGCCATTTTGTCTTGGCTGAGATCGATACCCTGATCTTTCTTGAATTCTTCGATGATCCATTCCGTGATGCGCTGATCCCAGTCGTCACCGCCGAGATGGGTGTCGCCGTTGGTGGACTTGACTTCGACGATGCCATCCCCGACTTCCAGGACTGAGACATCGAACGTCCCGCCGCCCAAGTCGAACACCAGAATGGTCTCGAGTCCTTTCTTGTCCAAACCATAGGCCAGTGACGCTGCTGTAGGTTCGTTGATGATACGCAGCACTTCCAGCCCTGCAATGTGCCCGGCATCCTTTGTTGCCTGCCGCTGCGAATCGTTGAAATATGCCGGGACAGTGATGACAGCCTGACGCACCGGCTCACCCAGATACGACTCAGCGTCGGTCTTGAGTTTCTGCAAGATCATCGCAGAGATCTCTTGCGGCGTGTAGGTATTGCCCGTTTGTGGAACACTGACACGTGCGTCACCGTTTGGTCCACTGACGACCTTGTAGGAGACCATATCACGCTCCTGTTCCACCTCGTCGAACCGCCGCCCCATGAACCGTTTGATCGAATATATCGTGTTCTCCGAATTGGTCACCGCCTGGCGTTTGGCGGTTTGCCCGACCAGTCTCTCGCCGGATTTAGTGAACGCGACCACGGATGGTGTTGTTCGGCCACCTTCCGCATTCGGAATCACTGTGACATCACCGCCCTCCAATACGGCGATAACTGAGTTGGTAGTTCCCAAATCGATACCAACTATCTTTGACATGGCTCTTCACCCCTTCTATACGTAATCCATTTCCTCATGAAAATTCCAGTTACCCCTGCTTCTCACACAGTATATATCACGGGTATTAGAGCAGTATTAGATAATTGTTAGAGGTTTATTAGACATGTCACAAACCAGGATTGCCTCGCGATTCGTCTGCCGCCGCACGTTTCCCTGGTGTGTTGAACTGCATCGTCTGCGGCTGGACGGAATTTCGACGATGGCCCGTTGATGTAGCAGCGAAATTGCCCGGAGGAGGCCAGCCGCATGGAACCATCACCGTGCTGAAACGGTTTGGTCGATTCGCCCGTCCGCAAAGCTAGCTGGCTCATGGAGCTATTGCGCTGTTACAAACACCCAGCGGTCTATCTCCCTGGAGAATGCCAGAATCTCTGCCGGCAAGAAGAATCGTGGGATTTCTATCTCCGCGGTGTGTGGTGAATCGGATGCATGAACGAGATTCCGACTTGTCATCAAGGCCAAATCACCACGAATAGTGCCGGGTTCGGCTTCGGCCGGGTTGGTGTTGCCGATAGTTCGGCGGACCACCTCGATCGCCCGCTGCCCTTCAAGGATCATCACGACCACCGGAGCGGACGTGATATGCTTGATGAGCGGCTCGAAGAAATCCTTTCCACGGTGTTCGGCATAGTGAATCTCGGCAAGCTCTGGAGCAATCTGCATCATCTTCAAGCCGACGATGCGTAATCCTCGCTGTTCTAATCTACCGATGATTTCGCCAACCAGGCCTCGCTGGACACCGTCCGGTTTTATGATAACCAGTGTTTTCTCCAAATTCCCCCCCAGAAATGGATCTTTTCGGAGTCATGGGACCGTTTGCACAGCGCGGTTATCCGAGCATTGATAATGCGTTGCGGTAGGCAGTAGTAGCTTCCTGGAACCGATCCAGTTTGAAATAACCGTCGCCGATGATTTGATAGACGTTTCGTGTCTTAACGCCTGTGGCAGACAGCTTTTCCAGGTATTCCAGAATCTCCGGGACGAATTCCCCAGATTCGACAAGGTATTGGCTGTGCTCTACTGCTACCTCATGATTTCCGGCACGGGCGTATGCCTGGACCAACTCCCAGCGCGTCGCGTAGTCCTTGGGGTTCTCTTTCACCGCATCCTCATAGCTGCGAATGGTTGCCTGGTCCGTCGTATTGCCTGGGAAAAAGCCTGACAGGGCGGTCGTTTCTTCGGGTGGCTTGCCGGAATCGGAAGGCTGCTCCTCGGGGAGACGTTCGGTTTCTTCAGGTCCCAGCTCTGCTGTGGGTTCACCTTCGTCTGGTGCGCCAGCCTGTTGCTCTTCCTCGCCCTGGCGCAAGAACTGCAGCCACTCGGGGATTTCCAGCGTCTCTTCCGTTGAGGCTGGCGCTTCGGATGGCTCCAGATCCTCAGCGTCCGCTTCGGATTCCACAGGCATGACGTAGTGCGATGGCCCATTTTGTTGGAACAGCTTCAGCCAGTCAGGCACATCTTCTGTTTCCTCGATCTGGACGGATTCTTCTTCTGCCGTCTTCTCCGCAACAGAAAGCTCTGCCTGCTTCGTGATAGTAGAATCTGCTGGGGCGCTGCCTTCCACTGGCTGTGAACGTGCTCCTTCGGCAAGATCATCGATGAGCCCTTCCGCAAACGCGGCTTTTCTGAGCCATTCCGGTAGATCGGCGTCTTGGTCCTCGGTAGCAATCTCTGTTTCGGGTTCAAGCTCTTCGACCAGGCCGACCTCTTCGAGTTGTTCTTCTGTGGGCAGATCTGCTTTCCTCTCGTCGAGGAACGGCGGTCTCACGGCGGATTCTACACGTAGGGAGCCTTGCGTCTCTTCGGCAACAGCCTGTGCGTCGGACGCCAAAGCGCTCAAGGTTTCTTCGGCTAAGTGTGCATCCGCTGTGAGTTCGTCAATGAGCCCGGACTCGGACAGGGACTCTTCTGAGGGGAGTTCCAGCTGTTCCTGCGCAACGGCGTCAGCCAGTTCGGCGTCCAGCTCGGATGAAGTCAGACCTTCTTGGGCGTGCAGGTCGCGCAACCATGCCGGGATTCCCGCCTCGACCTCTTCTTCCGTGATCCCCTCCGCGCTTTCCAGACCGGTGAATTCCCCTTCGGAAGGGAGCTCGTCTGTGGCGCCCTCTTCGCGCAAGATGCGGAGCCAGGTAGGCTCTTGTTTTTGCGCTGCGAGGGCTTCTTCTTCAGCAATCACCGGCTCTACACTGGCACTTTCCGCCACAATATCCGGTTGCGTTTCGGTAACCGGTTCCGTACGTTCAGGTGATTTGATGTCGTGCAGCCAGGCAGGGAGATCGTCTGCTCCCTCTGCAACCACCGTAGCGGCCTCCAGCTCAGCGAGTTCCTGTTCGGAAGCGAGCTCGTCCGTGGCGCCCTCTTCACGCAGGATACGAAGCCAGCTGGGCTCTTGTTCGGCCTGTTCGGCGGTCTCATCCTCGGCAGCTGCCAGCTCCGGAATGGCATTTTCCTCCACAGTGTCTGGCTGAATGCCGGCAACCGGCACAGTACTCTCGGGCGGCTCGAGATCGCGCACCCAGGCTGGGAGTTCGTTTGCTTCGGTTGCATCGAGTTCTGGTTCGGCTGCGCGTGCTTCGTCGAGATCTTCTTCCAGCAACAGGTTCTGCGCCCAGGCGGGAACTTGCGCCTGTTCGGCAGCAGACTCCGCCGCTTCGGCGGCGCTCTCGGCTCCGGTAGGGCTGGCAGCCTCAACTTCAGAGGGAGCTGCTTCTTCGCTTGTTTGCGGCAGCGTGGCTTCGATTTCGGATGTTTCCTGTGCGTCTAACTCATCCAACCAGGGGGGCAGTGCGTTATCGCCAGCGATGAGTTCTTCAGCCGGGGAAACAGTCGAGGTCTCCTCTGCGCTAACCGGCGCTTCCGGCATTCCCTGCAACCACGGTGGGATGGCTTCGCCGGCGGTCTCATCCATTTCGGCGAAGTCTTCGAGCTCGGTGATTTCCTCGATGTCTGGTTGTTGCCCTGCTTCTCCTGGCGTGGCTGCAGACAGCCACACCGGGATAGCTGCCACTTCGGTTCCTGTCTCGTGCTCTGCGGTCTTCACCGTCTCGGAAGACTCCTCCCGATCAACCAGATCGGCTGCTACGGCACCGGCTGTCAGCCAAACGGGGAGATCCGCGTCCGCGATCTGTTCATCCGCCACCTCTTCAGGTTTAGCCTGCCGCAGCCAGTCGGGTATTTCTGTAATGTCGATGCCCGAAACCCCCGCTTCGCCTGCGTCCGAGCCAGCCGGTGAGGACAGTGCCTCTCCTGCCTGCGCGGGTTGCGGAGTTACCGGACCTGGCACGGTGGCCTCTGCTTGTTTCTGAGTCAGCGCGGAATCTTCGATACTGGGAATGAGCACCTCGGTGCGCGGCAAGGGAGATTCATCGCCCAGAAGGTTATACGAAACCTCTCCGTCTGGGTCGATCTCCCGTACAATTCTGAGATGGGCCTGTGCTTCATCCTCCCGGTCGCTGCACAGCCAGGTTTCGGCAAGAATCAAATGTGCCTTGAGGCAATACGGCAATTTGTTCAGAACACTCTGGCAGACCTCGATTGACCGGATCCGCTGACCATCTTTCCACAACGCTTCAGCGAGTGAGACCTCTACGTCGACCTGATCGGGGTTTTCTCTCAGCAAAGCCTCGAACTCATCGGCAGCCTGCGTATACAACTCGCCGCGCATATAGATCCTGCCCAGGCCCTGTCTCGTCAATTTGAGTTTGGGCACTGGTTCTCCCTTATGCAGCTTGAGAAGGCGGTGCATTTGGTCGTGCATGGCTCGTGTGCTCGGGGCAAGGTCAAACGCGATGCGCATCTGCTCGATCGCTCCAGGCAGGTCCCTCGTGGCTTCATGAGCCGCACTCAAACCCAGCCGCGCCGCGACATTTTCCGGGTCTACACTGAGAACGCGCAACAGCGTATCCGCTGCTTCTTCGTAGCGCCCGGTGGCGAGGCAAACCTCGCCCAATAGACCGTAGGTTTGGACGTGTTTGGGATAATACTGGAGGATATGTTGTCCGGTGGACATCGCTTCATCGAATTGTCTGTTCTCGATGAAATTGCGGATTTCATTCTCGTAGCTCTTCAAACTGACCTGAGCCATTGCTGTCTCCTTTCAAGACGACGCAAGACTACCCTCGTTATCCAGTTGGAGGCCACATAAGTGTCCTGCTCGGGGACTTAATGACATATTGCAGTCCGATTCTATCTATTCTCCCATCTCTACTTATTATGCAACCTTTTTTTCAAAATGTCAATATTGGGTAAACGAAACAGGTGTAAGGCTGTTCGCGTGTGGATGCGTCAATCGAGCGATTGGAGGGGACGGCGGGGTCCACGGTGTTTGGACTGTAGAAAAGACACGTAATGAGGCAATAACCAGGAGTAAATGGGGCTCAGTATTGGATTGCTTGGGAAATCGTACGCGCCGATGTGGAGAGCGAGTTCTCCACCCAGGCCCTGTTTGAAGCGGTACACACCCCACAGGGGGTCATCCGGAGCCGAAACATCCGGTGCGCCCCACAAGTCATACAACAAACAACCCTTCTGTTTGCTGAGCCGTATGGCTTCCCATTGGAGGAGATAGTTGGGCATCAGATTGCGGTTCTCTCCCGAAGACGCGCCGTACATGTACCATACCTTGTGGCCCATGCGTAGCAGGATCAAACCGGCGAGGATTTCTCCCTCCCATTCCGCGAGTAACAGGTCCGCCAAGTCGTTTTGGAGAAAGGTTCCCCATGCGTCGTGGTAGTACTCCAATGGGCGGATCAGGAAGTTGTCCCGTTCGGCTGTCTCGGCGTAAAGGCGATAGAAGCTACGCAGGTCGGCCGTTGAGCCGGGGCGCACGCGCACTCCCTTACGTGCTGCGAGGCGGATGTTGTAGCGCGTCTTGGCTTTCATGCGTGCCAGAAGTTCTTCTTCGTCCGGGCGCAAGTCGATGAGTAAGGTATTCTTGAACTGCACCTGTTCGTTCGAGAGCCTCCAACCGCGCCGAGTCAGACTTTCGATGACCTGCGCTGATACACAACGTGGCGGGGCGGGCGCGGTTACGTTCGCCTGCAAGCCCTCCCAGTTGGCGCCATCATTGCGGAAACTGACGTCCGGATCAATCTTGATGATCAGCGCTCCACTACGTCTCGCCAACCGCTCCAGATGATACAAGACGCCTTCGAGGAGAGCGCTGTCTCCGTAGTCCAGAAGAGGCCCTTTGGGTACGTACATGATCCCCCACGGCATGCGGGGGAGATTCCGTTTCAGTACGAGTGCGGCTGCACGCACGTCTTGTCCGCTCCGGAAGACCAGATGCAAGGCGGACCAACCATGTCGTGACTTGAATTGTCCCCACTGGTAGCTCTGCAAGACGTGGCTGTACGGCAGATTCGCGACGGTGGCATCCCAACTCGCCGGATCGCTTTCTTGAGTGACTGATAGATTCAACATTTCCGAGTTCAAGCGGAGAGTCCTTGTTTGCGGCTGAAGATCTGCTCATAGACCCAGTACAGACTGGGTGCGTACACACGATCGTAAGCGCCGATGTATCTGACGCTGCTACCCCCAAACCCGCGTTTGAAACGGTATACACCCCACAGGGTTCCTGAGGGTGGGTTTTGGATATGCGCAGTCAATTGCGCGGGCCGTGTCGTTTCCAGCTCGGGTGCTTCAGCCGGAATACCCCACAAGTCGTAGGTCGAACAGCCTTGGTCCTTCGCCCAATTCATCGCTGCCCACTGCAGAAGGTGATTCGGCATCCGTTGGCGTTCCTCGTTGGAGGACGCTCCATATAAGTACCACGATTTTTGCCCGAAGGCGAAGGCCATTAAGCCTGCCAGCAACTCACCCTCGAATTCCGCGAGGAAAAGCTGAACAGCCTGCCGTTCTTTGAACAGCCGGTAGGCGTGCAGATAGTAGTCCGGACTATGCACGTCAAAACCATCGCGTTGTCCCGTCGTGAGCGACATGGCGTGAAAGCTCTCTATGTCTTCATCCGTACCGCGCCTCACCCGGACACCCTTGCGTTCTGCCAGGCGGATGTTGTAGCGCGTCTTGGAAGACATTTGTGCCAGCATTGCCTCTGGGCTCTGTCTCAAATCGATCAGAATCGT
>CAZPTF010000007.1:8732-35257 GCA_964589015.1 uncultured Anaerolineae bacterium
GGAACAATACTTGCGCGCCAGCGATGATCTCGCCACGCCGCCTGAGCGTTACGCTCCCCAACCTCCATCCAAAGTCGGATTTCAATCGCCCCCACAGAGAACTCTGCAGGAGGTGCCCTGCGTTGGCAGTCGCCACGAATTCATCCCACTCAGCGGGGTTTCCCTCATCGATTTCAATGCGGATGTCCAAGATGAGTCCTCACGTATTTGCGATGCGCGGGTGTTTTTGGGGTGACTCGTCCAGTCTAAACCTGGGGAATCGTGAATGTGAATTTGCTGCCCTTACCTGGTTCACTTTCGACCCATATTTCTCCCCCCAGAAATTCCACCATACCTTTTGCGATGGACAACCCAAGGCCCATCCCCCCGTGTTCGCGGGTCAGGGATTTCTCGGTTTGATAGAATCGCGTGAATATCCGGTCGATGTCGTTGGGGGCAATACCTACGCCATTGTCTATCACGCTGATCTCGAAATACGATCCCGACCGGCGCCCCGTGATCAGGATCCGCCCTTCTGGAGCTGTGAACTTGATCGCGTTAGATATCAGGTTGAACAAGATAAGGTCGAACTTCCGTCGGTCGGTCCTGGCGTCTGGCAGTCCTTCCGGAATGTCGACCGTCGCGATGTGCTTCTTGTCTTGAATCAGGAGACGCAGTTCGGCCAGGGCTTCGTTGACGGCCTTGGCGATTGAGAACTCCTGCATGGTCAATTCAATATGCCCGGTCTCCAGGTTGCGGAGATTGAGCAGATCGTCGATGATGGAGTTCAAACGCATCCCATTGTTCAAGATCGTCTGTACGTATTCCTGCTGAGATGCTTCCATCTCTTCCTTCAAGATGCCTGCGTATCCCAACAGGATGGCGAGCGGCGTGCGAAGCTCGTGAGCTGCGATGTTAATGAACTCGCTCTTCAGGCGGTCCAGTTCCTTCAATTCCTCATAGGCATGCTGGATTTCTTCGAACAGGCGTGCGTTCTCGATGGCAATGGCCGCTTGGCCCCCAAGCACCGACATCAGTTCGCGATCGCTGGGTACGAATGCGCGTGCGCTCCTTTCTTTGGTCACGACAAGCACACCAATCAACCGGTCCTTGACTAGAAGAGGTGTCGCATGCAAGGCATAGGGGGAGGAGGGTTCGTCGGGCAATCTAATACCCTGATCTGTGTCGTCCGACGATGCCGGATGGCTCACCGGACTTCTCGTCCTGGCAACGTTTTGAGCTACAGCCGTCTCCAGTTCCTGTTGCTCGGCGGCAGGAGGCGTTGCGGGAGAACTCACTCGCGTGTTGAACGTTGTCTTGTTCTGCTGTTCTGGCCGGAGCAACAGCAGAGAGGCTCGGTCCGCCTTGGTTTCCTGACGGGCAATATGAACGACGTGATGCAACAGATCTTTCTCGTCCACGGTGGTCATGAATGTCTTGTTGAGTTCGAAGAGCGGGATCAACGCCACGAGCCTGGCATTTTCTCGTTGAAGGCGTTTCTTTTCCAGAGCCTTGTTAACAGCCATGAGGAGTTCATTTGGGCCAAACGGTTTGACGATGAATTCGTCGATGCCCAACTTCAGTGCTTCGATGGCCACATCCATAGTACCGAAACCAGTCATCGTCACGCATGTGATGTCCGGATCGATTTGCTTGATGGTTTGCGCGACATCGAGACCGGTGATATCGGGCATGTGGATGTCTGTCAACAGCAGGTCATATTTGTGTTGTTTGCCCAAAGAGACAGCCTCGCGGCCTTGATCTGCACCCCACACACTGTAACCTTCCCTTTCGAGTACACGAAGGCACAGTTCCAGGACTTCAGGTTCATCGTCGGCCACGAGGATATTCCCCTTAGTCATTACCCTGGGCGCTCCCCTCTCCGATGTTGCGCAGGACCTCCCGTTCGATCCAGCGATCCAACAAGGTTTTCTTGACTCGCCACTGGCGGCCGATCTTGAAGGCCGGGATCTCGCCTTCACGGGCCAGACGCCGTACTGTCAACTCGTGGAGACTGAGATAGCGAGCGACTTCTTCAATCGTCATGATCTGGTCCATGTCTTCGAAGGGCTTCGTCAGGAAGTCTTGCGCTCCCATGTCGATCGCCTTTTTGATCTCTTCTTCGACGGAATAGCCACTCATCATGACAACAATAGAATCTGGGGAAATGTTCTTGATCTTCTCCAGCGTTTCGACACCATCCATACCTGGCAATTTCACATCCAAAAAGACCAAGTCGTATTTCTCCTGGTTGACTCTCTCGAGTGCCTCATACCCGTCTCGTGCGACCGTCACGGTCTGCGATCGATTACCCAGCACTCGCCTGAACAGAGTACCAATTTCGGGATCATCGTCGACGACCAGCACTCGGAAGGCCTTAGAACTCTTGTTGTGCTTCACAAGTTCACCCCCTATTCACGTGGTTTGACGGAACCTCTCCATGTCCAGAATACAAGCCGTGCGCTACCACGGCTCTGGCGCAATTCTGCACGAATACTAAGTACGGTCCATAGTATTCAGCAAACCGTTCTTTCAATTCTGTTATTATACTGTTTTATTTTCCGAATGTCAACAAACAGTTATTCGTTACATAGGTGGGCAAGAACTTTCGTTACAGCCTATAGACGCTCTGATCCTGTCTACGTAGCCGCCGAACGAGTCCTGCCATTGCATGTCGAGGTGGCGAGGGCGCGGTAATGATACCGTGATTTCATCGACAATGCGCCCCGGCAAAGGGTTCATCACGAGGACACGATCTCCGAGGAAGACAGCTTCGTGGATGCTGTGTGTGACGAAGACGACCGTTTTCTGTGTCTCATCCCAAATCTTCAACAACTCGAGATTCATTCGTTCACGGGTCAGGGCATCCAATGCGCCAAAGGGCTCATCCATGAGCAGTAACAACGGATTCTGGATGAGCGCTCTGGCGAGGACAACGCGCTGTTGCATGCCGCCGGACAATTGTTTGGGATAGGCCTTCTGGTAACCGGAAAGCCCAACCAGGTCGAGAAGCGCGGAGGCCCGGACTTGAGCCTCTCCGGACTCAACTCCTTCAACTTCCAGCGGCAACATCACGTTGTGTTCCACAGTTCTCCAGGGCATGAGATTAGCCCGCTGGAAAACGAACCCGATATCTCTTCTGGGCGCTGTCAATGGTTTGCCAGCCAAATACACCGTGCCGGCAGAAGGCGCAAGAAGCCCTCCCATGATGCGGAGCAACGAAGTCTTTCCGCAACCCGATGGTCCGACGATACACACGAACTCGCCTGGTTTGACATTGAGAGATACATCCCGCAAGACGCACTGTATACCTGTGGGCGCGGGGAACTTCAAACTGATTTGTTTCGTTTCGATGAGATTGTCTGTGAGCATATCCGCTAGTTCCATGAGATCAGGACAAAACGCCCGAATGCGTTGTTATGGTATGATGGCCGAATGAAGTGCCGGTCCGGCTAGCCGGACCGGCAACTGGCGCTATTCAGAAGCCGCTACGACAAAGGTGTTCGTAAATAGCTTATCCACATCGGGTGTCTGTTCAATCAACCCGACGTCTTTCATGAAGTCTCTTGACACCACCCAATCTTCCCGCTTGCTGATGCCAAGGTCATCACCTTGCCACAGCTCGATGCTGGCGTGTAACACTGCCTCGGTCACCTCAAGGTTCTCGCCGCCCGATTCTGGCACGTACTGCAGGGTAATCTCGAGCGCTTCATCTGGGTTGTGCAACGTATCACGCAGCCCTCGCAGGAACGCCTTCACCATGCCGCGGACCAACGCAGGATCCTGTGCAATGGTTTGTTCGTTCGTAATCATCCCGTTGGACACCAGGTTGAGGTAGTCCGAGACCTTGAGTTGAACGACCTCTTCGCCCTCCAATTGGAGCTGCACCGGAGTGTTCACGATGTAGACAACAGCAGCGTCAACCAGATTCTGTTGCAGGGCCGCCGCCTGAGTGTAGCCGATCGATTGCAGGGTCACGCGGTCAGCGTCGATTCCGGTGGCATGTGCCAGAGCCAGCCAACCGATGTAATTGGCCCCGTACAATCCCGGCAGGCCGACCTTTTTCCCTTCGAGGTCTTTGGGTGTTCTGATGTTGCGATCCGCGAACGATGCGACGCTGATTGGAAACTGGCGGTAGAAGTTCGCAACGTAGACTGCTGGCAATCCCTGTGACTGTGCCAGGATGACCTGATCCCCGCTGCCGATGGCGAATTGCAGCTTGTCGGTCCCGATCAGCTTCAGCAGGTCGTCTTCGGTGCCATAGTTGAACTGGACCGTGATGCCTTCGTCGGCGAAATATCCCTTGGAGTCCGCGACGTAGAACGGTGCAAACTGGACGTTGGGAATGAACCCCATACCCAGCACCACCGCCCGCAGGCCTGCTGAGGGCGACGATTGTGCGACGTCGGGCTCCGCGGTATCCGTGGGCGGTGGGCTCGTAGGAGTTGCCAATGGTGAGGGGCCGCAGCCTGCGAGTAGCAACACTAACAATAGAGCGATGATGGGTAGAAACTTGTTCAAAGATGTCCTCCTTGTGCTCAACGGCAACGTGACTCAGAATATCCTGGGAAGTTATTGCGTTCTCTGCCAGGCCAGTAGACGATGTTCCAACAAGACGACAAGCACATATAGGGTCATGGCGATGCCAACCAGCGTGAACAGCGCGACGAAGATCAGCGGGGTGTCCAGAACTCCGCGACCGATATTGATGAGCGCCCCGAGCCCCCTGTCCGCACCTACGAATTCGCCCACTACCGCGCCGATTACCGCCAGGGTCGTCGCCATTTTCAGCCCTCCGAGGAAGACTGGCAGCGCGGCAGGCACTTCGAGGATGTAGAACGTTTGCCAATGCGATGCCTGCAACGAATACATCAAGTCCTTCAGGTCACGCTCTACGGATCGGATTCCCACGACGGTGTTCACCAACACCGGGAAGAAGACCATCAGGGCACAGATGAGCACTTTCGACAAACCTCCGAACCCGAACCAGATGACCAGAAGTGGCGCTAACGCGACAACCGGGATGGACTCGGACGCGATGATGTAAGGGGCCAGCAGCCGTTCCAGCCAGGGAGATTTGGCGAGCAGGTATCCCATCACGATCGCGGATACCAAACCCAGGGAAAGCCCTGCTGCGATCTCCAGCAGTGTGACTTGTGCATGTTTCCACAGCGTTCCATCTGCCAGGGTGAGCATGAATCTGTCGTAAACCTGGGTCGGTCCCGGCAAAATGAAGGGCGGATATTGCCCAATTCTGACGATGGCGGACCACAACCCCAAGAACAAGAGCAAGCCCGCCGGGACCAATAGGTATTCACCCCAACGGGTGAGGAAGAATTTTACGCCCGTCGACAGTCCTCGCATGCCATCCACACGGTCTGCTGCGGACTGCCTCGCTTGTGTGATGCACGGATGTGCCTCCATTGATTTCATGGACATCGATCCTTTCACATTTGTTCGCCATAGCGGGCCAAAAAGAAAACCCGAAGGTACAAAACATCCTTCGGGGTTACCCTCAGTCGCAGTCCTTCACATGCGCTCCGTGAAATTCGCTGCGCTTACCTGTTGACCTTCTCCCATCCGGACTTTACCGTCGGCTCTGGCTTGGCACCAGATCTGCTTATTAGCTTGCGGGCTCGGAACCTCTTGTTCACCCAGGTCCCATACCGCCGATCGGGAATTGACCGATTATCCTACCGGTCTCACCCTGCCCCGAAGGCTTGTATTCTTTTGTATCCGAGGGAGATTATAGCACAACTCTATGGAATTGTCAATAGTTTAATTATTATGTCGAATTTAACGGAATTAGACAGCATGATGGTAATATTTCTTGACATCTTGCGCAGAAATGGCTATAATCTACGCGGTTCGAATTAAGCTCTTGAGTAGCCTATGCCTGATAGATTGCGCAGTGCATAGCTTATCGTATAGGGGGCACATTATGGCTGTAAGACCGATTATTTTCGCCGACAACCCGCGGTTGCGCCAGAAGTCCAGGAAAGTACGTGTTTTCGGACCCACCCTGGAAACAGTGGTGGCCGATATGTTGGAAACCCTGGGAGCCGCGAATGGCTTGGGTCTGGCAGCTCCGCAGATCGACGTACTTGAGCAGGTAGTCGTCATTACCTTGCCCGAGGACGAGGAAGATCCGCAGAGTGGCAAAACCTACGTTTTGGTCAACCCCGAAATTGTGCGTGCACAGGGTGCCGAAGAGGGTGAGGAGGGTTGTCTCTCCGTGCCTGGCTGGTGGGGGCTGGTCACGCGTGCGACGACGGTTTCCGTTAAGGCGCAGGACACGAAAGGCCGGGCTTTTCGCCTGAAAGGGCACGGTCTCCTGGCGCGCGTTTTGCAGCACGAAATCGACCATCTGAATGGGGTGTTGTTCATCGATCGGGTCGAGGGGCCGGACAAACTTTTCAAGGTCGAACCCGAGAGTTCGGAAGAGGTGATGCAAGAGGATGACGCCGTTGTGCTCGCTGCGAAGTAATCAGCGTGCACCGTCCTCAGTCTGCCCCACGACCTCTCACCTGTGGAGCGCTGATGCAATTTCACGTCGCAACGTTGGGTTGTCCTAAGAATGAAGTGATATCGGATTACGTGGCCCAACTTCTCGTCGGAGTTGGGCACACTATTGTCGCAGACCCGCTTCAGGCTGACTGGCTGATTGTCAACACGTGTGGGTTCATCGAGAGTGCGCGCGAGGAGTCACTAGACGTGCTGCGCGAGTTCGTGGCTGGTAAGCGGGCGGGACAAAAGCTTATTGCGCTTGGGTGCCTGCCAGAATTGATTGGTGAATGCCTCCGTGATGAGGTCCCCGGTGTGGACGGTGTGCTGGGCACCAGACGTTGGATGGAGATCACCGAACTCATCGCACGGGTACCTGCGGCGGATGAGGCGATTCCGCGGGCCGTTCCGGTGCTGCTGGGAGAGCCCCCGGCGGGGACCTTGTTGTCCTCCTTTGGGCGAGTTCTGCGTGGTCATACAGACGCGATGGCATATCTCTGTGTATCCGATGGCTGCAATGCCCCCTGTGCATTTTGCGCCATCCCGCAGATCAAAGGAGCATTGCGAAGCCGGCCCGTGGCGGATGTGGTGGATGAAGCGCGGTGCCTGGTCGCGCGAGGGGCCAAGGAGCTGGTGTTGATCGCCCAGGACACGACTGCATACGGGTCGGACCGTGGCGAGAAGGACGCGTTGCCTGGCCTGCTGCGCGAGGTCTTACGCGCAGTGCCTGACCTGTCGTGGCTGCGCCTGATGTATGCCTATCCCCAGCATATCAGCGCCGATTTGATCGCGATCATGGCACAGGAACCGCGAATCTGTCACTACCTGGATCTCCCCCTGCAACACGCGCACCCGGATACTCTGAGACGGATGCGTCGTCCCCATGACACGGAGCGCGTCCTGCGCATTCTATCCGACCTGCGACAGGCAATGCCGGATATCGCCCTGCGTACTTCGCTGATTGTCGGATATCCTGGGGAGACCGAAGAGGAGTTCGCTACCTTGCTGCATTTCGTCAGAGAAGTTGCGTTCGATCGCGTCGGTGTCTTTACCTATTCACGAGAAGCCGGTACCCCCGCCTACGATCTGCCCGATCAGCTCCCCGAGTTCGTGAAACAGGCGCGTTACGATCAAATCATGACGCTGCAGCAACAGGTATCCCTGCAGCGCAACGAGGCTCAAATCGGGCGCACGCTCGATGTGCTGGTAGAGGGGACAGGTGATGGGATCAGCGTAGGCCGCTCGTATCGTGACGCGCCGGAAATCGACGGGCTGGTCGTTTTTGGAGGAGAGGCACCCATTGGCCGGTTTGCCTCCGTGCGAATCACCCAGGCTGAGATCTACGACCTGGCTGGAACGTGGGTGGATGGTGAGCCACGCCCCAAGAAGAAAAACCGGCGTTAGCCTACGACGTCAACTTGCCTCCAGTGAAGCCGTACCGCCCGAGGTATGCCCCCAGTCCATAATATTGGTACGTCACAAACGTGATGGGTACCGCTTTGGCGGCATCGATATTCCCCTTCTCATCCATGACGTCTTCATCCCCGTGAACCGCTTCGATTCGTGCCAGGAACAGGTTGTGGCTGGTCAGCGGGATTATGTCGGTGACCGTACATTCCAGATTGACCGGGCATTCGGCGATAATGGGTGACTGCACTTTGGAGCTCGGCAGCGCGGTGAAGTGACAGGCTTCGAACTTATCCACATCGCGTCCGGACACCACGCCGCAGAAATCGACTTCCTTCAGGTAGGCGGTGGTCGGGATATTGATCACGAATTCCCTCGATTCCGCGATCAGCGCGTGCGAGTAACGGCTGGGACGAATCGAGACGCTCACCATCGGCGCTTCCGACGAGCAGTGCACGCCGGTCCAGGCAATGGTGATGATGTTGGGGCGATCCATATCCCCACAAGATACCAGAACGACCGGGGCCGGATAGAGAGCGGCGGAGGGCTTGTGGATTCTCTTGGGCATATTCCTCTCCTTGAAGGATACACTTGAAGTAACACCTGAATGACCAGCTGCGATGATCTGGTCCGACACCGCGCATTATAGCAGTTACTCTGTGGGATTGCCAAACCCTTGACAGGCCCTGGTGTCTGTAGTAAGATCACCTCATTGGCACCGTTGATGTGCAGCTCGACCTCGTCTGCAGATGGGTGAGCAGACTGGTGCTGTTTCCAGGACAAAGCGTGGTCATTCTAGCGGACGGGCGCGGGAGTCCGGCCTGGGTCTTCGGGTAGACCGCGAAGCCAAAATCAGTCATGCGAAACAGCATTGGTAGGCGATATGTTTGGCTGTGCAGAATTTTTGGTCAAAGGAGATTGGAGAGCAAACTATGGGTTCACAGGTCGATATTAAGCCAATTTCGGAAGATGCAGTCAAAGCCGGCGATATTACGTTTCAGCCCGCTCACAGCCCAGCCGTACTGGATACCGCCACCTGGAATCTGCCACAGGCCAAAGCGATTCTCCTGGCGAGTGGCCCCTTTCTGAAGTCTGTAGTGCGCCGGGTGATGGATGGGACCTTGGCGCCGGGAGAAGCCGTGTGTGATGGGTTGACGCTGTTTCCCGAGTCCCTCAAGGCAGCCGAGGGTGTCAGTTTTGTCCTCGCGCGTTTCCGGGACGGGCAGCGGGCACTGCTGGCGTTCAGCGATGACCGCGCCGGGCTGCAAAAGCTGGGTGGTTCGTTCGACGCAGTGCAGGTCGAGACCGTGGATGGGGTAAGCGCGGCGTTGATCCCGGCCGACATTGACAATATCCGCTATTTCGTGGAGAACATTGCGGTCGCATTTGGCCCTCGTCCTATGGGGACGACGCCTCGCCTGGGCATCGGCGACCGGATGACTTGCTATGTTTTCCCCAGCGCTTTCGATACCCTGGAGCAATTGAGTGTGCCGGGCAATATCATCCAGAACTCTGTCGGACGTGAGTTGGCCCCGATGCGCGAGCTTCTGTCCAGCAAGCCCTTACAGCAGACATATCTGCCGGGACTGGGGACCTTGAGTATGGGCCATACGGGGAGCTCTATCGAAGGGTTGTGGCTTGAAGGCGTGCTGTGGGGGATTCAAATGGGAGCGAGCACAGTTCCCTGGGGCGCTGACGCCGACCACGTGCCGGTGAAACGTTCCGCAGGGACAGAAGGAATGGACCGGGCCAAGGTTCTGCTCGACTCCTCTCGTGACTACACCTTCTTCACCATGGATACGTCCGACATGTTTGACTATTCCGCGCTGCGTCTGGAAGGTGTCGCGCTTCAACAGGCGTTCGAGGTCCTGGTTCCGGATCTGGCGAAACGCAAAGCCATCCTGGCCCGGCACACCGAGACCCTTGAGGCCCCGGCAGTTGTCGGTTCGGGAGGATATCGCTATCATCCAACCGAAGAGCAAACCATACGGTTTGTGATCAAGTATTGGCACAGCATTGAGGCCGCCGGGCAATTGAACGAGTATATCGCTACGCTGCGCGGTCAACGGGGGTACGACTTCGAGTTCTCGATGGATGAGCGCCCGCTGGATATTTCGGCTGTGGACTCGGTGACTCCCGACGAGGAAGTGATCTTCGTCCTGCGCGAGCTGGCGGCACAGGGGATCCGCTGTACCCATGTAGCCCCCAACTTCGGCGTTGAGAAAGGCGTCGACTACCGGCTGCCCGACGGTGTGCAAGGGTTGCAGGATCGCTCCGCGCGTATGGCTGCCATCGCGAGTAAGTTTGGCGTTACCCTCGATTATCATTCAGGGGATGATTTATCTCGGGAAACGCGTCAGCGTATCGCGGAAGGGACCGGAGGCGCACTGGATTACAAGATTTCCCCAATTTTGCAGATCATCTATGCCGAAGTGTTGGCTGACATGGATCCCGAGCGTTTCCGGTGGTGGTGGGATACCACACGCCAGATTACGGAGAGAGAAGCAAAACGCGGGGAAGCGACGGCACAGAAGTATCTCAAGGAGCTGGCGGAACGTGAAACCAGGGAAGGCGCCAAATTCCAACCGCGCGTAGACGATCATTTCTTCTGGAATTACAGCTTCACTGTGGTCGGTGCGCGTGATGAAAACGGGCAACCGCTTCATCGCGAGATGTTCTATACCATATCCGCCGAAGTCGCAGAAGAGATTCGTACGCGGTCCAGAAATTACATGATCGAACTGGCTCAGGACGTGGGTTTGGTCTAGCTTTTGCCACCTTGACGAGCGACTCTGCTAGCACGTTCGGAGTTGCTCGTCGAGGGAACCGAATGGGACACCTGACTCCTCCGCCCATTTGACGCCGCCACTGATGTCGGCTATAATACGGATGGTCCGCATGGTTTTATGGAAACTTTGCAGTCACGAGATGTCCCATTCTGGGAGAGGACGATGGTGGATAGGCGCCCAGTAGATGATCTAAGCATTGAGGAACTCGAGCAGGTTCTCAGAGTTAGACGTCGTGAATTGCGTTACGGGCGTTTGCGCCGCCTTGCCGAAGTTGGGCGGATTGCTGACGATCCACCGCTTTCGGTGGAAGACAGTACGCGTGCTGCTGAATCGAGGGCGAGCGTCGCTTTCGGCGGAAGCGAGGGGCAAAAATCGCTCGCGGGAGCCGGGCGTTTTGCCGTGGTCGAATACGAAGCGGATCCCACCGCGCAGACGAGCGTTTTTTCGGGGGGGCCAACCGGTAAATCCAGAATTTCGGTGATTCGCGATCGCGTTTTGCTCGGCTTGGAGATGCTGGCGCTGGTTGGATTGGTGGTTATCCTCGTTGGCTCCCTGGCCAATCTGAAAACCCTGAATGAGGAGGTGGCGCAAGCCCGTGAAATCATCACGCCGACTACGTCCCCCCTGATTCAGGTGTCCGTATTGCCAGGTAGTAGCGCCCCACCCTCTGCCGCGAACGATATTCCATTAGCTTATCGCAATCTCGTGAAACCGATGCCGCCGATGCAAGTGCCAACCCCGGCACCCCAACGCCCCACACGGATCGTCATCCCTGCGATCAAAGTCGATGCGACTGTCGTGCATGGGGATGATTGGGAGGACCTAAAGAAGGGGGCGGGACATCACATCGGCTCGGCCAATCCGGGTGAGCGTGGCAATATGGTAATCTCTGCCCATAACGACGTCTTCGGGGAGCTTTTCCGCTATCTCGAAAACGTCGAGCTCGAAGATCGGATTACGGTCTACTCTGGTTCGCAGGCGTTCGATTATGTCGTAAAAGCCAAACGTGTGGTTGAGCCCAGCGATGTGAGCGTGATGTCACCAACGAGCCAGCCTGTCCTGACGCTGATCACCTGTTATCCTTACCTCATCGATACCCATCGACTGGTGGTGATCGCGCAACTGGATCGCTAGTTTTGCATGTTTCTTGAGGGACAATACTCGAGCAATGATAAGATAAATGGAAGGGAGAATTGTGTCGTATGGCTAAGAAAAGTCGCCGCGATCGACGGACGTTTTCTGCGAAGCCGGTTGCCAACCAACCAGCTCCATCGCTTGCCCCATCGGCTGTAGTCGGCGAGGTCAGAGCTGCGGCTCCCCGCGTCGTTTCCACAGCGAAGCCTCAGGTGGAAGCAGCGAGAAAAATGCCCGATTTCGCCACAGAGTATCACTATGTGATTTCTGATCTGAGACGGATGGGGATATTGGCTGGTGTATTGTTTGTGGGGCTTGTCGTCCTTGCCCTGGTTGTGTAGCCCATCCATTTGTCGCGGGGTGCACTGCTGAGAACGGACGTGGTGACGGATGCCAGGTCCGTTTTTGTTGCGCGCGTTCAAGACCCGTCGTGGAAATGATCGTTTATGTCAGACGCTCGCTTTGAATCGATCATCCGTCGAATCTCTCCGCTACAAGCAGCGACCAGCCAATGCGCCGGGATCACGATCCACAGACTGCGTGAAAAGAAGAAAACCATCGTCATGCACAACGAAGTACCCCAACTGATCGCAATCCGTAAGCTCGTCTCCGGCCGGCGCAAGCCGGCACGCAGAGCTGGGTCGAACAGCCCCTCGGTCCAGATCAGGGCGAGGCCCAGTATGGACCCAGCGTAATAATCGCCTCCCAACCACAGGATCGGACCGCTGCGGTAGAATGCCCAATGAACTTCCAGATACAGAATATCCAGGGTGGCCATCAGCCAATGCCGTTTCCGCGAGGAGATTGGCATCTCCGGTAGCGCCAGACTGTGCACCCGTGCGCTCCATGCCAGGGCGAACAGCACGACCGCAGTACCGGACAGGCCGATGCTGATCAAGACGTCTTCGAATTTGCCATTCCATTCTCCCAAGCCCATCATCTGGGCCGATGCAATCCCCTGTCGGAGTGCAACGTAAGGTATCCCGACATAATAGGCGAAGCGCGCAATTTGATAGAGCCAATTTCCAGGATGTGGACGGCAGATTGTCCGCGCCAACCACACGACGAATGCGGTTTGCGGGTGCAGGCGATAGTACACCGCACCATGACACGTCAGTATGTAGATGAGTATTGAGATGCCGATAGTGATGGCTAGAGTCACTTGAGAGCTCATGCGGGTTCCAGATGTACACGCTACGCGGATGCGAGATTGGCATCGCTGAGAGGGATGAGCAGCGTGATCAGCGTTCCTTTGCCAGGTTCGGATTTGATGCTTAGATTCCCGGAGACCAGAATAGCTCTTTCGCGCATGTTAATCAGTCCGAGGCTGCCCCGTTGGTCGTAACCTTTGTCCACGGTGGATAGATCGAAACCATGCCCATCGTCTTCGACCTCAGCCACGAGCCAATCCTGCTGTACCCGGATTCGTATCGTGATGTTGTTCGCTCTGGCATGTTTCTTGGCATTGTTGACCGCTTCCTCGATGATCGAGAACGCGATCGCCTCGGTCTTGGGGAGCAGACGTTGGTCCAGGTTGCTGTCGACGTTGATCACCAGGCCTTCCGTCTCCTTGAGTTTCTCCGCGTACTGCTTCAAGGCGGTTGTCAGCCCCTGCGTTTCCAGCGAGAGTGGTCGCAGGGCAAAGAGCATGGTCCGAATCTCCTTGGCCGTTTTCCGTGCCAGGTCTTCGAGTTTGACGATCTCCTCAGTGGCCCGCTCCGGATCACGTTTGACCAGCATCTTCGTGAAGTTCAGTCTCATGGCGATGGCCGAGACGGACTGGGTCGGGCCGTCATGGAGCTCGCGAGCCAGTTGTCGCCGGATTTCCTCTTGGGTGTCGATGATTCTTCGCCGGTCCTCTTGGACATTCTGGTAAAGCTGCGCGTTCTGGAGTGCGAGGACTGCCTGACTGCAAAAGGCGGTCAGCATCTCGACGTGTTCCGGTATGAACGCCTGTGGCTTGGCGCTGGCAATGAGCACGGCGCCATAGACTTTGTAGACCGCACGGAGCGGAATAATCAATAAGGACTGAGTGTCAGCGAGAGACGCGAACGATTGGAGATCGGGGTCTTGAGCGGCGCTCTCCCCCAATACCGGTTCAGCGCTTCGCAGCGCTCGTTGTACGAGACCTTCTTCCTCGCCAAAGGATAGGCCGAGATCCTGATCCTTCAGGTTGCGGGACGCCGCTATCTGCAACGTACCCCGTGGCGAATACAGCAGAACCATGCACACCGCGCGCACCTCGCCCCCGCTGGGATCGTGCAAATCGATGGTGCTGGCATCCAGGAGCGTGTCGAGGACGCGCTCGTGGTTGAGCGTGGCGCTGAACGTGCTGGTCAACTGATAGATGGTCTTCAGCCGCTCGTATGCCTTGCGTAGCTCGGCGAGGTCGAACTCGTTATCGGCTCCGGCGTCCCTGGATTGCCCCGCAGGGCGCGGAATAGCAGCCAGCAACAGGAGCAACAGCATGGTCAGGCCAAAACTGCCCCAGACTGCCGGGTACACCGATTGACCGAAGGAGCGAGCGATCATAGCGCCGTACCCGCTGCCGAGCACGAAAGCGGTGATGATCCCTATGCCAGCCCCAAAGCGCAACGTACCACCGACGACGGGAACAACGGCAAACACGAACAGCGGGCTATGTCCCTGACCGGTCGCGTAGAGAATGGCAAGGAATATGACGATGTCAATCGCCTGAGCGGTCATGGCGATAGGTCCGCGATAGAGCCCAAAGCTCAGAAGAATGAAGTAGATCAGGTTGAGTGCGGCGCCGGCAATCAAAGTGACGTGTAGGACAGAGGGGTTGCTGGCGGACAGAGGAAAAAACAAGAGGACGAGAAGAGTTGCAATGTACACCGACCAACGAGCTGCGAAAAGATACCAGTCAATTGGAAGAGAGAGTCGTTTACCGGCCATTATCAGATCATTCTCTGCCAAGTCGTAAGGTCAACCCAACAGCGTCACCATAAAAAAGCCGCGGCCTACGCCTTTTGGTTTTGCCTGGGACGAGCGTAACCGCGGTCAGCGATCCTAACCTTGACATGGGCGAGATAGGACTCGAACCTACGACCTCACGGATGTGAACCGTGCGCTCTAACCAGCTGAGCTACTCGCCCTCACGACAAAGTATAGCACCAAATAACGTAGAACGCAAATTTGAACATATCGCTGGGTGCAACCAGGATTTTTTGGCGACAAGTGTAGCGCCTTTGACACGACCCATGCGCTAGAGAGCACGCCCACTGGAGCAGACTGTGCCAATCTCCGCACAGGCCATGCGGTGGTCTGGTGGCCCGTTCACGCGGGCCCCGTCGCAAACGGAACGCGTCCAAGATTGGCACAGTCTTGACCGCCACGCAGATATTCGTGTGCACCTGGCAGGTCACACTGCAAACACGACCTGCCCATTGCTTGCCAGCCCCAAAATCTCCGGACGCACCCCATATCGCTGAACGCCTTGTTTGACCCGCGCGGCGGCTGGGCCGCACGATGCTCGACCGTCCCGCGACTTTGGACCATTTTTCACGAAATACTTGACAACGTGTGCAAGGTGTGCTATAATTCGTACGAAAAATCACAAAGCTCTCGATCTCGGAACATTGGCACAAAGGAAGGCACAGATGATCAACATAAAGATAAACAACAACGAATTCGCTGTTCGAGAGGGTATTACCATAATCGAAGCTGCAAGAGAAAACGGGATAGATATCCCGGCACTCGGCTATGATCCCCGCGTCAGTCCTCCTACTAACGTGGAGGTTGCAATCGTCGAACTGGTCGATGGGAAGGGGACCCAATTCACTTCGGCGACCTCGACGACCGTCAAGGACGGTATGGTGGTCCGGACCGAGTCTCCCGCATTGCGCAGTTTTCGGCAGATCTATCTCCAGTCGCTGTTACGCCATCATTATGGAGATTGCGTCGCCCCATGCGTGCAGCGCTGTCCCGCGCATATCGATATCCAGAAATACCTGTACCATGTGGGATCGGGAAACTTTCGCGAGGCGTTGCAGGTGATCAAGGCGAGCAACCCGCTCCCCTCAGTCTGCGGCCGGGTCTGTCCGCATCCTTGTGAAGCGGAATGCCGGCGCAATGCGTTGGATGGCGCTGTCAATATCAACGCAGTGAAGCGGTTTGTGGCAGATTGGGACAGCTATCAACTCGTTCCGTTCAAACCGGAAGTCGCTTCGAACAGCGGGCGTAAGGTCGCGATCATAGGTGCCGGCCCTGCCGGGTTGACAGCGGCATATTTTCTCCGGCAGCATGGGCACCACGTCCGCATCTTCGAAATGCAGGAGGCCGCCGGGGGCATGATCCGTTGGGGCATTCCCTATTATCGTCTTCCGGAAGATACCCTCGATGCCGAAATTCAGTCCATTCTCGACCTGGGCGTGGAGATCGAGTACAATAAGAAACTGGGACGCGATTTCACAATCGAGGACCTGAAGAACGACGGGTACGAGGCCATCTTCCTGGGCATCGGCGCACAGTTATCGAGCAGCATCCGCGTGGAGGGAGAAGATCTGCCCGGCGTGCTGTCCGGGTTAGACCTGTTGGCGCAAGTGGCGCGCGGCAAGGTCCCATTCCTGGGAGATCGTGTCGTTGTCCTGGGCGGTGGTAACACGGCCATGGACGCGGCACGGACGTCTGTCCGTCTCGGCGTCAGAGAGGTCATCATTCTCTATCGTCGTACCCGCAATGAAATGCCTGCCGACGCTATCGAGATCGAAGAGGCCATCGAGGAAGGCGTCAAGATGGAATTCCTCGCTGCGCCAACGGCGATCTCACCCAACGACAAACGGCTCAATCTGACCTGCATCCGCATGGAATTGGGCGAGCCGGACGCCAGCGGGCGTCGCCGTCCGGTACCTGTACCAGGATCTGAGTTCACGCTTGATTGCAGTACGATTGTCGCGGCAATCGGCCAGCAGGTAGATGGTGGTAGCATCGGAGCCGACAGCATCGTCTCCTCGTGGGGGACCATCAAGGTGGATCCGGAGACGATGAGTACTTCACTTGAGGGCGTCTTTGCCGGAGGCGACTGTATTACCGGTCCCGACATCGCCATCGAGGCGATCGGTGCGGGGCAGCGTGCGGCCCGTGCGATGCATGAGTACCTCACGACCGGCAGGGTCACACCGCGCAAGGCGGAATATTCGTGCAGCAAGGGCGATTGGCGCAGTATCCCGGCCGAGGAGTTCCAGAACGTCCATGCCGCCGAGCGCAACCCGATTCCGACGGTTGCGGCGGACGTCCGCAAACAGGATTTTGCGGAGTCGACCAGAACCTGGGATGCGCCTACGGCGATGCGCGAGGCTGCGCGCTGCCTGAGCTGCGGTTGTACGGAACGCTATGACTGCAATTTGCGCGAGTACGCAACCGCGTATGATGTCGTGTTCGATCAGGAGAATCCGGCTCGGCCACTACCGGTCGACAACGATCACCCGATTCTGGTGCGTGACCCTGGTAAGTGCATCCTGTGTGGTCTGTGTCTCAAGGTTTGCCGTGAGATGGAGGGGACATCAGCCCTGTCGCTGTACGAGACCAATGGGGTTTTGACCATCGGGCCGAATGACCATCGCCCATTGGACAAGACCTCGTGTGTATCCTGTGGTCATTGCGTGACGGTGTGTCCGACCGGCGCACTGACGTTCAAGCCGGTGATCCCCGATGTCTACCGGGCACTCAACAATCCGGACATGATCGTGGTCGCTCAGATCGCGCCTGCCGTGCGTGCCGCTTTTGGCCAGCAGTTCGGTATGGGCGGAGATCAGGCGATGCGCGTGATGGCGGCGGGGCTGAAGCAAATCGGTTTCAAGTATGTGTTCGACACCTGCTGGGCAGCCGACTTGACGATCATGGAAGAGGGCACCGAATTTCTCTCGCGGCTCAGCCAGGGCGGGGTACTGCCTCAGTTTACATCATGTTGTCCGGCCTGGGTCAATTACTGCGAGAAAATGGCCCCGGATTTGTTGGCGCATCTGTCATCCTGCAAATCGCCGCAGCAAATGTTTGGCGCGGTGATGAAAGAGTATTTTGCCAAGCAACTGAACGTCAAACCGGAGCTGCTCTATTTCGTCTCGATTATGCCGTGCAACGCGAAGAAGTACGAAGCGAAACGCCCGGAGTTCAGTCACAGCGGAATTGCAGATGTCGATGCCGTACTGACTACAAACGAGATCATCAACATCTTCGGAGAAAAGGGAATCGATGCACGCAGCATCCGGCCGGTCGATCTCGATACGCCATTTGGCGAAGTCAGTGGTGCAGGCATTATCTTCGGTGCAAGTGGTGGCGTTGCTGAAGCGGCGCTGCGGTTGGCGGCGGAGAGGATCACCGAACAGCGCCTGGATAACGTGGAATATCGCGCGGTCCGTGGCATGGAGGGTATAAAGGAGGCGATACTGACCATCGGAGACATGACCGTCCGGCTGGCGGTTGTGAGCGGTCTGCAGAACGCGCAGGTGCTGATCGATCGCATCCGTGCGGGTGACGCCCCGTATGACTTGATCGAAGTGATGTCTTGTCCCGGTGGCTGCATTAATGGGTCCGGCAATCCTGCGCCACAACTGATCTCCGATCCGGCAGACCGTATCGAGGTCCTGTACCGGTTGGACGAGATGTCGCCGATCAAGAAGAGCCAGGACAACCCATCTGTGCAGGCGATCTATAGCAACTGGCTTGGAGAACCGGTCAGTGAGAAGGCGCATCACGTCCTGCATACGTCCTACGGGCGCCGCTCGATGCGTGTGGAGGAATCTCTTCAGGATATGCTGCAGGAACAACCGGTGATCGATATTGGGGTGTGCGTGAGCACCGGCTGTTACGTCAGAGGGTCGTGGCGCATCCTGGAAGGGCTGGCGGCGGAATTGCGCGGGCGGGGACTCACCGATCGCTTCCGCGTGCGCGCGCGATTCTGCACCGGTCACTGCGACAATGGTCCATCGGTAACGTTGGGCGAGCATCAGGTCATCCATGTCGATCCGGATGATATCTCCGGATTTATCGAAACTCATCTCCTACCCGCTCTTGCGGCGCAAGGGAAGGAAGAAGCAGTCGGATAGGCGATATCAAGTGTGGGCAGGCAGGGCCCGGGTCGGCCGGCCGCGTGACGTGGAGTGGTCCTGCCTGCCTTTCCGATTTCACAACGAGAAGCCTGTAAGCGGGCTGCTCGTGACCAGTACTGGGTGAGGACGAGCGCATGGTAACAGTAACGATATGTGTGGGAAGCTCTTGCAGTGTGCGCGGGTCGGATGAACTGGCGTCCACGCTGGAAAAGCTGATTGAAATCGAAGGACTTAACAATCAGGTGGAGTTGGTCGGGGCATTCTGCATGGAGCTGTGTTCTATGGGGGTGTCCATCCGCGTCAATGAACGCCAGTATCGCGAGATTCACCCTGAGGATGCCGAGCAGTTCTTTTATGAGGAAATCGTGCCTCTGGTACGGGGATAGGGAAAATGGCAAGTTCAGTTATCACAACGAACCCGGCGCGTTGTCGGGATTGTTACCGGTGCGTCCGGACCTGTTCGGTTAAGGCGATACGCGTACAAGATGGACAGGCGCAAGTCGTTCCCGAGCTCTGCATCACCTGCGGGGATTGCGTCCGCGCCTGTCCTCAGGGCGCCAAAACCGTCCGCGACGATCGCCCCGAAATCCTCCAGGCTCTGAAGGACGGCCGGAAAGTCGTTGCCAGTGTAGCCCCTTCCGCTCCGGCATATTTCGGCATGCACGTCTTCTCTCAGATCGAGGACGTCTTGCGTTCGTTGGGATTCGCAGCCGCTGATGAGACCGCGTTCGGTGCCGAGATGGTTGGACAGGCCCACCGCGAGTACGTCGAACGATATCAGGAAGCATGGCCCGTGATCACATCGTCCTGCCCGGTCGTCGTCAGCCTGATTGAGAAGTATCATCCGGACTTGCTGCCGCATCTGGCCCCAATCGTCTCTCCGATGATCGCTCACGGCCGGTGGATGCGCGAGACATACGGAGCGGATGCTTACGTGGTGTTCATCGGCCCGTGCATTGCCAAGAAAGGGGAGATAAAAGATTTACCGGTCGAAGGGATTGTCGATGCTGCGTTGACGTTCAAGGAACTCGAAGAATGGATGGCCGAGGAGGGCGCCGGTCTACCGCAGATCGATGTCAAACAGGACATTGTCCCGAGCGCAACTGCGCGGCTGTTCCCTGTCGAAGGTGGGTTGGTTGGGACAGCCGATATGAACACGGACATGCTGACCAGCCATGTCGTCGTTGCGTCGGGTTTGGAGGCATGTGCGGACGTTTTGAACGGAATCCGCTCTAACAAACTGGAAGCCTGCCTGGTGGAGTTGATGGCATGTGAAGGGGGCTGCATCCACGGTCCGGTGATGGATGACCTGGAAGGTGGCACTTACCTCGCCCGGCAGCGCATCATCGAGTATGCGACGCGTCGCCAACCGAAACCGTTGCCAAGACGAAATGAATGGCCGTCGCTGGCGCGCAGCTATAATGATCTGCACGTGCCTCTGCCGGAGTTTTCCGAGGAACAGATTCAGGAGGTCCTGCATCGTGTCGAGAAATACTCGCCCGATGACGAGTTGAACTGCGGGGCATGCGGCTATCCGACCTGTCGGGAAAAAGCGATCGCCACCCTGCGCAATATGGCGGAGGCGACGATGTGTATCCCGTACATGCGCCGCCGTTCCGAATCCTTGCGCCAGGTGGTGATGGATGTCACACCCAACGCGATTCTCATCGTGGATGCGAACCTCGACATTCAGGATATGTCCCCGTCGGCGGAAGAGATGTTCAATTGCCGGTTTTCCGCAGTGGTTGGGAAACCACTCCAGTCGATCATGCCGGTCGTGACGGACTTCGAGCGCGTTCGCGATACGGGGAAGCCGATCATGGGCGATACCGTGCAGATCCGGCACGACCTGATCGTCGAGGAAACGATGGTCCGCGTTCCGGATCAGAAACTGGTGGTAGGCATTCTGCGTGACGTCACCGATAGAGAAGAACAACTGGATCATTTCAGCCACATTCGGACCGAAACGTTGCAGCGTACGCAGGAGGTGATCAATAAGCAGATGCGAGTTGCCCATGAGATTGCGCAGTTGCTGGGGGAAACGACGGCCGAGACCAAGATGGCGCTTTCGCGATTGGCACAATTGTTAGAGGAAGGAAACGGCAAGTGAGGCAAGTCGTCGAAGTCGCCTGGGAAAGCCTGAACAAGAAGGGCGAAGAACTCTGCGGGGATTCTGTGGTCATCACAACCACGCCAACCTCCTTTCTGGTGGTTCTTTCCGATGGATTGGGCAGCGGCGTCAAGGCGAATATCATGTCGACACTGACCAGCGAGATTGCCAGTGAGATGTTTGAACATGGTGCTCCCATCGAAGACGTAATGGAGACGTTGGTCGAAACGCTTCCCGAATGTCAGATACGGAAACTGGCCTATGCCACCTTTGCGATGCTCAGAGTCTGGCACGGGCGCGAGGCCTATCTGGTGGAGTACGACAGCCCACCGCTGATTCTCGTCAGAGACGGGGCGATTGTCGATCTGCCCGCCAAGCAGTTGGAGATAAAGGGCCGCCAGGTTCGCGAGTGCCATTTCACCCTCAAAGAGGGTGACTATATGGTGCTGGTGAGCGATGGCTACGAACATGCTGGTGTTGGGGGGCTCTACCGGCTGGGTTGGGGATGGAAGAACATTGCTACTTCGGTGCGCCGCTGGGTTGAGACGGGCGGGGACGCCTACCAGTTGACCCGCGCGCTTTCGAAGACGGCGCTCAAGCTATACAACGGCAAACCTGGCGATGATTCCACGGTCGTTTGTATGCGGGTCCGTCCTGCCGTCTCGGCATGCATCCTGACCGGCCCACCGGCGGACAAAGAAGATGACGAAGCCGCTGTCTACCGGTTACTGTCTTCGGAAGGTATCAAGGTCATCTGCGGTGGGACGACCGCGCAGATGGCCGCACGCGTGATGGGTGAGGAATTGGAGGTGGAGTGGGTCCCCCCCAGCAAGCGGCATGGGGAATCGTCTCGCAAGAAGGGGTCGCCACCCACAGCCAAACTCAAGGGCGTGGATCTGGTCACGGAAGGTATCCTGACCCTCGGGCAGGCGGTCACGCTGCTCGAAACAGCCGAGACTATCCACGATCTCCCGGCCGATGACGATGCGGCGACGCGGTTGGCACGGATCTTGCTACAGGCGGATGACATCCATCTCATCGTTGGCAAGGCGATCAATCCGAACCAGGTCGCTGACCTGATCCGCGGTGAGCCGATGCGCTTGGTCTACGTCCGGCAACTGGTAGATGAGCTACAGCGGCGAACGAAGCAGGTGACGCTGGAAAGAATTTGATGTCAGCAGTATAATCAGAGGTACAGGTACATTACCCTTGCAGGAGGTATTGCAGAAATGAATACACGGGAAACAACTTGGACGCGTAACATTGAGTGGGCTGGCCTACTGAAACTGGTCGTTCTGATGGGGGCAGGCCTATTGATCTCCAATCTGGGCATGCCGCAGTGGCTTACCGGTCCGCTGGTGAATGCTCTGTTGATTCTGACGGTCCTGTGGCTCGGTGTGAGCCAGGCAATTTTCGTCGGGATGGTTACACCGTTGGGTGCAGTGGTGAGCGGTATTCTGCCTCTGCCATTGCTTGTGATGATTCCCTTCATCGCTATGGGCAACGCTATTTTTGTCAGCACATTTGGAGGCCTTCGCCGGACGAATCAGTGGGTCGCCCTGGCTGTCGGGGCTGTCGCCAAGGCCGCCTTCCTCTTCGTCGCGGTTACGGTGCTGGTCGCGCACCCGCTAAGTCTGGTGATCGCAGGTCAGGGCCAGGCAGTGGTTGTCCCTGCATCCATCGTGAATATGATGAGTTGGCCGCAGCTTTTGACCGCTTTGGCCGGTGGTGCGCTCGCTCTCGGCGTCAATTGGACCGCTGCGAAGCTGAGTAAGTAGGCTGGGCGAACACCGCGGAAATAGAAAACAACCTGTGCGCATACCCTCCACGGTTCGCGTCAACCGGAGCGGGCCACGATCTTTTGGTCGTGGCCTGTTCTCCTTTTGCTCCCGAGTCAGGATCCCAGCGCAGACGCCCTACGCGATTAATCTCGTCACGATCGTGGCGTTTGGTGATTAAATGCATATAAGTATATAATACAGGACGGTTTTGAATAATGCGGGCGCGGTAGCACCGAAAACCGCGTGAAAGCGGTGTGCAGGCAAGTGCGATGCAAGGAGGAAGCGTATGGACTCACTCATGTTCACCAGAAGACTCTATCGTTGCGCGGTTTTTACTGACGCCTTCAAGATGACGGGAAAGCTGGAACCCACGGGAGAAATCCTCACCGCCTTGGGCGATAAGCAGCGGACGTGCATCCCCATCCACGATGTTGAAATCACACCCATTTCGGCATACAGTCCTCTCGGGCCACTCGCCATTCCGGAACTGATTATCAACAAGGCCAACGTCACGATGGTCGCGGTGCTGGATGCTGCGGACTACGACGACATCAGGCTACAGGCCAGCATCACCGTTCTGACCGCTTACACGCCCGCCTTCGCGATCCAGGCGGAATTTCACCTGGGGGGTGAGCTACGCACGCGCGATTTCATCGATGGGTTGGCGTACGATTTCCTCCCAGCCACCAACGCCAAACTGTTTCCGCTGCTTCCGTCGAAGCTGGGCCCAACCGACAATCTGCCATTCGTGATTCTAAACAAGAATGCGATCACCATGTATCACGAGTAGTGCCGGCGATCGCCGGACGACCTATGGACGCCAATGCGGTCCCTGTTTGCTCCCGGGACGGTTGCGGGTGAGGTTTGTCAGACTGGTTCCTTCCGCGGTAATCGTGTAAATGTCCCAGTCACCGTCGCGGTTGGACTGGAAAGCGATATGGCTGCCATCGGGTGACCAGCACGGCCAGTGGTCATCCGCAAGCGGCGCCCGCGACAGGTTGACTTGCTCGCTGCCATCCCGGTTCATCATGTAGATCTCGGCATTGCCGTCGCGGGTCGATTCGAAGATGATCTTGTCCCCGCGTGGCGACCACGCGGGGGAGAAATCGTTCCCCGGGACTTCGGTAAGCCGCAGCGGCATCGTGCCGTCGCGGTTCATGACGTATAATTCCCAATCGCCATCGCGATTACTGGCGAATACCATCTCCTGTCCGTCGGGAGAGTAGGCGGGCGTCCAGTTATTCGCTTCAGGCATCTCGGTCAGACGCTGCAGGTCGGTTCCATCGGGCTTGATGGTGAAGATTTCCCAATTGCCGTATCGCCGTGAAACGAACGCGATTTCCTTGCCATCCGGCGACCAGACCGCCATCCAATCGTCTGCGGGATGCTTGGTCAAACGGGTCAGGTTAGCACCGTTCGCGTCCATCACGTATAATTCCCGGTTTCCATCCCGTTGCGAGACGAAGACAAACTTCGAACCATCGGGCGACCAGACTGGTGAAGTCTCGTCCGATTCGGTGTCGGTGATGCGCTGTGGGTCTTTGCCATCACTCCCCATTACCCAGACTTGCCACGGTGAGTTTCGATCCTCGCGGGCGAAATAGGTAATCGCGGGCAGCGAACGCATGCGAATCCGCGGACGAGTCGGTGTTGGGTGCGGCGTCGAGGTGGGTGTCGGACCGGAAAACGGCGTTGGGGTATTGACGGTGGCCACGATGGTGGCGCCAACCGGGGAATCAGCTGGTGCGTTCGGTACCTGACGCCCCCGGTAGGTGAACCACCACATGGCGGCTACAGCCACCACGACGAAAGCAAGGCCTATCCCTCCGATGAGGATGTTTCGCGCGGTACGGACTGCGACATCTTCGGAACGCTGTTCACTGCCCAGCAGCGAAGCGGTGTCCGAAATGTTCTTCCTGTGCCGGAGCCAGGAGCGCATCAGATCCACTCGAAAGCGGTAGGTCATGGCTCCGAGTCGTTCGAGCACGCCACGGGCGACCAGGCATTCCAGGTTATCGGTCACTTCTTCCTGGGTGACGTTGATGTTGGCACGGCGCAGGGCATTGCCCACTTCCTGTCGTGTGGAGACGCCGTGGTTGCCGCGGATTGTGCCCAACGCGGTCAGCACGATTTTTTCGCTGGTCGTCGACGACTCCCAAATTGTCTCGAACTCTCCGACATGCTCGGCCAATAGGGTGTCAACCGTATTTTCGACATCACGCAGGCTCACCGTCCACGACGATTCGCTGACGGCATTATAGATCGCCTGGCAGATAAGCTGAATGTAGTAAGGATGTCCTGAAGCCAGCTCGATAATGCGCCGCACTGCCGGTGGCTCATAAGAGACCACATCCCGTACCGGCTCGATCACCAGGCTGGTAGCTGCATTCATGGAAAGCGAGCCCAGCCGGCGGATCGAGGCACGTTCGAAACGCGGGAACCGTGATCCCTGGAGGCGATCCGCACCATCACCAGACCACAGGACATGCACGCGCTCGCAACGGTTCAGGGCGCCCTGGAACTGCTCGACTAATTGCCACAGGTCGGCCTCTGTCTCTTCCGTCTCGAACAGACTTTCCACTGAATCGAGAGCCAGAATCAAATGCCGCTCACCCAGAGACTCATCCACTTCCGCCAACATGGCGGATAGCGCACCGTCTGTCCGGCCCGCCCAGTCTACCCCCTCCGGAATAATGCCCGCTTCGCTCAGACGGCGCGCGAGTACCTGGACGAAATGCCGTACCGCAGTGTTTTCCCTGCTGACCAACTCGGTGTCCAGGTCAATCCAGACTACGGCGAACTCCTCTGGCAGCACTTCCGGAAGCTGGTACAGGAAGGAGGTCTTGCCGATATGCATCGGACCATGCAGGATCAGTATACGTTCACCACGGAGGCAGCTTTGTTTAACCCAGTCGAACTCGGATACACGTCCGTAGAATGGAATGCCCCGACCGACGGGCCGATCTGTTACATAGGGGTTTGTTGAAGTATGCACCATAAATATGCCTCAGAGCTTTCACATCCGATTGTGTCTTGCCCATATTATACCCCATAAACGAATTCTAGGGAAGAGCACGGGGGGATGGGCATTGTGCGTTGTCCCGACCGCTAACCTCCGCGCGGGAATGTGGCCGGGCCTCTTCTTGCTCTGCGGACCGTGGCCCGTGCAAGATCTTCAATCGTCCGGCGGTGTGAGTAGCCCCGCTGCAGACGAGACCCTGGCCGTCATGCTGCAAAAAGCATCTTCTATGCTTCCAGCGGAAAGCGGGCGACGACCAGGCCGACAGCGCTTCGTGCAAGCTGAAGTTCCATTTCTTCAGCGTCCCATCCGCACGACCGCAGCTGCCCGGTCAGTGAGGACGCTGCCGTGGTACGCTGCCCCGTGATCCAGTAGAGCCATTCGATAAAGCCGCTCAGCCACGCCGGCCGCTGCACCACTCCGCGGCCCACGATGACGAGGCGTCCGCCCGTGCGTAGCACGCGGGCAATTTCGCCCAACACACAGTCCTCGAAAATGAACGGTGTCGGGAAGGTCAGGATGACCGAATCGAAAACATCATGGTCAAATGGCAATGCCTGCGCAGCCCCACGGGCAATCGGAATCTGTACGCGTGCTCGCTTCAGTTTGCGTTGCGTGATGGCTACCATATAGGGGGAGATATCCATGCCGAAGACCTCGAAGCCGGCTATATGGAGGTCCAGCAAGATATCGCCGGTACCGAAAGCCAGCTCCAACACCCGCGGGCCGAACACA